>DASQBE010000164.1:0-8453 GCA_035635355.1 Binatia bacterium | reverse complement strand
ATCCCGCACCTGGATCTTCGGGTTCTTCTGCGACAACACCATCGTGATCGCCGCGGTCAACGTCGTCTTCCCGTGATCCACGTGACCAATCGTCCCCACGTTGATGTGAGGCTTGTTCCGCTCGAATTTCTGCTTGGCCATTTCTAGCTCCCCTTGACCTTGGTCACGATTTGCTCGGCCATGGCCTGCGGCATCTCGTCGTATCGAGAGAATTGCATCGAATAAACGGCCCGCCCCTGTGTGATGGAGCGGAGCCGCGTGGAATATCCGAACATTTCCGACAGCGGCACCGAAGCGGCCACGACGCGCGCGTCGGAGCGCTGAAACATGCCCCCGATGCGTCCGCGCCGGGAGCTGAGATCGCCGATGACGTCGCCCATGTACTCCTCGGGCACCACCACCTCGACGTCCATGATCGGCTCGAGGAGCTTGGGGCTCGCCTTGGCCGCGGCCTCCTTGAACGCCATCGAGCCCGCGATCTTGAAGGCCATCTCCGAGGAGTCGACCTCGTGGAACTGGCCGTCGATCAGCTCGATCCGGATGTCCACCACGGGGTAGCCGGCCATGATCCCGTTTTCCATCGCCTCGATGATGCCCTTCTCCACCGAGGGGATGTACTCCTTGGGGATGGCGCCTCCCCGGATCTCGTTCTCGAACTGAAAGCCCGTTCCGGGAGCGAGCGGCTCGATGGTGATCGTCACGTCCGCGAACTGACCGCGGCCGCCGGTCTGGCGGATGAACCGCGTCCGCTGCTCGACCTTCTTCCGAATCGTCTCCTTGTAGGCGACCTGGGGCTTCCCGATGTTGGCCTGGACGCTGAACTCCCGGACCATGCGGTCCACGAGAATCTCCAGATGAAGCTCGCCCATGCCCGAGATCAGGGTCTGGCCCGAGTCCTCGTCGGTCTTGACCTTGAACGTCGGATCCTCGTCGCTCAGCTTCCCGAGCGCGGTCGACATCTTTTCCTCGTCCGCCTTCGTCTTGGGCTCGATCGCGACCTGGATCACCGGCTCGGGGAAGTGCATCGCCTCGAGCACGATGGGGTGGTCCTTGTCGCAGAGCGTGTCGCCCGTATGGACGTTCTTCAGCCCGACCGCCGCGGCAATCTCCCCGCAGTAGATCTCCTCGCGATCCTCGCGCTTGTTCGCGTGCATCTCGACGACCCGTCCCAGACGCTCTCCCTTTTCCTTGGTCGAGTTGTACACGTAGGTGCCCGCCTTCAGGGTCCCGGAATAGACGCGAAAGAACGTCAGCTTGCCGACGTACGGGTCGGTCATGATCTTGAACGCGAGCGCCGCGAACGGCTCGTCGTCCGAGGGGCTGCGCTGCTCGTGCTCCAGGGTCTTGGGGTTCACGCCCTTGACCGCGGCCACGTCGATCGGCGCGGGGAGGTACGACACCACCGCGTCCAGCAGCTTCTGCACGCCCTTGTTCTTGAACGCCGTGCCGCCGAGGACCGGCACGATCTTCCCGGCCAGGGTCCCCTTGCGGATGGCGCGCTTGATCATCTCGGAGGTCGTCGGCTTGCCGTCCAGATACGCATGGAGCAGCTCGTCGTCGTATTCCGCGATCGACTCCAGCATGTGGTGCCGCGCCTCGGCTGCCTTCTTCTCGAGGTCCCGGGGGATCGCGCCCTCGACGTATTGGGCGCCCATCTCGTCCGACTCGTACGTGACCGAGTGCATCTCGATCAGGTCGATCATCCCGGTGAACCAGTCCCCGACATAGATCGGGATCTGGAGCGGCACGGCCAGAGCGCCCAGGCGGGTCTTCATCATGCCCACGACGAAGTTGAAATCCGCGCCGACGCGGTCCAGCTTGTTCACGAACGCGATCCGCGGCACGCCGTACTTATCGGCCTGCCGCCACACGGTTTCCGACTGCGGCTCCACTCCGCCCACGCCGCAGAAGACGGCGATCGCGCCGTCGAGCACCCGGAGCGAGCGTTCCACCTCGACCGTGAAGTCGACGTGGCCTGGCGTATCGATGATGTTGACCTGGTGGTTGTGCCAGAAACAGGTCGTCGCGGCCGAGGTGATGGTGATGCCCCGCTCACGCTCCTGCTCCATCCAGTCCATGGTGGCCGCCCCATCATGGACCTCCCCAATCCGATGGACCTTCCCCGTGTAGTAGAGGATCCGCTCGGTCAGGGTCGTCTTGCCGGCATCGATGTGGGCCATGATGCCGATGTTCCGCATATGAGAAAGATCGTACTGCCTGGGCACTTCGAAACCGTCCTCGACCGCTCTACCAGCGATAGTGAGCGAACGCCTTGTTGGCTTCCGCCATCTTGTGAGTATCCTCGCGCTTTTTGACCGCGCCCCCCTCGTTCTTCGATGCCGCGATCAACTCCGCCGCGATCCGCTCCGCCATCGAGTGGTCGGGACGGGCACGCGAGTACTGAATGATCCAACGGAGGGCCAATGCCGTCCGGCGGTCCTGGCGCACTTCCACCGGGACCTGGTACGTCGCCCCGCCCACGCGCCGGGATTTCACTTCCAGCACGGGCTTCACGTTCGCGAGCGCCGTCTTCACCACCGAGAGACCGTCTCCCCCGGTCTTCTTCTCGATCATGTCGACCGCACCGTAGAAAATCCGCTCCGCGACGCTCTTCTTGCCCTGGATCATCAGCGCGTTGATGAAGCGCGTGACCAGGACGTTGTTGAAGCGTGCGTCGGGCTGGACTTCGAATTTATGGATCTTGCTGGCGCGGCGCATGGGCTACGCGGCCCCTTTCTTCCGTTTCGTGCCGTACTTCGATCGGCTCTGCTGACGACCGTCGACGCCCGAGGCGTCGAGCGTTCCCCGCACGACGTGATAGCGCACGCCGGGGAGGTCCTTCACGCGGCCGCCGCGGATCAGGACGATCGAGTGCTCCTGGAGGTTGTGTCCCTCGCCCGGGATGTAGCAGGTGACCTCCATCCCGTTCGTGAGCCTCACGCGGGCGACCTTGCGAAGCGCCGAGTTGGGCTTCTTCGGGGTCGATGTATAGACGCGCGTGCACACGCCGCGTTTCTGCGGCGCGCCCTTCAGGGCCGGCGAAGCCGTTTTGCTGAGCTGCCGTTTCCGGCCGAGACGCACGAGTTGATTCAGAGTCGGCACCTAAGATTCCTCATGACAATGGGTTTGGGCGCAAAGAACGCACAGTGTACCCAGGTTCGAAAAACCGGGTCAAGCAGTTTTTATCTCTTCCTCCACACCGGCGACCCGTTCGGTCTCATCTTCCTCTTCCGCAATGACTTCAACCCCACGGTACCGCGAGATGCCGGTGCCGGCGGGGATCAGGTGCCCGATGATGACGTTCTCCTTCAGGCCGCGAAGGTGGTCGGTCATTCCGAGCACGGAAGCCTCTGTAAGAACGCGAGTTGTCTCCTGGAACGAAGCCGAGGAGATGAAGCTCTGGGTGGAGAGGGATGCCTTCGTAATCCCAAGCAAAAGCGGCTGATAGGTCGCCGGCTGCCCGCCCTCGGTCTCGACGCGGCGCTGCTCGATCCGCAGTTGAGCCTTGTCCACCTGCTCTCCCTCGAGGAAATTGGTGTCGCCCGGGTCCTCGATCCGCACTTTTTGAAGCATCTGCCGGACGATGACCTCGATGTGCTTGTCGTCGATGCGCACGCCCTGGAGGCGGTAGACCTCCTGGATCTCGTTGACCAGGTATTCCTGTACCGCCTGGATTCCCTTGATCTTGAGGGTATCGTGCGGGTTCACCGGCCCCTCGGTCAGGCGGTCGCCCGCCTTCACGTAGTCCCCCTCCTGCACGTGCATGTGCTTGCCCTGCGGGATGAGGTACTCGCGCGTGTCGCCGGCCTCGCCGACCACGAGGAGCTTCTTCATGCCTCGGCTGACCCCGCCGAACTCCACGCGGCCGTCGATTTCCGAAACGGTGGCCGCGTCCTTCGGCTTCCGCGCCTCGAAGAGCTCGCTCACACGGGGTAGACCGCCCGTGATGTCGCGGGTCTTCGAGATCTCGCGGCGGATCTTGACCATCGGCTCGCCCGCCGTGACCTCCTGGCCGTCCCGCACCAGAAGCCTCGCGCCGGTCGGAAGCGGGTAGCTCGCCACCCGCCGGCCGCCGGAGCCCAGGATGTCGACGTGCGGCTGGAGGACCTTCTCGCGATCGTCCACGATGACCATGAGGCGGAGCCCCGTGTTCTCGTCGACCTCGTCGCGTACGGTCACCTTCTCCTTGATGTCCACGAACCGGACCGTGCCCGGCTTCTCGGTCAGAATCGGCGTGTTGTAGGTATCCCACTCGAAGAGATCGTCCCCGACGGCGACCTTGGCCAGGTCCTTCACGTCCACGGTCGCGCCGTACGGAGGCGAATAGCGGTGCCGGACCTTGCCCTCCGGATCCAGGACCTCGATCTGGCCCTTGTGACCCACGACGACCAGGGAGCCGTTCTGCCGCTCGACCACCTCGAGCTCGCGGAAGCGGACCGAGCCCGCGATCTTGGATTTGATGCGCGACTGCTCGACGATGCGGCCTGCGACGCCGCCGATATGGAAGGTGCGGAGCGTGAGCTGCGTTCCGGGCTCGCCGATCGATTGCGCGGCGATGACGCCCGTCGCCTCACCCAGCTCGACCATGCGCCCGGTCGCGAGATTCCGGCCGTAGCACTTGCCGCAGATGCCCCGCGCGGCCTCGCACTTCAAGACCGACCGGATCGCCACCTTCTCGATCCGCCCGCTCTCCTCGATCGCCGCCGCTCCCTCCTCGTTGATCTCCTCGCCCGAGCGGACGACCACGTCCCCGGTGTTCGGGTCGATGACGTCCTCGGTGGCGACGCGGCCCAGCACCCGGTCCCCCAGGGGCTCGATCACTTCCTCGCCCTCCTTGAGGGCCGAGACCTCGAGACCGCTCACCGTGCCGCAGTCCTCGATGTTCACGATGACGTCCTGCGCCACGTCCACGAGGCGCCGCGTGAGGTATCCGGCGTCGGCCGTCTTGAGCGCCGTGTCCGCGAGACCCTTGCGCGCGCCGTGCGTCGAGACGAAGTACTCGAGCACGGTGAGGCCTTCCTTGAAGTTATGGATCACGGGGGTCTCGATGATCTCGCCGAGGCCTCCGGTGATTTTCTTCTGCGGCTTCGCCATGAGCCCGCGCATCCCGGCCAGCTGGCGGATCTGCTCCTTGGTGCCGCGGGAGCCCGAGTACGCCATCATGTAGATCGGGTTGAAGCCGTCCCGATCCGCGGCCAGGCCCTGGAACGTCGCCTCTTCCACCTCGGTCGTGACGTGCGTCCAGGTATCGATGACCTTGTTGTAGCGCTCGCCGTCCGTGATCACCTTCTGCTGGTACTGCTGGTTGATGTGCGCGACCGCTTTCTGGGCGCGCCCGATGATCTCCGCTTTGGCGCCGGGAATCAGGATGTCGTCGATCCCCACGGTGATGCCCGCCTGCGTGGCGTAGGTGAATCCGAGGTTCTTGAGCGAATCGAGGATGAGCGCGGTCGTCTTGTTGCCCAGGTTGCGGTGGCAATCCCCGACCAGCTCCTCGAGCGCCTTCTTGTCCATCTCGGTGTTCTTGAACGGAATGCCCAGCGGCACCAGGATCTCGTTGAAGAGCACGCGTCCGACCGAGGTCTCGACCCGCTGCCCGTCCAGATGGAGCACGATCGGATCGTGGAGCCCCGCCTGCTTGTGGTCGTACGCCGCCCGCACTTCGGTCATGCCCGCGTAGTGCTTCGGCCTCTTCCCGGCGGGAAGCGGCCGCTTCCTCGTCATGTAGTTGCATCCGAGCACGATGTCCTGGCTGGGGGACGCGACCGGACGCCCGTTCGAGGGGAGCAGGATGTTGTTGGTCGAGAGCATGAGCTGGCGCGTCTCGATCTGCGCCTCGAAGGAGAGCGGCACGTGGACCGCCATCTGATCGCCGTCGAAGTCCGCGTTGAACGCCCCGCACACCATCGGATGGATGCGGATCGCCTTCCCTTCCACCAGCACGGGCTCGAAGGCCTGGATGCCCAGCCGGTGCAGCGTCGGCGCGCGGTTCAGGAGCACCGGGTGCCCCTTGATGATGTCGCCCAGGATGTCCCACACCTCGGGACGCTCCCGCTCGACGAGCCGCTTCGCGCTCTTCACCGTCTGCACGAAGCCCTTGTCCTCGAGCTTCCGGATGATGAACGGCTTGAAGAGCTCCAGCGCCATGTTCTTGGGAATGCCGCACTGGTGAAGCTTCAGCTCGGGGCCGACCACGATGACGGAGCGGCCGGAATAATCCACGCGCTTGCCCAGGAGGTTCTGGCGGAAGCGCCCCTGCTTCCCCTTCAGCATGTCGGAGAGCGACTTCAGGGGCCGGTTGCCCTGTCCGCGCACGGCGCGGCTGCGGCGGCCGTTGTCGAAGAGCGCGTCCACGGCCTCCTGGAGCATCCGTTTCTCATTACGTAGGATCACCTCGGGCGCGCGGATGTCGATGAGCTTCTTCAGGCGATTGTTCCGGTTGATGACCCGCCGGTAGAGGTCGTTCAGGTCCGACGTCGCGAACCGTCCGCCCTCGAGCGGCACCAGGGGGCGCAAATCGGGCGGCAAGACCGGGATCACGGAGAGGATCATCCACTCCGGCCGGTTCCCCGACTGTCGAAACGCCTCCACGATGCGGAGGCGCTTCAGGGTTTCCTTCTTCCGCTGGACGGAGTTCTCGATCTTGGCGATGGCGCGAAGCTCGGCCGATAGCTCGTCCAGGTCGATCTCGGTGAGGAGATCGCGGATGGCCTCGGCGCCCATCTTCGCGTTCAGCGTGATCGTCTCGTCCTGCGTCAGCTCGTAGTACTCGTCCTCCGAGACGAGCTGCTTCTTCTTGAGCCCGCTCGTGCCGGGATCGATGACCACGTACGATTCGTAGTAGAGGACCCGCTCCAGATCGCGGATCGACATGTCGAGCAGGTGCCCGATGCGGCTCGGCACCGCCTTGAAGTACCAGATATGCGAAACCGGGACCGCCAGGTTGATGTGGCCCAGCCGCTCCCGGCGCACCTTGGCCTGCGTGACCTCCACGCCGCAGCGGTCGCAGATGACCCCGCGGTAGCGGATGCGCTTGTACTTGCCGCAATTGCACTCCCAGTCCTTGACCGGCCCGAAGATCTTCTCGCAGAAGAGACCATCCCGCTCGGGCTTGAAGGACCGATAGTTGATCGTCTCGGGCTTCGTGACTTCGCCGTGCGACCAGCCCCGGATCGTCTCCGGTGAGGCGAGCATGATCCGGATGGAATTGAACGCGAGCTTGCGACGCGAGTTATCGCGATCGTCGACGCGCGCCAGGCTGAATCGCTGACGTTCCGTTGCGAGAGGCGACTTGATTCCGAACAGTTCCTGCATCGTGCCGTGCCTCCTCGTCTACGCTTCGTCCCGAAGCTGAACGTCCATGCAGAGACTCTGAAGTTCCTTGACCAACACGTTGAACGACTCCGGCGTGCTGGGAGCCGGAGGATTCTCTCCCTTGACGATCGCCTCGTAGATGCGCGACCGGCCCACGACGTCGTCCGACTTGACCGTGAGCAGCTCTTGCAGGGTGAAGGCCGCCCCGTACGCTTCGAGCGCCCACACCTCCATTTCTCCGAACCGCTGTCCGCCGAACTGCGCCTTGCCGCCCAGCGGCTGCTGGGTGACCAGCGAGTACGGGCCGATCGAGCGGGCGTGGATCTTGTCGTCGACCAGGTGCGAGAGCTTCATCATGTAGATGTAGCCCACGGTGACGCGCTGGTCGAAGGACTCGCCGCTCCGCCCGTCGTAGAGGACGCTCTTGCCGTCCACGGGCAGCCTGGAATCCTTGAGGCAGCTCTTGATCTCGTCCACGGTCGCGCCCGCGAACACCGGGGTCGCCACCGTGAGGCCGAGCTCCTGCGCCGCCCAGCCCAGGTGCGTCTCCAGCACCTGGCCGATGTTCATACGCGACGGCACGCCGAGGGGATTGAGCACCATGTCCACGGGTGTTCCGTCGGGCATGTACGGCATGTCTTCCTCGGGCATGATCTTCGCGACCACCCCCTTGTCGCCGTGCCGTCCCGCCATCTTGTCGCCCACGGAGAGCTTCCGCTTCTTGGCGACGTAGACTTTCACGAGCTTGACGACCCCGGGGGGAAGCTCGTCCCCGCGCGTCACCTTCTCGATCTCCTTCTCGAGGTTCTTCTCCACGCGGTCGAGCGCGCGCGCCGCGCCCTCGAGGAGCGCCCAGAAGCGCTCGTTCGCCTGATCGTTCCGCGTGACCTGCGTCTTGTAGGGGATGGCTTCGAGATCGGCCTTGGAGAGGAACTCCTCGTCGATCTTCTTGCCGGCGCGGGCGACGGGCTTCTCCTCGTCCCCCTCCACCCACTTGTTCACGTACTCGCCCAGGAGCACACGGCCGACCTCGGCCGCGCGCGTCTCGTGGATGCGATCCTTCTCCTTCTTGGCCTGGCGTCGGAGCCGGTCGATCTTCCGCTTCTCCTGCTTCTTGGTCGACTCGTCCTTCTCGATGC
>DASQBE010000163.1:0-5601 GCA_035635355.1 Binatia bacterium | reverse complement strand
GATCAGGAGCGCCATCACCAGGGCGCGCTCGGGCCCGGGCAGGAACCCGGGGAGGTGGAGCGCCCACGCGACCGGGCCGGGGGTCTGGCTCGCCGCCACGACGCCGACCACGAAGGCGGCGGAGCCGAGGGCCAGAACGCCCCCGGCGGCGCGGGATGGGGACATGCGGCGCAGTATACCGGACCCGCCTCGCGGGGCGCGCGGGCGTGCCGATTCCCGGTTGCGGGGACCGCCCCCGGGAGTAAAATGGCGGGGCTGACGCCCTTTCGCTCCGGAGGCCTGGATTCCGGCGCACCACCCACAACCCGAGGTACCCATGTCCGTAGTCATGGAGAAGAAATCCACGCCGACCCGAAATCCGTTCGAGGTGGCCCAGCGTCAGTTCGACATCGCGGCCGAGATGCTCAAGCTGGAGGACGGCATCCGCCTGAAGCTCCGGGTTCCGCGCCGCGCCCTGATCGTCTCGGTCCCGTTCGAGATGGACGACGGCTCCTGGCGGGTCGTCCAGGGCTACCGCGTGCAGCACGATGTCTCGCGCGGCCCCGCCAAGGGGGGCATCCGCTTTCATCCGCAAGTCACCCTCGACGAGGTGAAAGCGCTTGCCGCGTGGATGACCTGGAAGTGCGCCGTGGTCAACTTGCCCTACGGCGGCGCGAAGGGCGGGATCGAGGTCGATCCGAAGGGGCTCTCGCTCCACGAGCTGGAGCGCATGACCCGGCGTTACACCAACGAGATCGCCATCATCATCGGGCCGGAGAAGGACATCCCCGCGCCCGACGTCTACACGGACGCGCAGGTCATGGCGTGGATCATGGACACGTTCACGATGCGCCAGGGATTCGCCTCCCCCGGGGTCGTGACCGGAAAGCCGATCTCGCTCGGCGGCTCGCTGGGCCGCCGCGAGGCGACCGCGCGCGGCTGCACCGTCGCGATCGAGGAGGCCTGCAAGCACCTGGGCAAGCAGCTCGAGGGGATGACGGTCGCGATCCAGGGCTACGGCAACGCGGGCTCCATCGCGCACGACCTCCTGCACGCGCGGGGCGCCAAGGTGGTGGCGGTGAGCGACTCGCGGGGCGGAATCCAATCCTCGCGCGGGCTCGACCCCAAGGTGGTCCAGGCGCACAAGAAGGAGGCGGGCACGGTGGTGGGGCTTCCGGGCACCGACCGGATCGGCAACAGCGAGCTCCTGGAGCTGAAGGTGGACATCCTGATCCCGGCGGCGCTCGAGAACCAGATCACCGAGGAGAACGCGCCCCGCATCAAGCCTCGCATCATCGCCGAAGCCGCGAACGGCCCCACGACGCCGGACGCGGATCCCATCCTCCACGAAAACGGCGTCTTCCTGATCCCGGACATCCTCGCGAACGCAGGGGGCGTCACGGTGTCCTATTTCGAATGGGTCCAGGACCTGGCGAACTACTTCTGGACCGAGGAGGAAGTGAACCAGAAGCTCGAGACCATCATGCGCCGCTCCTTCCGGGACGTGTCGGCGCTCGCAGAGAAGCACCACACCCACAATCGGACGGCGGCGTACATGCTGGGGGTCGGGCGTGTCGCGGAAGCCACGAGGCTGCGGGGACTCTATGGGTGATCGCAGCGCGACGGCGCCCGGCGCCGCGGCCAAGACCGACGACTTCCTGAGCATCCGCTCCATCGACCATCTCGAATTCTGGGTGGGGAACGCGCGGCAGGCGGCGTTCTTCTACCAGCACGCGTTCGGCCTCACCATCACCGCGTACGCGGGCCTGGAAACCGGGGTCCGGGACCGGGCCTCCTACGTGCTCCAGCAGGGCCGGGTCCGCTTCGTGCTGACCACGCCGCTGGGCCCCGAGGGGGCGATGGCGGAGCACGTCCAGAAACATGGGGACGGCGTGCGCGACATCGCGCTCGAGGTGGAGGACGTGGACCGCGCGTACCAGGAGACCACGAAGCGCGGGGCCCGGGGCGTCGAGCCGCCGACGACCGTGCGGGACGATTCCGGCGAGATCCGCCGCGCCTCGGTCGCGACGTACGGCGACACCATCCACTCCTTCGTGGATCGCTCCAAGTACCGGGGCGTCTTCCTGCCGGGGTACCGTGCCACCGGCGAGCTGCCCAAGCCCGGGCCGCTCCTCTACGTGGACCACGTGGTCGGGAACGTGGCGCTGGGGGACATGAACAAGTTCGTCGCGTACTACCGCGACGTGATGGGCTTCAGCCAGTTCCAGCACTTCGACGACAAGGACATCTCCACCGAGTACTCGGCGCTCATGTCCAAGGTGATGGCGGACGGAAGCGGGAAGGTGAAGTTTCCGATCAACGAGCCCGCGGCGGGGAAGAAGAAGTCGCAGATCGACGAGTACCTCGAGTATTACCGCGGCCCCGGCGTCCAGCACATCGCACTCGCCACCAGCGACATCATCAACACGGTCTCGCGTTTGAAGGAATCCGGGATCCCGTTCGTGAACGTCCCGCCCAGCTACTACGAGATGCTGGAGGGGCGCGTGGGGAAGATCGACGAGGACAAGCGCGAGCTGTCCAAGCTCGGCATCCTGGTGGATCGCGACGACGAGGGCTACCTGCTCCAGATCTTCACGAGAGCGGTCGAGGATCGTCCGACCGTTTTCTTCGAGGTGATCGAGCGGAAGGGGAGCCGCGGCTTCGGGAAGGGCAACTTCAAGGCGCTCTTCGAGGCGATCGAGCGCGAGCAGGCGCTGCGGGGAAATCTCTAAGGCGCGATGCGCCTCGTTTCGTTCAGCCGAAACGGGACGTCGGAGCGCCACCTGGGCGCGCTCGACGGCGATCGCGTGCTGGAGCTGGCCGCGGCCGCCTCGGTCCTGGCCCCCGGCCTCGACGCCGCGGGACGCCTGCGATCGGTCGACAGCCTGCTGGCGGACTGGGAGCAGGGCCTGCCGGTGGCCCGGTCCGTCCTCGACCGCGCGGTGGACGCGTCGACCCCCGGCGCCGTGGGGGCGAAGGCCCGGTACGCCGAGGCGCTCGCTCCCGCCTGGCACGCGCGATCCCGGATCACGCTGCATCCTCCGGTTTCCAGGCCGCCCACGGTCCGGGATTTCTACGCCTTCGAGGCGCACGTCCGGAACGCCCGCGCGCGCCGAGGGCTGGAAGTGCCGCCGGAGTGGTACGAGTTTCCCGCCTTCTATTTCTCGAACCCGGGCTCCCTGGTGGGCGACCAAGCCGTGGTTCCCAGGCCCGAGTGGGCCCAGGCCCTCGACTACGAGCTGGAGATCGCGTGCATCGTGGGGGTCCGCGCCCGGAACGTGCCCGCCGACAAATGGCGCTCGGTGGTGGCCGGCTTCACCATCCTGAACGACTGGAGCGCGCGCGACGTGCAGCGGAAGGAGATGGCGATCGGGCTGGGGCCCGCGAAGGGGAAGGATTTCGCGACCTCCCTGGGCCCCGCGCTGGTGACGATGGACGAGCTGGAGGGGAAGCGGAGCGGGGACCAGTACGACCTCTCGATGGAGGCGCGGGTGAACGGCGCCACGCTCTCGCGCGGGAACGCCAAGGACATGCATTTCACGTTCGGGCAGATGATTGCGAGGGCCTCGCAGGACGTGTATCTTTTCCCCGGTGATGTGATCGGCTCCGGCACGGTCGGCACCGGTTGTATCCTCGAGCTGGGAACCGAAGTCCACCCCTGGCTCGAATCCGGCGACGAGGTCACGCTCGAGATCGAGCGCCTGGGAACACTCACCAACAAGATCGGATAGACGCCATGCCGATGTACCACACCCTGGGCTTGACGCCCCACAAGCGCCACACGCAGTTCCGCCGCCCGGATGGGAAGCTCTACACCGAGCAGCTCATGGGCTCTCGGGGATTCTCGGGGCGCTCGTCGCTGATCTAACACCACAACATGCCGACGCAGGCGCGCGAGATCAAACGGATCCACGACACGCGCGTGCAGCACGCGGACGAGCAGGTGCTGCGGCACCATCATTTCAAGACGAAGGATCTGAAGAAGAGCGGGGATCCGGTGAGCGGCCGGGTGGTCCTGCTCCACAACGCGGACGTCTCGATGGCGATCGCGGTGCCGGACCAGAAGATGTCGTACTTCTACCGCAATGGGCAGGGCGACGACCTCTATTTCATCCACGAGGGAACGGGGCGGATCCAGACGATCTTCGGGGAGCTGCTCTACCGGCCTGGGGATTACGTCGTAATCCCGCGGGGCACGACGTACATGTTCCATCCGGAGGCGGAGACGCAGCGCTACCTGGTCATCGAGTCGGCCTCGTCGATCGAGACGCCGAAGCGCTACCGGAACGAGTACGGGCAGCTGCTGGAGCACGCGCCGTTCTCGGAGCGGGACATCCGGAAGCCGGAGCGGCTGGAGACCTTCACCGAGAAGGGGAAGTACGAGGTGAGGATCAAGGCGCGGGACCAGATCACGGCGTACGAGTTCGATTTCCATCCTCTCGACGTCGTGGGTTGGGACGGGTTTCTCTACCCCTACATCTTCAACATCGAGGACTTCGAGCCGATCACCGGCCGGGTCCACATGCCGCCGCCCACGCACCAGTGCTTCGAGGGGCGGAACTTCGTGGTCTGCTCGTTCGTGCCGCGGATGTACGACTACCACCCGAACGCGCTGCCGGTGCCGTACAACCACTCGAACGTGGACTCGGACGAGGTGCTCTACTACGTGAACGGGAATTTCATGAGCCGGCGGGGGATCGAGGTCGGGTCGTTCACGCTGCACCCGTCGGGGATCCCGCACGGGCCGCATCCTGGGGCCGCGGAGGCGTCGATCGGCGCGAAGGAGACGAAGGAGCTGGCGGTGATGCTGGACACCTTCCACCCCTTGTACGTCACGCCCGAGGCCGCGCCCGTCGACGATCCGCAGTACCCCTACTCGTGGATCGAGAAGGAGGCGAAGTTCGAGGGAGAGGGCGCGACCGGGTGAGCTTCCGGGAGATTGATCCCGCGAAGGCCGACCCCGCCGAAGTCTATTCCTTGCTGGTGGGGTGCGTCGTGCCCCGGCCGATCGCGTTCGTGTCGTCGCTGTCGGCCGGAGGCGTCGCGAACCTGGCCCCCTTTTCCTTCTTCAACGCCGGCGGCGCGCATCCGCCTTCCTTGGTGTTCTCCCCAGTCACGAGTGGCGCCGGGCGCGACAAGGACACGCTGAACAACGTCCGTGCCACGCGCGAGTACGTGGTCCACATCGCCCCGTGGGGGCTGAGGGAGAGGATGAACCAGTCCTCGGCGGACTACGCGCCGGAGGTGGACGAGTTCGTCGAGGCAGGGTTCACGAAGGTCGCGAGCAAGGTGGTGAAGGCGTGGCGCGTGGCCGAGTGTCCCGTGGCCATGGAGTGCCGGTTGTTCCAGATCGTGGAGCACGGGGGCGGGGCGCTGCGCGCGAACTACGTGATCGGGGAAGTCGTGTACATGCACATCCAGGAGTCGCTTTTCGTGAACGGGCGGATCGATCCGGTGGCGCTGGATGCGATCGGGCGGTTGGGTGGCCCTTTCTATACGCACGTGACGAAGGAGTCGGTGTTCAATCTGGCGCGGCCGTTGACCCCCAAGACGTAGGACACGTGAGAGGTCCGATTGCCTGTTCGGAAGGTACCCTACCGATCCCTCGCCCATCTGGTCCGC
>DASQBE010000162.1:0-2053 GCA_035635355.1 Binatia bacterium | reverse complement strand
TCGCGGGTGCTTGGCCAGCCAGGCTTGAACGGCCGGGTGTTTGGTGAGTAGCCGGGGGGAATCGCACCCCCGGCTCTCGCAGAACCGTACGTGACAGTCGCCCGTCATACGGCTCCCACGCGCCGGCCTCGGGTGGGCGGGAGAAGGTGCCAGTGGGCGAAGAGTCGGGGCTGGTGCTGTCGAACCGCGTCCAGCCAGGCCCGAGCCTTGGCAGCTTTCCCGCGCAGTCGTTTGAATTTCTGCATGGCCCATCGAACGAGATGCTCGTCGATATGCCTTGCGAGGGAGTACAGCTCGGAGCGGTAGAAGGCCCCGTAATAGCCGATCCAGCCGCGCACCTGAGGGTCGATCTCCTCGGCGAGGCCGGACAGATCCGTCCCACTGCGACGATTGAGGTGCCATGCCCTGACCTTCTGGCCGACCGCCTTGGCGGCCGTGACACTGATTGCCGGGGCGAAGCTCACGAAGTAGCCTCTCCGGCCTTTGGCCAGGCGCCCCCGGAAGGTGTAGCCGAGGAAGTCGAAGCTGGTGTGCTCCGCTTCCCCCGGCCGGTTCGCGTCCTGGCAGAACACGACCTTCGTCTTCCCGGGGTGCAGCTCGAGGCCGAGTGCCCCGAGCCGGGTGGCGATCGAGTCCCGCAGCGCGCGGGCCTGATCCTCCGAATCGCAGTGAGCGACAATGTCATCCGCATACCGTTCGAAGTGACAGCCCGGGAACTCCCGAACCATCCAGACATCGAACGCGTAATGCATGAACACGTTGGCCAGCAACGGGGAAATCGGCGACCCCTGCGGGGTCCCCTTGTCCCGCGCTGTCAGAGTCCCGTCCGGCATCTGCATGGGGGCTGTGAGCCACCGCTCGATGTAGAGCAGAACCCAACGCTCGTCGGTGTGGTGAGCGACCGCCTTGAGTAGCAGATCATGCGGGACGCTGCCGAAGAAGGCCCGGACATCAAGGTCCAACACCCAGTCCTGTTTCCAGCAGCGCCGTCGAGTCACGGCCAACGCGTCGTGGGCCGAACGCCCGGGACGGTAACCGTAGCTGTCGGGGTGGAAGATCGGCTCCAGCTTCTCCTCCAGCAGCATCGCCGCCGCCGTCTGGGCGATTCGGTCGGCCACATTGGGCACACCCAACACCCTGATCCCCGCCCCATGATCCTTCGGTATCTCCACCGCCCGCACCGGGCCCGGCAGGTAGCTGCCGGAGCTCATCCGGTTCCACAGCTTGTAGAGGTTGTCCCTCTCCGCCTCACGAAACCCGTCGACGCTGACGGCATCCACGCCCGGCGCTCCGCCGTTGGCCTGGACCTTCATCCACGCCTCATGAACAAGGCGCTTATCGATCTCAAACGACTTCACCTTCGACTTCGATCCAACCATCAGCTCCTACCCTCGCGGGGTGACCTCAGGTCGATCTGGCCCGCCCGGCCCCTTCGCTCCAGCCCCATTACCGGGCCTTCCCCGCTACTACGAGCCGGTCCGCCCCTGTGCCTCGCATCGGTACTCTGCCCCTTGCGGTTTCGGCCACTTGGGGTCCTCCCTCTCGCGACCCGAACCGGCACACCGCGCCGATATCGTCCGGCCGTCGGTATCGAGGCGACAGGTTCTCCTGTTCCATGCCAACGCCCGCGACGAGCTCACGCCACCTATACACCGGACGCCACCAGGGCAGCACGCAGCCCGCCCCCTGGCTCAGGGCTCGCCCCGCGGGCGGGCCTTTGTCCCGGAGATACCCACAACCTCCGGTTTCGGCGCCATCGTTCTACGTTTCGATGCGTCCGCAGTGGTTCATCCATGTTCGTCTTCTCGTCGCATACCTGACCCGCTGCAGCGGGCCTTTTCCGCAGTCGCTTCCCACCCCGGCTCTTGACCGGCATGACACTGCGGCGGTTTGAGTTCTCCGTCTGCTCGGCGAACCCGAAGGACCTACCTCCATCACTGGCACAGCACGCTTCGTGCTGGGGACCTCCTACATCCTCATCACTTCACTTTCAGGACACACGTGGGTGGCGTAGTTGTCGCAGATCAAGTGGACGTCGAGGTCGACGGGGACC
>DASQBE010000161.1:0-10823 GCA_035635355.1 Binatia bacterium | reverse complement strand
TGCCGGCCATCGTGCCATCCACGAAGGTCGACTGCGCGGTGAAGGGCGAAAGGATTCCGAATACCGGCGCGGGCACGCCCGTCACCATCTCGAGGCGGAAATTGTCGTACAGGACGCCGTAGATCACATCGCCGCAATTGTTGTGGTCCGCCGCCAGGGCCTGCACGCACTGAACCGAGTACCGGATCTGGACCGAGTCGGCCTGGGTGGCCTCGGCAAGCTCGGCCCGAACGTCGGACCAGGATTGGAGCGCCGCGCTCTCCCGCCTGCCGGAAAGGAAGGTATTTCTCCACCGACTCCAGACGCCGTCCTTGAAATATCGGTACTCCGCGAACTGGACGTAGCCCTGGTTGTTAGGGAGGTCCTCGTACTGCGACCATCGCGCGACGATGGAACCGGTCCCGATGGGAACGGGAAACGTGCAGGACACGATCGAGTTGAACTGATTCGGCACGGTGTGGAAGGTGGATGCGTTTCCGCCCTCGAATATGAGGTTCGAGGCCGTATTCCTCGGCAAGCAGGTGTCGGGGGTCGGTAGGTTGATGCCCGCTACGAGCTGCCATAGCGTCCCGACGCCCGGTGGGACTCGAGCCGAGATGATCGGATTGCTGGGCGTTCCGAGAATGACGTTTCCACTGAACGCGTCCGTGCCGCCCACAGGAGCCTGGTCGGTGTAGATGGCGCCGTTGTCACTCGTGGAGACGTTGTCCATCTGCTGGCCCAGACCCTGGGACCAAAGGCCGTCCTCGTTCGAATTGAAGCAATCGCTCTTGAACACGAAGTAGAGGGCGCGATTGCTCGCGTTGATCGTGAACGAGGCGCCCGTCACCGTCGCCGGAGCTCCCGGATCGGACGAGACGAGGACCTGACCGCCGGTGGTGTTCCCGCCGGTGGCGTTCGCCGTGCCCGGGGTAATGCTCCCCGTCCACTGGATCAGCTCGGTGCCCGCCGCGATTACGGCGTCGCATGCGGCACCGCTGTTTCCGATCGGGTCGACGCTACCGCCGCCGCCGCCGATCAAGTAGACCGCGTCGTAGTTGAACTCCATGCTGAAATTATAAGTTAGCGTCAAATCATAATTTGCAGAATGGGAGCCCGTATCGATGTAGAGAATCTGATACGTGAAGTTCGGATAGCCGACCTTCTGTACCGCGTCGGGATCGAACTTGCCGCACCAGAGCATTCTGGTCCCGGCGAGTGCCGCCGGGCAGTGCGTCCCCGGCGTGCAAAGAGCGTTGTCCTCGACGTGCCACAGAATCTCGCTCAACGACTGGTCGAGGCCGGTGTACGGGCCGGTCGAGCCAGGGGTGTAGCTGTTCAGCGAGTCAGCCTGGGGAGTGCTCCGGGGAGCCCAGGTTCCATTCGCGCGATCCGCGCAAGCTCCAGGGTAGAGAAACCATGTCGTGGTCGCGGTGGTGGCGGACCGGATGAGGGTGCCCGACATCGGGAGCGTCGTCGTTCCGTCAGGCGGCGGAGGCGGGGGCACCTTGATGCGCTCCATGGCGGATGCGAAACGGAGCGGCGTCAGTGCGATCAGGAGCGCCGCGAACGCGAGGATTCCGGAGCGGTGGCGGGCGCCGATCGACCGATGCGGAGTACTGAGGATCAAGCGAACCTCGTAGTGTTCCGCGCCCCGGAACGTTGAAATCAACCGTGCGGAATCATATCACAAAGCGCCCCCGATGGCGAGCGTGATCGCCTTCTCCAGCGTCATGGTCCGCCCTCTGGCGAATACCGCGGCCGCGCCGTCCGCGCCCACTTCGTCCCAGAGCGATCCGAGATCTTCCTGGATTCTTCGCCGGTCGGAGGGCATGGCTTCCACGCCCAGCTGCTCGCGCAGCGCCCTCGAGGCCCCGTAGAGCATCAGCGCGCGCTCGGACTGATCCTGGCGGAATTCGAGCGCGGCGAAGCGCTCCAGCGCGTCCACCATTCCCTGCCGGTCCCCCATCTCGCGCAGGATGCCGAGACTCTCGCTCAGGAGGGCGCGCCCTCGCTGGAATTCATTCGCGTTCGCGGCCAGGAGCCCCAGCTCTCCGAGGGAATACGCAATCCCCGAGCGCTCCCCCAGCGCCCGCTGGAGCGAGAGCCCCTCCTCGTGATAGGCGAGCGCGGCGGCATCGTCCCCCTGCGCGCGGGCCGAAGACCCCAATCCGTTCAGCGTGATCGCCTCGCCGGTCCGGTCCCCCAGGTCGCGCTCGAGCATGAGGGATTCCTCGTAGAGCTGGCGGGCCCGGGCGTAATCCTCCTGGCCCAGCGCGACGCTGCCCAGGTTGTGGAGCACGGCGGCGATTCCGTGCCGGTCGTCGATCGCGCGGACGTGGAGGAGGCTTTCCTCGTAGGCGGATTTCGCGGCCGCGTGGTCCCCCTTCACGTAGGCCAGGTTGCCCAGCTCCTTGAGGGAGAGCGCCAGCCCCTCGCGGTCCCCCTCGTCGCGCGCGATCGCGATGCAGGCTTCGATCCGGTCGTGCGCCGCGGCGTAATCCCCGAGACTCCGCGCGAGCACCGCCCCGCCGTGGAGCGCCTTGGCCCGGATCGGACCGCCCGACCTCGCGAGCGACGCCCCACCGGGCGCTCGCGTCGGCGAGGCCCCGCCTGCGGCGTCGATCGCCTTGGAGAGCCTTCGATTTCCTTCCTGCCAGAAGCCGCGCGTCCACCAGAACCGCCAGAGGCTCGCGCCGATCGAGAGCTCCGTCGCGACGTCGCTTCGTTCGTGGGCCGATTCGATCGCCAGCCGGAAATTGTCGTGCTCTTCCTCGAGGCGATTGAGCCATGAGGCCTGCTCCGGACCCAGGAGCCCCGGCTCGGCTCGGCCCGCGGCCTCCCGATAGAACGCGCCGTGCCTCTTCACGTACTCCTCCCCGTGCCCCGCGCGCTCCAGCCGCTCTCTCCCGTAGGCGCGCAGGGTCTCGAGGAGCCGGTAGCGCGCCGACCCCTCGCACCCCTCCTCGGGAATCAGCAGCGACTTGTCCACCAGGTGCGCAAGAAGGTCCAGGATCTCCTCCTCGGTGATTCCATTCCCGGAGCAAACGGACTCCGCCCCCTCGAGGGAGAGGCCGCCCGCGAACACGCTGATTCGCTGGAAGAGCTGCTGCTCCGTCTCGGTCAGGAGGTCGTAGCTCCAGTCCACCGCAGCTCGGAGGGTCTGCTGACGCTCGAGGACCGCGGTGCTTCCCGACGTCAGGAGCCGGAAGCGATCCTCGAGCCTTCCCAGGATCTGCGCCACGGGGAGCACCTTGACGCGCGCGGCCGCCAATTCGATCGCGAGCGGGATCCCGTCCAGGCGGCCGCAGATCTGTGCCACGGTCCACGCGTTCTGATCCGTGAGCGCGAAGCTGGGTTGGACCGCGGAAGCACGCTCGAGGAAGAGCCGCACCGACTCGTAGCGGCTCACCGCCTGCCGGTGGAGGGGCGCGCCCCCCGGATCCGGAACGCTGAGGGAAGGGATCCGCCACAGGGTCTCCCCGGGAACGCCGAGCCCCTGACGGCTTGTGGCGAGAATTCGGATCGCGGGGGCCGCGGCGAGGAGCGCCTGCACGAGCGAGGAGCACGCCGCGGCCAGGTGCTCGCAGTTATCGAGGACCAGGAGGAGGGTCCGCGACGAGAGATGCTCGGCGACCATCTCGACCAGGGGCCGGCCCGACTCCTCGCGGAGGCCCAGGGCCATGGCGACGCTCTGCGGCACGAGCGAGGGATCGGAGAGCGCGGCCAGCTCCACGACCCATGCTCCGTCCGGAAGGCTTTCGAGGAGGTTCCGCGCGACCTGGATCGCGAGGCGGGTCTTGCCGCACCCCCCCGAGCCGAGAAGGGTCACGAGACGCGCCGAGCCCAGGAGTCGCGCCACCTCCTCCATCTCACCCTCCCTGCCGACGAAGCTCGTGAGCGACACGGGAAGGTTGTTGGGCACGAGGGCCGCCGCCTCGGGGTCGGATGCGGAGCCCGCGAACACGGAGGGCGCATCCGACAAGGAGCGCAGCGCGGCCGCGATCTCGCCGCCGCGCGCGTACCGCCGCTCGCGGTCCTTGCCCATCGCCCGCAGCACGATGGCGTCGAGCGCTCGCGGGAGCCCGCGCCGGATCCGGCTCGGGGCGGGCGGCTCCACGACCGCGATCTCGTGGATCACGGCGATCGCGGTGGGCCCCTCGAAGGGCAGGCGCCCCGTCAGGGCCTCGTAGAGGACGACGCCCAGGGAGAAGAGATCCGAGCGCGGATCCAACGTGTCCCCGCGCGTCTGCTCCGGGGACATGTACGAGACCGTGCCCGCCACGGCGCCGGCCCGGCTCAGGTCGCTCACGGTCGCCGCGTTGTCCGTGGGGCCGGCGTCGCCCGGGCCCGGCTCCCCCTCGACGCGCTTCGCGAGACCGAAGTCCGCGACCTTGGCGCGGCCCGAGCGCGTGAGCAGTATGTTGGCCGGTTTCACGTCGCGATGGACCAGGCCGAGCGTGTGCGCCGCATCCAGCGCGTCCGCCACGTCGGCGCCGATCCGGATCACCTCGTCCAGGTCGAGAGGTCCCCGCGCGATCCGTGCGCGCAGCGTCTCCCCTTCCACGAACTCCATCGCGATGAAGTGATAGCCGTCCGCCTCCTCCACTTCATAGATCGTGACGATGTTCGGGTGATTCAGGGTGGCCGCGAGCTGGGCCTCGCGCACGAAGCGCTGGCTCGCATCGGGATCGAGCGAGACGCCCGAGAGGAGCTTCAAGGCCACGTCCCGGCCGAGCCGTTCATCGCGGGCGCGATAGACGACTCCCATGCCGCCGGTGCCGATCCGCTCCGCGATGCGGTAGCGGGAAATAGCCTTCCCGACCTGGATATCCAAGGGGACCTCGGTGCGTCCGAAACGCGTTCAGGGGGTCGCCGCTAGCATACTCCGCGCGCGGGTCCTCTGCGCGATCAACAAGAGGTGCCCCTAAGGCGTCAGGGGCGCGGGGGCGCGGTGGGATCGGCCCCGCGCGGCTCCTTGGCGGTGAACTTCGCGTACCCGAACGAGGCGAGGAGCAGGATCGCGCCGGCGATCGCGAAGGACAGAATCCGGTAGATCGTCTGCGCCGCGGCCAGGTCCACGAACAGCACTTTGAGCAGGAGCACGCAGAACACCCCGAGTCCGGACATGCGATAGGGTTTGTCCGGAAGCCGGAACCCGATCGCGACGAGCGCCAGCCCCTCGAGCGCCCAGGCCAGCGAGAGCCAGTGGCGCTCGATGTCGTGCCACAGAACGGCCGTGAGGAGGACCGACGCGGCCACGACGTACCCTCCCGACAGGTGACGCTCGACCGCGAGGCGCGGCGCCGGCGGCTCCCGCCGGTAGAGAATCCCCATGGCGTAGAGCGACGCGGTCAGGACGATCGCGTTTCGAAGATCGAAGAGGTTCGAGCTCCCGACCAGAAAGCCGAGCACCAGGACGAAGGGCGCGGCGAACCAGACGGTTCCGAAGGCGCGGATGCCGCGGTCTTTCAGGACCCACCCGATCACCGTGACCGCTCCCGCCTCGAGCGCCCAGTTACGCGGAACGATCGCCAACGAGCCGGTGATCGCGGTGAGGATCCAGAGGACGAAGCACGCCAGGGCGCAGTACAGATGGAAGGACTGCCCCTCCAGGGACCATCGGTATCGATCGCGGCCCAGGCGCCGGCTCGCCACGGCGGCCACGGCATAGCAGCCCATGGCGAAGCCCCCGATCATCCAGCGCCAGGGGACCCCGCGCCCGAGGACGGTGATGCGTTCCAGGTCCCACGCCTCCGAGCCCAGGAGCCAGAGGAATGTAATGGTCGCGAGCGCGAGCGCGAAGATCCGGAACGCCCACCGGTCGAGGAGGACACCCAGCCAGGCCAGCGATGCCACCTCCGCGAGCCAGAAGAAGCCTGTCCCCCGGCGCGTCAGTTTCTGGGGCACCGCGACGCTCAGAAACGTGAGCCCGAGGAGCACGTGCGCCGTGGACACCGAGGGAAGACCTCTCAGGGCCGAGACCGCGCTCAGGATCAGGCCGACCGCGCCCATCGCGGCGAGCGCCAGGTAACTCGATCCCGGATAGGTCGCGGCGACGCGCGGCAGGAGGAGCAGCGCGTAGGCGAGGCCGTTCAGGACCGTCGTGGTCACGAGCGCGTCTCGGCGCGGCGTTTCGCGTTCGTCGAAGGCCAGTACACCGATGGAATAGCCCAGCCAGTAGAGCGTGAGGAAGGATGCGTGCAAAAAGAACAGGGCCG
Organism: Binatia bacterium; assembly: GCA_035635355.1. Lineage (GTDB taxonomy): Bacteria > Eisenbacteria > RBG-16-71-46 > SZUA-252 > SZUA-252 > WS-7. Next base: position 4,623 of record DASQBE010000161.1, on the reverse strand, counting down.
CCGCCGGTCCTCCGGCCGGCATGGTGCTCCCGGCCACGGTCACGTGCCCTTCCACCGCGACCAGATGGGTCACGTAGGAGCCCGCCATCCCATAGACGAGGAGGGTGTGCCAGCGCATCCGCGCGGCGATGACCACGAGCGAGCCGATCAGGATCACGGACGAAGCGAACGTGAAGTACGTGACCTCGCTGATCCCCGTGGTCAGGAACGCGAGAAGGAAGGCGAGCATGGTGATCGCCGGCGAGCGATAGGTCAGGGCGTGGCGGATGGCCCCGGCGGCCACCGCGAGGAGAAGGAGCAGGTCGAGCGGCGCGCTGCTCAGGACCTTCGTCTCGGGGACGTGATACATCGCGTACGTCGTGAAGTAAACCACCGCCCACCCGCCGCCCATGAGCCCGCGCCCATACCACTCGATGCCCGTCTTCCGCTCCAGGCGGAGTCCGAGGAACAGGAGCCCCACGCCCACCGCGTAGCCCATCGCCAGCTTCGCGACGGGACCGAGGTACTGGAACGAGTAGACCAGGAAGAACGCCGTGCCCAGGACCAGGCTCAGAATCCCGATCCGGTTCAGCCAGTAGCGGCCGATCTTGAGCTCGAGGTTCTCCCGGGGTGCTGCGGGAGCCGCGGGCGGTGCGGGACGCGCGGGGATCGCGGGTGGAGACGCGGGCGCCGCGGGGCGCACGGGTGCTGCCGCCGGCGTCACGAGGCGCTCGAGCGTCTCGAGACGGCGTTCCAACCGGGTCACGGTTTCCCGGAGGAGACGTATCTCTTCGAGGGAATCGTCGGTCACGTGGGCCTCCTCCCCGGTGGCGGGATGCGCCGGTACTCTACTTCAGCCCGCCCCGGCGGTACAGGCCCGCATCAGCGCTCCAACCCTGGGAGGTCTCATGACTCGGCATCGCATCGGCATTCTGGTCGGGACGGTTCTGCTGGGACTCTCCTTCGCCCTCGCGTCCTCGGGATGGAGGCTTTCTTATTCGTAGCGAAGGGCGTCGATGGGACGAAGCTGGGAGGCCCGCACCGCGGGGAGGAGGCCGAAGGCGATGCCCACGGCCGAGCAGAAGAGGATTCCGATGGCGGCCCACTCCATGGGCACGCTCACGTCGAAATGGGTGAACACGGCCACGAGATTTCCCAGGAGAAACCCCACCACGACCCCGATCACGCCCCCGATGTTGCAGAGGATGACCGCCTCGAGCAGGAACTGACCCAGGATGCTCACGCGCTTCGCGCCCAGCGCCTTGCGGATCCCGATCTCCCGGGTCCGCTCGGTGACCGCGACCAGCATGATGTTCATGATCCCGATCCCCGCCACGACGAGCGCGATGAGTCCGATCACGAAGGCCGCGAGCTTCACACCCATGCTCATCTTGTTGAATTGAGTGATGAGGCTCTGACTGTTGAAGAACTCGAAGTTGTCTTCCTGGCCGGGTTTCACGCCGCGATCCCGCCGCAGCACCTGGCGGGTCTCCTCGATCGCGTCCTGGATCAGGGCGGGGGTCTTGGCGCGCACCGTGATATTGACCGAGCGCGTGAACCCGTCCCTTCCGATCATGCCGTAGGTGCCCACGAACGTCGAGACCGGCATCAGCACGTAGTTGTCGAAGTTTCCGCCGAACGCGGACTTCTTCTCGTCGAAGACCCCGATGACCTGGTACTTCCGGCCGTCGACGCGGATGTCCTTCCCGATGGGATCCGTGAAGGGATAGAGCTTCTGGGCGATGGCGTAGCCGATCACCACCACGTTCCGCCCGGCCTTCACGTCCATCTCGGAGATGTTCCTCCCCAGCCCGACGTAATGCGTGTTGTTGGGCGGATACTCCGGCGTGCCTCCGCAGATCGAGATGTTGGGATTGGTGGTCACGCCCTTGTAATTCGCCGCGAAGCCGAAGTCCCAGATCTCCGACCCCACGAGATCCACGGTGCCCACGTGCTCGCGGATGGCCTGGGCGTTCGCGAGCGTGAGGGGCGGGCGCTTCATGGCTTTTCTGTGCTCCGCATCGGAGTGGAAGCCGCCGGCGGGCCATTTCTGCACCTGGAAGGTCTGCGCGCCCAGGACGCTCATCTCACGCTCCAGGGTGCTCTGGATCACCGAGATCGCCGTCATCACGGCGATGATCGAGGCCACGCCGGCCACGATCCCGACGAGCGTGAGCATGGAGCGCAGCTTGTTGCTCAAGATCGCGCCGCAGGACATGAAGAGGGTGTCAAGCGGACGCATCGCGGCCTCCCCCGGCGTCGCGGTCACTCATGGCGCAGGGCTTCGATGGGGTCCAGCGTGGCGCCCCGGTAGGCGGGAAGAACCCCCGCCACGACTCCGACTCCGATGGAGACCGCGACCGCGATGAAGAGAATCGGCAGGGAGATGCTCGCCGGCATCACCGCCGCGTTGAGAATCGCCGTCACGATCGTGGCCAGCAGAATGCCGATGGCTCCGCCCAGGAGACAGATCGAGGAGGATTCGAACAAGAACTGGAGGAGGATGCTCCGCCGGGTCGCGCCGATCGCCTTCCGCACCCCGATCTCGCGCGTGCGCTCCGTCACCGAGACGAACATGATGTTCATCACGCCGACCGCGCCGACGAAGAGCGAGATGCTGGTGATGATCAGGCCGACCAGGATCACGACGCCCATGGTGTTGTTGAAGGCGCCCACCAGGGTGTCCAGCTTGTTGATCGAGAAATCGTCGGGCTGCGCGGGACGCAGCTCGCGGATCTTCCGCATCTCGCCGATCGTCTCGAACTCGAGGTCGCCCACGGCCTCCTGGCTGGGCGCCTTGACGGCGATGTTCACGTCCTGCCGGCCGTGGGAGCCCCCGAACGCCTTCACGTAGGACGTGATCGGGACGAAGATCTGGCGGTCGAAGTTGGGCCCGCCCAGGAAGCTGCCGCCCTGCTTTTCCATCACCCCGATGACGCGGAAATCCGTCCGTCCGATCCGGATCGACTTGTCCAGGGGGTTGACCGTGCCGAAGACGCCGTCCCGGACGTCGGTGCCGATGACGCATACGCTCTTCTTGTACAGGACGTCGAACGGCAGGAGGAAGCGGCCCGTCTGGGGCTGCGCGGTGGAGAGCCGGGACTGCTTCTCGGTGGTCCCGATGATGACCACGCCCTCCATGGTCTTGTCGCGGTACTTCACGTCCTCGTTGCCGTTCATGGTCGGATTGACGATGCCCCGGCCGCGAAGCTTGTCCTCCAACCGCCGAGCCTCGCGCAGGTCGAGTTTGGGGCGGTTGCGGAACGTGAAGAAATCGTTCATCACCACCCAGGGCATGCGCGACACGTAGATGACGTCGGTGCCCACGGACGAGAAGCTCTCGCGGAACCTGTTCTGAAGCCCGTTCGCCGCCGTCATGGTGACCACCACCGCCACGATGCCGATGATGATTCCCAGGGTGGTCAGGGCCCCGCGCGCCTTGTTCGCGCGGATGGCCCGAAGGGCGATCTGGAAGGATTCCTTGATGCTGAGCGACAGGTTCATCCGGTCGGCATGCCTCCGCCCTTCGAACGGTCCATGTCCTTCTTGGTGTTGTCGACGGTCACCACGGCCCCGTTCTCGAGGTCCTTGGATATGGCACGGTAGCTCCCGGTGACGACTTCGTCCCCTTCCGTGAGGCCGCCCAGGATTTCGATCAGCTCGTCGCTTTGGATTCCGGTCTGGACCTGTTTCGCGACCGCCTTTCCATTCTCGATGCAGAAGACGATCTCCACGAAGCCGTCCTTGTCGGGCTTGTAGCGGGATTCCGCGTCCTTCCGCTTCTCACCCTTGACCGTCAGCTGATCCACCGTGCGCACCGCCACGCTCTGGAGCGGCACGCTCAGCGCGTTGTCGTTCGTCTTGGTGACGATGTCCGCGCTCGCGGTCATGCCGGGACGGAGCGACTTGGGCGGATCGATGATCGCGATCTTGATCTCGAACTCGGTCTTTTGCTCGGTGGTGCCCGCCCCGCTCGCGTTGGCGCTGCTCCCGATCTCGGACACCACGCCCTTGAGCTTCTGGTTCGGGAGCGCGTCGACCTCGATCTCGGCCGGCTGGCCGATCGCCACGGACATGATGTCGTTCTCGTCCACGTTGACCTGGGCTTCCATCACCGAGAGGTCCGCCACCGTCAGGATGGCGTCCTTCTGGAATTGGGAGCCCAGCGCGATCTCGCCCTGCTCCTTGTTGAGCGCGCTGATCGTTCCCGCCATCGGAGCGTAGATCGTCGTCTTGGAAAGGTCGTCGCGCGCCTGCTTCAGCGCGGCCTTCGCCTGCGCCACCTGGTCCATGGCTGACTTGTGGCGCGCCACCTCGACCTGGTACTCGGCCTGCTTGGCCTCGAATGCCGAGGGGGACTCGAGCTTGCTCGCGAGAAGCTGCTTGGAGCGCCTGTACTCGCTCTCGGCGCGGGTCATGTTCTCGCTCACCAGGGCGGCGTTGGCCTCCGCCGAGCTCACGCTGGCCACGGCGCTCTCCACGGCCGCCAGGTAGCGCTCGCGGGCCAGGCCGACCAGGAAGGCGCCCTTGTTCACCCACTGCCCTTCCACGATCGGGAGCTTGGTGATCTTCGCGCTCACGTCGGCGCTGATATCCACCTTGGTCCGAGGCTGGATCTTCCCGGTGGCGCTGACCTTCTGGACG
>DASQBE010000160.1:0-4209 GCA_035635355.1 Binatia bacterium | reverse complement strand
GCGGACGGCACCCTCGTGTACACCGCCGGCGGGAACGCGGTGCGGGATCGCCATCTGGTCGTCGTGGACCGCCAGGGGAACGCCTCCGATTGGTCCCCCGAACACCAAGCATTCGAGTACGGCATGGAAGCGTCGCCCGACGGGACCAAGGCCGCCGTATCGATCACGAACGCCGACGCGATCACGGAGGTATGGATCTCGGAGCGCGGAAAGCAGACCTCCAACCGCATTCGCTTGCGATCCGCGGACAGCTTTGGCAAGGCATGGTCGCCCGACGGGCGGTCTCTCGCGATCCTACTCGTGTCCCAGGACCCGTCCGATGGCATCTACATCGTGGCTGCGGACGGCTCGACGCCGGCGCGACGCATCGCGCTGAATCCGACGCGGACCTCGTACCTGCTTCCTACCTCATGGTCCCCGGACCGAACCACGCTGCTCCTGACGCGCATGGACGGCAACAAGACGAGCCAATGGGCGCTCTCCATCCCCTCGAAGGACGGCGAGCTGGGGACGCCGAGGCTTCTACCCCAGGGTGAAGGCGACCATGGGTCCGGGGTGTTCTCCCCGGACGGCCGCCTCGTGGCCTACGGGTCGAACGAGATGGGCAAGAATGAAGTGCAGGTGTGCGCGTGGCGGGACGGCGCCTTCAGCGGGTCGCCTCTCACCGTGTCCGGAAGTAATGGAGGGTGGGTCCCCAGGTGGGGACGCGCCGGGGAAAAACTCTACTACTACTCGATCCCGCGAAAGCTGATGTCGGTCGCGGTCACCTCGCGGCCTGCCCTCAGCGCCTCGGCTCCGACCGTCGCGTGGGATCTCGCGGCGCTTCACGAGGCCGCGGCCGGCGATGGGGTGGCACTCTACGACCTCCTCCCGGACGGAAGGTTGCTCGTCGTTCAGGCCGGGGAGGGGGAGGAGAATCCGACGCACTTCGCGGTCGTGCTCAACTTCGGGGGCGAGCTGAAGAAGCGGATGCGCGCGGCGGGGAAGTAGGAGACTACCCCGGGAGCTGGAAGGTCCCCCGGCGGGCCGGCGCCACCGCCGCCGCGGGCGTGAGCGCGGGCCAGCGAGCCAGCGTGGGTTCGTACCGCAACAATTCGGGCACCGTCACGAAGCGATACCCCTCTTCGCGCAAGCGGTCGATGATGGTCGGGAGCGCCTCCACCGTCGCGCTCCGGTCGGGATGCCGCGCCAGGTTCAGCCCGTCGTGGAGCAAGATGATCGCGCCGGGGTGGGCGTGGGCGATGGTGGACGCCGCCAACTGACGCGAGGAGTAGGGCACCCAGTCGCCGGGCGCGTCGTCCCAGGTCACCGTCACCAGCGAATCCTTCGCGAGAACCTGCATCATCCACGGGGAGCGGATCCCTTGCGGCGGGCGGAAGAGGTGCGGGTACACGCCGGTCACCGCGTGGATGCTCTCCTCGGCGCGATCGATCTCGGCGCGCTGGAAGCGCGCGGTCGCCAGCGCGAAGCCCGCCGGGTGCGAATCGGTGTGGTTCCCGATGACGTGCCCCTCGCGCGCGATCCTGGCCGCGACGTCGGGATACAGCCGCGCGTTCTTCCCGATGAGGAAGAACGTGGCCTTCACCCCCTCGCGGTGCAGGATGTCGAGCACCGCGTCGGTGAAGGGACCGTTGGGGCCGTCGTCGAAGGTCAGCGCCACCACCCGCTCCTTCGTGGCGCCTTCCCAGTAGGTTTTCCCGAACGCGTTGGACCAGGGCGTGAGCGTGTCGTAGCCGCCCAGCAAGATCAGGGAGCTGAAGAGCGCCACCGCGGTGACGGTCCGCGCCGACTTCAAGCTGAAGCTCCACGGGAGCGTCCCCAGCGAGACCCTGGACTCCGACGCCACCACCTCGCGAATCTCCGGGAAGCCCCGCCAGAGCGGACGCCCCGCGATCTGCAGCCACACGAAATTCGACGCGTAGAGGAACACGCTGCGCACGAAGGACTGGTTCCACCGGCGGCACGACGTGGAGACCGCGAGGTGGTCCAGCAGGACGACGCGGCCGAAGGGGCGCAGCCGCTCCGAGAGCTCGGTGTCGCACTGGAGATTGAAGTGAGGGCTCCAACCGCCGGCGCGCTCGAACACGTCGCGGCGCACCGAGAAGTTGGCCCCCCAGAGGTGAGGGCCCGCGGGATTCTTCCGATCCCAGCGATTCAAGTGCGGGAGCACGCACCGCGTGAAGAGCCAGCCCTTCCAGTTCGGCTCGCGGAAGAAGATCTCGCCGCCCACCGCGACCACGTCGGGCCGCTTCTCGTACTCGCGCACGAGCGTCGAGATCCAGTTCCGGGGAGGCACCGTGTCCGCGTCGGTCGTGGCCACGATGTCGCCGGTCGCGATGGAGAAGCCGCGCGCCAGTGCTATGACGTAGCCGTGCCGGGACTCGTTCACCACGGTCACGCCGAGGGCGGCCGCGCGCTCGGCGGTGCGGTCGGTGCTCCCGTTGTCCACGATGATGATCTGGATCGGGCCCTCGTAGTCCTGGGCCAGGAGCGCCTCGAGGCAGCTGGGGAGGAGGTCCTCCTCGTTCCGCGCGGGGACGACGATCGAGACGCTGGTCACGGGGCCAAGCTCGAGAGGTTGCGGTGCGTGTTCAGATAGCCGCGCACCTCGGTCACGTAGTTTCGCGCGGCCTTGGCGTACGCCCGCTTCGCGGCTCCGAGCATCGGGTTCCCCTGCAATTCACGGTGGGAGGCCAGGTCGGCCTGGAACACTATACGTGTTCGGTTACGGTCCAGCGGCTGCAACGTGACCATACATCGCGCGTTGACGTGGCCCATGAAGATGAGAAGCAGGGGATGGTGCATCTGCTTCCACTTCGTCACGATCCGCCCTTCGGCCGCGTCCACGGTGAAGATTTGCCACTCGTCGTGGATGAACTGCCGTCGCGCCACCGGAACGATGTCGCTCAGCGCGAAGGAGAGCGTGTCCACGCGCGGCGCGCCCACGAACAACTTCCAGGGGTGCTTGGGGTTGGTCGCCGGGAGCCCGTCGGCGCCGGGAGGCGTTTTGTCGGCAAGCGCGGGCAGCGGGAGGGCCGTCATGGCGAGAAGGGGCAGGAATACGGTGGCCCACACCATGACCCTGCCCACCAAGCTCATGATCTACTCAAACCCCGGCAGGTTATAAGGTTCCCAAGTAGTTCGGCCGCAGGTAGGCGACCTCGAACCCCATCCTCCGGGCATTGCGGAGCGAGTAGCTTGGCTTCTCCAGCGTTTCTTCCGCCGTCTCCATGGAGGCCCTGCGGCAGCCCGATTCGTGGGCCGCGCGGATGCGCGCCGCGATCAGGGCGGCCTGGATGCCCCGCCCCCGCGCTTCCGGCAGAACCGTCGCGTATCCGAACTCCGCCCACGCTCCCTCCATGTAGATGGCCGCCGTGCCGACGGGCTTGTCGCGCTCGAAGGCCATGAAGTGGCGCCGGCCGGGGCGCCCGACCAGCCCGCTCGTCCAATCTCCAACTATCTCACTCAATCCGAACACAGTCTGAATGATCCGCCCGAAATCCCGCGCGTGCTCGCGCCCGATCTCGACGATGCGCGCGGAGGTGTGTGGGATCGCCATCGGCTCGGTCTTGCGCGTGAGCTTGACCCAGTTGTTGAGCAGGGAGAGCCCCCGGCCCGCGATCCAGTCCGCCAAGAGTATGGGCCGCGCGGCGGGCGAGATGTCGATCAAATAGCGCGGGACCCGGGCCGCGCGGAGCTGGCCCAGCGCCTCGTCCAGCAGTTCCTCGGTCGCGGGCGTTTCGACGCCGAGCCCGGCCACGCGATTGAACATCAGCATATCTACGGAGGACATCATCAGCACGTCCGCGTCACCGATCCGCTCGGCCCGCATGCCCAAGGCCGCCGCCATCGCGGGATCCGCCGAGCCGAACGCGTCGCGCCACTCGGCCCGTTCGATCGCCTCCGCCGCGACGACGTCCTCGCGCGTGAGGGCTCCGCGCGGGATCACGTTCACACCCGGGGGGAAGGACATCACGCTCCGGCTTCGGTCATTTGAGAACCGCGATCCTCTTCGTGAATTCTCCTTCCTCAGAGACGCCGCGAACGAAATAGATCCCCGAGGCCAGCTTCTCGCCACGCGAGCCCCGCCCGTCGATCCGCGCTTCGTGCGCGCCCGCCGGTAGCGACGGCTCGTCCAGGATCGTCCGGACGAGACGCCCGCCCACGTCGTACAGCTCGATCTTGACGGCGCCGGGGCCCGAGGTCGTG
>DASQBE010000159.1:0-4825 GCA_035635355.1 Binatia bacterium | reverse complement strand
ATCGTGTCTCTCGACGGCGCGGTCCAGATACGCGAAGGCACGGTCGAAATCGCCAAGCGCCACGTGCACGGCGGCGAGGCTGTAGGGTGAGACGTACTTCCGCTTCGCGAGCTCGTCGAGCTCCTCCAGCATCTTCCGCGCGTCCTCCCTCCGGCCCGAGAGCGCGTACGTGTGGGCCAGGGCGGTGAGCGAGTAGGTCGCGCTTCCGCTCACCTCTTTCGCCTTCTCGAAGATCGAGATGGCCTCCTCGAACCTTCCCATCTGCTCGAGGATTCCTCCGAGCTGCCGGTACGAGGGCGCGAAGGAAGGATCCAGGTCGAGCGTCTTCCGGACCGAGGCCACGGCCTCCTCGTACCGTTCGGCATAGAAGAGATAGCCCCCCGCGTCGGCGCTCATCACGAGCGAGAGCGGATCCAGGGACTGCGCCCGCGCGATCTCCGACATCCCCTCGTCGAATCGCGCCAGGGACACGAGATGGTCCGCGAACCAGTGGTGCGCGTTGGCGTAGTTCGGATCCAGCGCGATCGCATGGCGGAAATCCCGCTCGGCGCCCTCGCGATCCCACTCGTAGCTTCCCTTGATGCTCCCCAGCGAGGTGTACGCCTCGGCGGAGGATGGATCCATCTCGAGCCCTCGCAGGGCGGCGGCCTTGGCCTTGGGGTACACCTCGTGGGAGTCGGCCAGGTTGAAATTCCCGAGCGTGATGTAATAGTCGGCCAGCCCCGCGTAGGCCGGCGCGTACGCCGGATCGCGATCGATGGCCTCCTGGAAGAAATGCTGGGCCTTCTTGAGGGATTCCTCGGAGCGCCTCTCCCAGTGATAGCGCCCCTTGAGGTAGGCCTGATAGGCGTCCGGATCGACCGGGTTCCGGCGCGCGAAGCGGGCCACCTCCTGAGGGGTGATGGTCACCTGGATCTCTCCCGCGATCGCCTGCGCGACCTCGCTCTGGAGCGACAGGATGTCGACCACGTCGCGCTCGTAGGTCTCCGCCCACAGGTGCCGGTCGGCCGCGATGTCCACGAGGAGCGCTGTGATCCGCACGCGGTTCCCCGACCGGAGCACCGAACCCTCCACGATCGCCTCCACGTCCAGGGCGCGCGCGATCTCGGAGAGCGCGGCTCGCGCGCCCTTGTAGCGCATCACGGAGGTTCGCGAGATGACGCGGAGCGCGCGAATCTTGGCGAGCCCCGCGATCAGGGCCTCCGTCATCCCGTCCGCGAAGTAGTCCTGCTCGGGATCACCGGAGAGGTTCTCGAGCGGGAGGACCGCGATCGACCCGATCCTCTGCCGATCCGCGTCGCGCTCGGCTTCCTCCCGCGCGAACGAGGCGGGACCCGTGGCGCAAACGCGGCGCAGGTCCTCGTTCAGCTCCCGCGCGGTCTGGTAGCGGCGGTCCGGATCCTTGGCCAGGAGGCGAAGCACGATCCGGTCGGTCCGCTGCGAGAGCGCCGGGTTCCACGAGCCCGGCGGCGCGGGCACGCGATGGCAGATGGCCTCGATCAGGGCCGGGGCGAGGGATTCCTGGAAGGGCCGCCTTCCCGTCGTCATCTCGTAGAGAACGACGCCCAGCGCGTAGAGATCCGTCCTCGCGTCCGCCCGGCCCCGGAGGAGCTGCTCGGGCGCCATGTACGGGAGGGTGCCCTGGACCAGATTCTCCCCCGAGTAGGCCGTGGTCTCGGCGGCCTGGAACACGGGGCCGCGCAGGACCGCGAGACCGAAATCGAGCACCTTGACCCAGCCCTTCGGCGTGACGATCACGTTGTCGGGCTTCAGGTCTCCGTGCACGATCCCCTGCTCGTGCGCTTCCTCCAGAGCCTCCGCGATCTGACAGGCGATCGTGGCCGCCTCGCATTCGGTGAGGGGCCGCTGGGCGATCATCTGGGCCACCGTCCGGCCAGGGATGTACTCCATCACGAGGAAGTCCAGCTCGTCCTCGCGGTCGAGATCGTAGATGGTCGCGATGTGCGGATGGTTGAGCTGGGAGAGCGCGAGGGCTTCGCGCCGGAACCGCTCCCGCGCCGCTTCGTCGGAGAGCGCGCCGGCGGGCAGCACCTTCAGCGCCACGTCCCGGCCCAGGCGCTCGTCCCGGGCGCGGTGCACGATGCCCATGCCTCCCGCCCCGATCTGCTCCACGACGCGGTAATGGGACAGCGTTCGACCGATCATTCGGTTTGGATGCCCACGCGGTAGAGGAGGTCCTTCATGCCTTCCCCGTCACTATAGCCCGGAATTGGGGTACCATTCGACCTCCCATGCCCTTTTCGATCGAAGGCGCCGACCTCCTCACCATCGGTCTTCTGGTGCTGCTCGAAGCGGCCCTGAGCGCCGACAACGCGCTGGTGCTGGCGGTCCTCGTGCTGCCGCTGCCCAAGCGTCAGCAGAAGAAGGCGCTCCAGTACGGCATCATCGGCGCGTTCGCGTTCCGCGTGCTCGCGACCCTCTCGGCGGTGCACCTGATCCACATGGACTGGGTGAAGCTGGTCGGGGGCGCCTATCTCCTCTATCTTCCCTTCCGGCACTTCTGGCACAAGGGCCGCCACGCGGCCGAGGGGGCGAGAGTCCACCCCGCCGCGGCCACGCTGCTCGGGCTCTCGCTCTTCTGGTCCACGGTGGTCCGGGTCGAGACGACCGACGTGGTGTTCGCGATCGACTCGATCCTGGTCGCGGTCGGAATGTCGCGAAAGCTCTGGGTGATTCTGTGCGGCGGCTTGCTCGGGATCATCGCCATGCGCGTGCTCATCGGGCAGCTTCTCAATCTGGTGCGCCGCTATCCGGCCATCGTGGACGGCGCCTACGTGATCGTGGCTTGGGTCGGGGTGAAGCTGGTGTTGGAGTACCTCCACTCCATCGACGTGGTCGGGTTCGAGATTCCCCGATGGCTGGGGATCGGGGTCGTGCTGGTGCTCTTCGTGCTCAGCACCATCTACGCCGTGGCCAAGGGGCGAAGCGAGGAGGAATCATGATGATCCGGAGCGCGCGCCTCCTGGCCCCACTGCTCCTCCTCGCGGTCACCCTCCCCGGGAACGCATGCGCCGCGCTCTCGCCCTACGTCGAGGAGTCGAGTCTCCTCTCGAGCACGCCCGGCACCGACGACGGCTCGATCGCGGCCACGCTGAACCCGGCTCAGTGGGGGCTCCTCGAGCGGCCGGAGACCGCGGTCTGGTGGTCCGACCGCCAGGCGGGCGGGCGGCGCGAGGATTATGGGATCGCGGCGGGGCGCGGCCTGGGATTCTCGTATCGCCACCGCGTCCTTCCCACGCCCGTGGGCCTCCGGGGGGTCGGCGACTATCAGATCGGCGCGGGATGGAACGACGCGTTCGGCGCCGCGGGAATCGCCTATGGATTCTCGGGCCCCGGCCGCTCCGCGTTCGATCGGAAGAATTTCCTCGCGGCCGGCAGAATCGTGCGTCCCACGTCCTGGCTCTCGCTCGGATCCACGGCGCGCTTCGCCTCCGGAGAAGAGCAGGGCGTGTTCGACGTCGGCGTGCGCCCTCTCGCCGACCCCCGTCTCCTCCTCTTCGCGGACTACGCGCTGGAGAATCACCGGCACTGGGACGACGGCGACCCCTCGTTCGGCGCCTCCGTACGGCCGATCGCGGGCCTCGAGGCCGCGGGACGGTGGAGCGAGCACGAGCGCTTCCAGCTCACCCTGGGCGTCACGATCGCGCGGACCGGGTTCCGGTCGCTCTCGCGCTACGACCATTCGGATCTGGGATCCACCCACTTCGCGGTGCGCCTGAGCCCGCCGGTGCGCGGCCTGGATCCCGCCGCCCGCCTTCTCCGCGGCCGGCGTTTCCTCGAGATGGATCTCAAGGGCGACGCGGTCTATCAGTCGTACCGTTTCTTCGACGAGAATTCGCTCCCGCTGCGGCGGGTGATCGACGATCTGACCTTCGCCGCCGAGGACCCGACGGTGGGAGGCGTCTCGCTCAATCTCTCGGGATTCCAGGCGAACATCGAGATGATCTGGGAGATCCGCGAGAAACTCCTGGAGCTTCGCCGCGCGGGCAAGAAGGTCGTGGTTTCCATCGACAACGTCGGCATGGGCCCCTTCTACCTCGCCTCGGCGGCCGACCGCATCGTGATGGATCCCGTCGGAACGCTCCTGGTCCCCGGCGTCCAGATGTCGCGCACGTACATGAAGGACACGCTGGCGAAGCTGGGCATCGGATTCGAGGAATGGCGCTACCTCAAATACAAGTCGGCGATGGAGTCGTTCTCGCGCCGGGACATGTCCGAAGCGGACCGCGAGCAGCGCGGCGATCTGGTGAAGGCGACCTACGAGGAGCTGGCGCGAGGCATCACGGAATCGGGGCGCATGACGCGGGCGCAGTTCGACTCCCTCGTGAACGAGGAGCCCTACATCAACGCGCGGCGCCTTCTCGAGCGCCACGCCATCGACCAGATTGGCGGCGTCGAGACGCTTCGCGAGAGCGCTCGGAGCGCGGCGGGCCGGCGCGTCTTCTTCCAGAGCCCGCGCGGCGTGCGCGCGGCCCGCTGGACTCCCGATGACTTCTGGGGCCCGAAGCCCACGATCGCGCTCGTCTATGCCGTCGGGGACTGTGCCATGGACAGCGGCATCCGCGGCCGGACGACCTCGAAGGCGATCCGGAAATTCCGCGAGTCCCGGAACGTGAAGGCGGTCGTCGTGCGGGCGGACTCCCCCGGAGGCGATCCCCTCGCCTCGGACCTCCTCGCGCGCGAGATGCTGGCCTACCGCAAGTCGAAGAAGCCGCTCTACGTGAGCCAGGGGCGCGTGGCGGCGAGCGGCGGGTACTGGATCAGCATGGACGCGGCCCGGATCACCGCCTCCCCGTTCACGATC
>DASQBE010000158.1:0-6539 GCA_035635355.1 Binatia bacterium | reverse complement strand
TCCAGATCATGGGGGCGCCGTTTTCGGAATCGACGCTTCTAGGGCTGGGGGAGCTCTACCAGTCGCGGACCCGGTTCCACAAGGAGCGCCCGGCGCTCTTCGCATCCTGACGGGTAGGTGGGGTAGCGGCGGACCGCTTAGCCCTTGAAGCGAGTCTCCACCAGGAAGCAGCTCCCGTCGGCGATGACCTCGAGCCCGCGCTCGCGTGCCGCGCGGATCGCCTCGGGGCTCTCGGCGCCCGGCTGCATCCAGACGAAACGGGCCCCGGCGTTCGCGGCGTCTTGCACGACCCGCTCGGTCACGGCCGGCGGCGTGATGATGGACACGCCCCGCGGCTTCTCGGGCAGGGACTTAAGATCGGGATACGCGGTCAGGCCCTCGATCTCCGGCTCGCGAGGATTCACCGGATACACTCTCCAGCCCTTGCGCTGGTAGGCGCGGAGCACGCGGTTCCCGTACTTGGTCCGGTCGTTCGAGGCCCCCACGACCGCATAGGGTCCCTCCGCCAGGAAATCGGCGATGATCTCGCGCACCGGGCGCTCCACTGGCGTGGCGCCGCTCCCGGGGCTCATTCCAGCCCCCGCCACAGATACCAGCTCGCCACGGTGCGATACGGCCGCCAGCGCTCGCCGCGCCGCGCGACCGATTCCGGCTTTGGGATCTCGCGCCTGCCGAACGCCAGCTGAAATCCCTTCCGCACGCCGTAGTCGTGGACGGGGAGCACGTCGGGACGCCCCAGCCGGAACATGAGGAACATCTCCGCGGTCCATCGCCCGATCCCGCGCACCACCGTGAGCCGCTCGACGATCGCCTCGTCCTCCATGGCGCGGAGGCGAGCCATGGAGGGCAGGGTTCCATCGAGCGACTTCGCGGCGAGATCGCGAAGGGCCGCGACTTTCCCTCGCGACAGGCCGGCCTCCCGGAGCACGACGTCCGTGGCCGCGACGACCCGCTCGGGCGGGGGGAAGCGCCCGTCGCCGACCCGGTCGCGGAAGCGGCCCGCGATCGTCTCCGCGGCGCGGCCGCTGATCTGCTGGTAGATGATGCTCTCGCTGAGCGCCTCGAACGGCGTCGCGACCCGGTCCAGCTTCATGCGGAATACGCCGACACGCTCGATCAGGGCGTCGAGCTTGGCGTCACGCGCGCGGAGGTGCGCGACCGCCTCTTCGGCGTCGAACCGGACGTTGGAGCCTTGAACCCTCGAGGATCGGCCTGCCATGGGGTTCCCATTGTACCGGTCCGGGGCGCGCGAGCATACTGTGCTCGTGCGACTCACCGACAAGCTGATCGTGAAGCCCGGGACCCAGGTTCGGCTCAAGACCCTCCCCGCCGACACGACCCCCGGCATCAAGGGGAAGCCCGACGTCGAGGCCATCCTCCGCAAGACCGCCGAGAAGATGGCGGTGCTCCAGTACCTCATGTTCGCGGAGAGCAAGCGCGCGCTCCTGATCGTGCTCCAGGCCATGGACACGGGCGGGAAGGACGGGACCATCAAGCACGTCATGACGGGACTCAATCCGGCGGGCGTCCGCGTCACGTCGTTCAAGGTTCCTTCGGCGGAGGAGATGAGCCACGATTTCCTCTGGCGCATCCACCACGCGGTGCCCCCCAAGGGGGACTTCGGGATCTTCAACCGATCCCAGTACGAGGACGTGATCGTGGTGCGGGTGCATGACCTCGTGCCCCGCTCCGTGTGGAAGGCGCGCTACGACCAGATCAATGCGTTCGAGCAGCACCTGACCCTGAACGGCGTCACCATTCTGAAGTTCTTCCTGCACATCAGCAAGGACGAGCAGAAGAGGAGAATCCAGGCCCGGATGGATGATCCCGAGAGGCGCTGGAAGCTCTCGCCGGCCGATTTCAAGGAACGCGACTTCTGGGACGATTACCAACAAGCCTACGAAGAAGCCCTGATCCGCTGCAGCACCCCATGGGCGCCCTGGTACATCATTCCGGCCGACAAGAAATGGCTCCGCAATCTCGCGGTCGCCCAGATCATGCTCGAGACCCTCGAATCCCTGAAGATGGAGTTCCCCAAGCCCTCGTTCGATCCGTCGAAGCTGAAGCTTCGTTGATCCCCCGCTCCATTCGAAGGGCCCCGTTCACGCTGCTCTTCGAGATCACGATCATCGTGGTCGCGTTCTGGACCGGGTCCGCGCAGGGCGATCTGAGCGATGACGTGAAGCGCGCGTGGGGGTTCGGCCCGCTCTACTTCTGGCGCGAGCACTGGCACACCCTCGTGACGGGCGCCTTCTTCGTCCGGAGCACCATCATGCTCCTGGCCATGGTGCTCTTCATCGCGGGCTCGGTGGGCGTCTACGAGTGGCTCGCCGGCACGCGGCGCGCCCTCCTCACCTTCTGGGCCGCCAACGTGGTCACCCTCCTCCTCACCGCGGCGTGCGTGGTCTTCCCGATGCACCTGGCCGGCATTCCGCCGCGCTGGGATTGGGCGCCGGCGGGCGACGTGGGGGCCTCCTTCGGGGGGTTCGGGTGCCTCGGCGCGTGGATGATGGGGGTGAGCGGGGCGCGCCGGAGGCTCATCCTCGTCGGGATCGTGGTCGCGGGCCTTGTGGTGAAGTTCCTTCTCATCCCCGAGATCTTCGGCGACGCGGGGCACCTGGTCGCGTTTCTGGTCGGGGTGCTGCTGGGCGCGCGATGGCCTTACGAACGTCGGCGGGCGGCGCCCGTATCCTGTTGAATCAAGGGGCACTCGGTGGTATGCTCCCGCCTTCCCCCGGGGCCCTTTCCACGCGAACTCTTCCGGCGGCGCGCGGAGAGAGCCTGCATTCGGCGAGTCTCGGTTCCACCTGGTTAGGAGGAATCCCCCCATGTTCAGGAAGCAAAAGCCGCTTCTCCTGCTGGTCGCCTCGCTCCTTCTGTTCGCGGCGGTCGCCCTGGTTCTCTCGAGCTGTAGCCGGGACCAGGTCGGTTCGCTGACCGGCGCCCAGAGCTCCGGCGCCTCGAGCACCGCGCTTTCCTCGCATAGCCCCTCGGACATCGCGTTGGCCATGCGCGCCCAGAACGCCCACACGCCGGATCTGCTCCGGATCCCCGACGTGATCGGGACCGGCACCGGAGTGGGCGCGAACGGCCGCCTCGCGGTGCTCGTGCTCACGCGGCGCGCCGGCGTCGGCAACATTCCCGGCAGCGTCGACGGTGTGCAGACCGAGGTTCGCGTGGTGGGTGACGTCGTTCCCTATGCCAAGCCGGGCGGCGGCGGCCTTCAATGCGGCACCTCCACCGGCAACAACCTCGAGTGCGCGGCGGGAACGATCGGCGCCGTGGTCCTGAAGGGCTCGACCAAGTACCTGCTCTCGAACAACCACGTGTACGCGCGCGAGAACGCGGCGAGCATCGGCGAGCGCGAGGACGCGCCGGGCCGCTACGACGGGCACCCGAAGTGCGCCGTGACCCCGCAGTGCGGCACGCTGGCCCAGTTCGTGAACATCAGCTTCAGCGGCAACAACACGATCGACTGCGCCATCGCGCAGATGAGCACCAGCAACCCGACCGCCGTGACCCAGTCGGGCGGCTACACCGCGTCCTCGACCGTCGTCGCGCCGAGCGTGGGATTGGCCGTCAAGAAGTCGGGCCGCACCTCGGGCCTCACGACCGGAACGATCCAGGCGATCAACGTGACGATCCAGGTCGGATATACGGCCGGCGTCGCCACCTTCACGGGCCAGATCATGACCCCGGCCACGTTCATCCGGTCCGGGGACTCGGGCTCGCTCATGGTGACCCAGTCGGGGAACAACCCGGTCGGGCTCTGCTTCGCCGGCGGGTCGGGCGGCTCCTTCGCCAATCCGATCGGACCGGTGCTCCAGGCGTTCGGCGCGACCATCGCCACGCAGTAGGAAGCGCTGCAACCACCGAGAAGTCCGGGGGAGGCCAGCCGCCGGGTGGCCTCCCTCTTTTTTGTGATTTCGAACGCGGTCCATGATTCCAGAACAGGGAGGTAGAAGCAGGTGAACGCCGCCGATTCCATCCGCAACATCGCGATCATCGCGCACGTGGACCACGGCAAGACCACGCTGGTGGACGCGATGCTGAAGCAAAGCGGCACCTACCGCTTGAACGAGCGGATCATCGAGCGCGTCATGGACAGCATGGATCTCGAGAAGGAGCGCGGGATCACGATCATGGCCAAGAACACCTCGGTCCGCTACGACGGGGTGAAGATCAACATCGTGGACACCCCGGGGCACTCCGACTTCGGAGGCGAGGTGGAGCGCGTGCTCAAGATGGTGGACGGCGTCATGCTCCTGGTGGATGCCTCGGAGGGGCCGCTGCCCCAGACACGCTTCGTGCTCCGGAAAGCGCTCGAGCAATCGCTCCCCGCGATCGTGGTCGTGAACAAGATCGACCGCCAGGACGCGCGGCCCGAGGAGGTTGTGAACGAGATCTACGACCTCTTCATCGACCTGGACGCGAACGAGCGACAGATCGAGTTCCCGATTCTCTACGCCGTGAGCCGCGACGGGATCGCCAAGAAGGCGCTGGCCGACTGCGGCACGGATCTGAGGCCCCTCTTCGACGAGATCGTGCGAAGCATTCCGCCCCCGCGCGCCCGGATGGAGGGCAAGCTCCAGCTCCTGGTCGCGAACCTGGATTACGACGACTACGTCGGCCGGATCGCCATCGGGCGGGTTTTCTCCGGATCGATCAAGGTCGGGGACCAGGTCTCCGTCTGCAAGCTGGATGGGACCGAGGTCAAGACCAGGATCACCCAGCTCTACACGTTCGAGGGCCTGAAGCGGGTGCCGGTCCAGGAAGCGGGCGTGGGGGAGATCGTCGCGCTCGCGGGCATCGAGGGGATCTACATCGGCGAGACCGTCTCCTCGCTCGAGGATCCCGCGCGCCTGCCGCCCATCACGGTGGACGAGCCGACCATCTCGATGATCTTCTCCGTGAACAATTCGCCGTTCGCGGGCCGGGAGGGCCGCTTCGTGACCTCGCGCCAGGTGCGCGATCGTCTCTACAAGGAGACCCTCGGCAATGTCTCGATCCGGGTGGAGGACGCCGAGGGCGGCGAGGGCTGCAAGGTTTCCGGCCGCGGCGAGCTCCAGCTCGCGATCCTGATCGAGATGATGCGCCGCGAGGGATTCGAGATGCAGGTGTCCAAGCCCGAGGTCATCACCCGCGACGTGGACGGGAAGCGGCACGAGCCCATCGAGCTGGTCGTGGTCGACGTGCCCGAGACCTTCATCGGCGTGATCACCGAGGCCCTGGGCCGGCGCAAGGGGCAGATGACCAAGATGGTGAACCACGGCAAGGGCGGCGGGCTCAATCGCGTGCGGATGGAGTTCGAGGTGCCGACGCGCGGCCTGATCGGGTTCCGCTCCGAGTTCCTGACCGACACCAAGGGGACCGGGCTCCTGAACACGATCTTCCTGCGCTGGGGCGTGTGGCAGGGGACGATCACCAATCGGCTGACCGGCGCCCTGGTCTCGGATCGCGTCGGCCCGGCGACCCCGTACGCGCTGTACAACCTCCAGGAGCGCGGCGAGCTCTTCATCCGCCCTGGGACGGCCGTCTACGAGGGCATGATGGTGGGCGAGAACGCGCGCGAGGCGGACATGGACGTGAACGTGACCCGCGAGAAGAAGCTGACCAACATGCGCGCCTCGGGATCGGACGAGGCGGTGCGGCTCATCCCGTTCCGCGAGCTCTCCCTGGAGCAGGCCCTCGAGTTCATCACCGGGGACGAGCTGGTCGAGGTCACCCCCGCCGCGATCCGGCTGAGGAAGCGGATCCTGGCCGCCAACATGAGGCCGAAGCGCCGCGACGAGTAGGGAGCGCGGCGGCCGCTCAGGATTCCGCCCAGAACCACGAATCGGAAGTTAAGTCGTTTCGCCGCTTGGGCTTCCTCATCTAGAGCTCGTCCCAGGACGAGTAGGTCGGACGCTCGGCGCTCGGCCTCGGAACCACGAATTCAAAGTTAAGTGATTCCATCGCTTGGGGGTTGGTCCCTGCAACTGGCCCCGGGGCCAGTGATTCATTCCATCCTTCCGCCGCCCCCTCCCACGTCATCCACGCTCCGCTCTTGACGCCGGGGCGCTATTACGATATCGTAATATACGAAATCGTAGTATCGCTCCGGGCTCCGGGAGGCGCGTCATGGCGCTTCGTTATCTTTCACCGATCCACAAAGCCGTGCGGCAGATCGCGCTCTACCTGAAGCCCAAGTGCGCGGCCCTGGGGGTGAGCCCGGCGGAGGGGCATCTCCTTTCCTACCTGCGCTCCTACGCGCCCTGTCCGATCACCGAGATCGTGCGCGTGTTCGGCATCCGGCCCTCCACCATGACGAGCATCCTGGAACGGCTGGACGAACGGGGCCTCTTGACGCGCGAGCCGGATCCGGAGGATCGACGCAGCGTGCGCATCAGCCTGACCCGGGAAGGAAGGGTGGTGGCGGACCGCATCAACCGTCTCGTCCGCGATCTCGAGAGTCGTATCGGGACGCGGGTGGGGCAACGCGAGCTGGCCGGATTTCGATCCGTGATCGACGCCGTCGAGGCGGCCACGGGTGTCCAGGT
>DASQBE010000157.1:0-42240 GCA_035635355.1 Binatia bacterium | reverse complement strand
CGACCCCGAGTACGGGCGCGAGAAGCTGGCCGGCACGCTGCTCCTCCTCGAAGTCGTGGCGCAGATGGTGACGACCCGGTTGACTTCACTCGAGCGCGGCGAGTAACGTCATCCGCCTGATCCGCGCCCCACTCCGAACCGAATGAGAACGAATCGAGGCATCCCCATCGTCCCAGGCGCTCGCGCGCGGCTCCTCGCCGTCGCGGCACTCTGCGTTGGCGCGGCCCTGGTACCCCGGAGTGCAGCGGCCCAGGCGCCTCCGACCGGCGCCGGCGCCGCGGGAATGACGATCCTGAGCTCGCCGGCGGACGCGCAGATCGACCTTCGCGGCGCCACCGAGCTCATCGGCGCTTCGCCCCTCGACCTGGGACCGCAGTGGAGCGGGCGGTATTCGGTCGTGGTCCAGGCCCCGGGTCACGCCGCGGCCCAGGGCGTTCTCTACTTCCCGGAGCCGGGCGTTCCGCCCTACGCGCTCTCGGAGCCCCGGCGCCTCACGGGGAAGCTCCTCCTGCACTCCCTCTATCCCCCCGGCGCCGCCGCGCTCATGGGCCATCGCACGCCGCGGGGATGGGCGTTCGTGGCCGCCGGCGTCGGCGGTCTGGGCGCCATCGTCCGCGACCAGATCGAGTACAGCGACAAGAAGGACAAGCCCGACGTGGAGCTGCAAGATCAGGCGGGGGACTTCCGCTACGCGCGGGACCGGTGGGCGATCTACACCAGCGCGGTGTGGGTCCTGAGCGCGTTCGACAACATCGCGAGGGCCCGCCTGGAGGTCCTGGAGTCCGGCCCGAGCCGGGTCACGGTCGCGACCCCGGCGGCAAGCCGGCCGGGCGTGGTCGTACGCTCCATCCTGGTTCCCGGCGCGGGGCAGGACTACGTGGGCCGGAACATGCGCGGCGCCCTCTGGCTGGGGGGCACGTTCCTTTCCGGCGCCGCGTATGTCACCGCCAGCGAGAGCCTCCACCGGATCCAGACAAAGCGCGCCCGCGCCGATGCGCTGCTCCTCACGGCGACCTCGAGCGAGACCGCGGAGCGGCAGGCCGAGGTGGATCACTTCACCGATCTCGAGAAGCGATCGCACAAGCTCGTCGACCGGCTCGCGCTCACGACGCTGGCCATCTACGTGGCGAACGTCATCGACGCGGGCCTGACGCCGGTCGGGGCGGGCTCGGCACATGCGAGCAAGGTCTCGCTGGTCGCGCCCGCCGGAGCCGAAACCGCGAGCCTCGCCCTCAGATACCGGTTCTAAGACCGCGCGTCCCGTAACGCGCGATGTGTACGCAATCCGCACACGCCCTCGCGCGCGCCACCCCTGGCTCGATCGGGCCACCCGCATACTGTTGCCGCGCAAAGCGTTACTACCGTACTGTAAATTCCACGTAGACCTCCCGCTGGCACGTTACCTGCCCTTACATACCGCGAACACCAATCCCATTTCACTTCATGACGTGCCGCCCAGTTCGCGTGCGATTTCTCCGGGGGGATTAGCCAATGCGAAAGAATCTGTTGGCGCACACGTTCCTCACGCCGGGTCGAATCTCCGCGCTGCTCGCTCTTCTTCTCGCGGCCTCGCCCTTGTACTCCGCCGTACGTCCCGCGTTCGCGGATGTCGCGGTGGGGACGAGCGCCGGTGACTTCCTCGGTTTCGAGATCGGCGCCAGCTCGGCCGGACTCGCCGGAGCGAACACCAGCGTCGCGAGCGGAGCCAGCTCCCAATTCTGGAATCCCTCGCTCCTCGCGACCATGACGCGCCCGCAGGCCTCGATGATGCACGCGACGTGGCTGGGCAATCTGCAGTACGAGTGGGTCGGCTACGCGCGGCCGCTCGGCGCGCAGAAGGGCGTGGGCTCGGCGAGCGTGGCCTACTTCCACATGCCGAGCATCAGCGGCGTGGACGAGTTCGACAACCCGACCGGTGATTTTCACGTCTACGACATGGCCCTGACGCTGGGCTACGCGAGGCCGGTCATGAAGGGGCTCATGCTGGGCGCGAACGGAAAGTTCATCCGCCAGACGCTGGCAACCGTTTCGGGCACGGGCGGGGCGGTGGATCTGGGCGCGGCCGCCACGATCGCGGGGGCCACGCTGGGAGCCACGGTGCAGAACCTCGGGCCCGACCTCTCGCTCGGGGGAGGGAAGTATTCGCTGCCCCAGGTCACGCGGTTCGGCGTGAGCCATCCCTTCTTCACCGAGCGTCTCCTCCTGGCCGCCGATTACACGATGCCGAAGACCTACTACAACGACGTCCGCGTCGGGGCGGAGATCAGGCCGAATCCCATTCTCGCGCTCCGCGTCGGGTACCGCCGCGTGGCGGGCACGAGCGACGATCCCTCCACCGGCCTCTCGTTCGGGCTGGGGGCGCACTACGGGCCCATGAACCTCGACTACGCGATGACCCCCGACAACGGCTTCGCGGACATCCATCGCCTCTCGTTCGGGTACACGTTCGGCGCCGAGGGCAGACCCGAGCCGAAGGCGCCGGAGCCGAGGAAGCAGCCGGCCCGCCCGCCCACGACCAAGCAGCCGCCGGTCATCGCCAGCGCGCCCACCGCGAAGAAGGCCGATGCCGCGCCGGAGTCGAAACCGCCTGCCGTCGCGAAACCCTCGGCCGTGCCCGCGTCGCCGGCCCCGGCGGTCGCCGAGGCCCCGAAGTCCAGCGCTCCCGCGCCGGCCCAGCCGAAGTCCAGCGGACCGGACCAGTACGAGGTGGTGCTCGGCAGCTACGAGACGGAATCCAGCGCCCAGTCCGAGCTCAAGGCGCTCCGGATCCTCGGATTCTCGCTCAAGGACGCCACGATCACGCAGATCCCGGGCGCCGGCTACCAGCTCACGCTGGCCCGCCTCAATTCCAAGAAATCGGCCGACGAGCTGGCCGCGTCCCTGGTCGCGCTTTCCTTCGCCCCAAGGGTGGAAATCGCCCGCCGTTGAGGGTGGTCGAAAACCGAATCGTTTGCCCCTTGCCTCGCCACCCTACCGCTGCTATACTCTTTAGCGTCGTGGGGGCAGGGCATAGGCGTACGGCTGGAAGTGTGTCCACAACGGCCGGCGTCCCCACCTTGCTCTCCGCGAAGCCTCGCGCGGTGCCGGCGCCCGCGACGGCTCAGCCGTAGAACCTCCGGGCCAACGACCGAGCGCACCATTGCCTCGGCGCCCGGATCGGCATCACGAGCCCGGCTCGAAAGTAGAGGGTGGGTTGAGTATCGTGATTCTTCCTTCGGCGCGTTGGGCGGCGAGGCAGAATGCGGGGGAGGGGCGGGCTTTCGAGCGAATCTTCAAGAGGTCTCTGGACCTCACGGCGTCCTCGATCGGACTCGTGGCTCTTCTTCCCATTTGTCTCGCCATCGCAGCAGCAGTGACCCTCGATACTCCCGGTCCCGTCTTCTACACGCAGGTGCGCGTCGGCATCAACCGTCGCCGCGGCCGCCGCAATGGACATCCCTCCGCGAAGGAGCGGCGCCAGGCGGACGCGTTCGGACGTCCCTTCAAGATCTACAAATTCCGGAGCATGGTGGCCGACGCGGAGCGCAACACCGGACCCGTCTGGGCCGCGGCGCAAGATTCACGCATCACGCGCGTCGGAAAATTCCTTCGCCGGACGCGGCTGGACGAGATCCCTCAGCTCTGGAACGTCCTGCTGGGCGACATGAGCCTCGTGGGCCCGCGCCCCGAGCGCCCCACGTTCGTCCAATCGCTCTCGGTTTCGATCCCCGACTATCCCAAGCGATGTAGCGCTCTGCCCGGCATCACGGGACTCGCGCAGGTGAAATCCCGCTATGACACCTCGGTCGACAGCGCCAACCGCAAGCTCCAGTACGATCTCTACTACCTCAAGAACGGTCGCATCCTGCTCGATCTGAAGATCATGGCTGCCACCGTGAAAGTGATGGCTCGGGGCGAGGGAGCTCACTAGCTCCCAGACGGTCCTTCGTGACCGCGCACGATCCGAAGATCCAAGGATGGGCCCTCGACGCGCTTTGGAGGCGCGCGGAGGAGATCCGCGCCCTGTGCGGCCTCCCGCCCATCCCGGACGTCACCTCCGGCGCCGCCGACCCGCCCCGGGACTCGGCCGAAGCGTTGGTTCAAGTTCTCCTGCACGACCTCGAAGCGAACTTCCGTAGAGAGCTGGCCACCCGCGTCCAGCTCCGGGGCATGGGGGAGCTGATCGCGTTCGCGGTTCCGGGTCGCGAGCCCGACCACCCGTTTCGAACCCTGATCCAATACCTGGCTCGGGCGCTGAACGAGCCCGGCCTCTGGCTCGGGATGAGGCGGGGGAATCCGGCCGAGCTCGCGCTCTGGCGCTCGGGTCCCGGCGGAGAGCTCGAGACCCGCTCGGGACGCGTCTCGCTGCGCGACATGGATCCCGAGTGGCTCCGCTGGCTCGCGCTCGGGGAAGGGGTGGAGGTCCTCGTCACCGACCCCTGGGGGGAGCGGCGCGGAGGCCCGTGGCGCCCGATCCCGGTGCGCGGGGAAGTGCCGGAGGAGCGGCTCAGCGGCGGACAGCCCCCGTGCCCTGGATCCGCAGCGGAGGGCCGATCGTGCGTGATCACGGGCGCGCCCCTCGCGAGCCAGGGGGAGGGCCGCAGACGCTGCGGCCCGTGCCAGTTTCATCGCGTGCTCGGCCTCATGGGCATCTCCGGGGACTCCGACGGGGCGCGCGACGCCTCCGTGGAAGCCATCGTGCCCGCCCTCGGCGCCCTCTGCGTGAACCTGAGCTTGAACGAAGCGTTGGACCTCGAGGCGCGCTTCCGGGAGGACGTGATCGAGAGCATGCCCCTGGGCGTCGTCGCGGTGGACCGCGAAGGGCAGGTCCTGGCCTGGAACCGCTCCGCGGAGACCATCCTCGGCGCCCCGCGCGAGACCACCCTGGCCAAGACCATCGAGGAGATCGGCGGCGCCGAAGGCTGGCAGGAGGCGCTCCTGCGCGCGCTCGGCCGGACCGGGGCCGGAGCGCCCTCCGAGCACATCGTCCGCCGCCAGGACGGCACCGCGATCCCGGTCGAGGTGAACGCGGCCCCGCTGCGTGACGCCGAGGGCCGCACGCGGGGCGCCGTGGCCACGCTCACCGACCTCTCGGACGTCCGCAGCATGGAGGAGCGGATTCGACAGCTGGACCGCCTGGCGGCCCTGGGGCGGTTCGCCTCCAGCGTCGCGCACGAGATCCGAAACCCCCTGACCGGGATCGCGACCGGCGTGGAGTACCTGAGCCGCGGGTTCCCCGAGGGGGACGAGCGGCGCGTGGACGTCCAGTTCATCCTGCGCGAGGTCTCCCGGCTCAACACCATCGTCCAGGACCTCCTCACCGCCACGAGGCCCAGGATGCTCACCCTGGGGCCCGTGTCGGTCGCCGACGTGGCCGCCCGCGCCCTCCGGACCCTCGCCCCCTCCATCCCCGAGGGAAGGGTCCAGATCCGCCTCGAGGGTGCCGATACTTGGCCCAAGGTCCTGGCCGATACCGACCAGCTCCTGCAAGTGTTCCTGAACCTGGTCCTGAACGCCGTCCAGGCGATCGAGGGCGAGGGCGAGGTCACAATCCGCGCCCGCCGCGTCGTAAACCCGCCCTCGCCGCGCGTCGAGATCGAGATCTCGGACACCGGAGCGGGGATCGCGCCCGAGCACGTGCCCCACCTCTTCGAGCCGTTCTACACGACGCGGCCCAAGGGAACGGGCCTGGGCCTTTTCGTGGCGCACGGGATCGTGCAGCGACACGGTGGATCGATCGAGACGGTGAGCGCGCCGGGGCAGGGGACGATGTTCCGCATTCTGCTGCCCGCGGCCGCCTGAGAGCGAGGAGCCTGCATGAAGGGAACAGTCCTGGTCATCGATGACGACGAGACGATCCGCCACTTCCTTCCGCGCGAGCTGAAGGCGGAGGGGTATCAGGTCCTCACGGCGGATTCCGGGAAAGCCGGGCTCCAGATCCTCGAGAAGGAGCCGGCCGATCTCGTGCTGCTCGACATCCGCCTCCCCGACCTGACCGGCATCCAGGTGCTGGAGCGGATCCGAGCCCAGTGGCCCGAGCAGGTCGTGGTCATGCTCACGGGCGAGCCGGACCACGAGACCGCCGTGCAGGCCATGCGGCTGGGCGCCCGGGACTACCTGACCAAGGGGAAGCCGATCCGCGAGGAGCTCCTGCTCGTGCTGGAGCGCGAGCTGGGCTCGCAGCGCCTCGGGCGCGAGGTCCAGCACCACCGGCAGGAGAAGAGCCAGAAGTTCTCCCGCGAGTTCGTCCGCGGGCAGAGCCCCGCGATGCAGCACGTGTACACGATCGTCGAGCAGGTCGCGCAGAGCGATTCCACGAGCGTGCTGATCGAGGGGGAGAGCGGCACCGGGAAGGAGCTGATCGCGCATTGGATCCACGAGCTCTCGACCCGGCGCGACAAGCCCATGCTCGAGGTGAACTGCGCGGCCATTCCCCGCGAGCTCCTGGAATCGGAGCTGTTCGGGCACGAGAAGGGCGCCTTCACCGACGCGCGCCAGCAGAAGCAGGGATTGCTGGAATTGGCCAACGGCGGCACCCTCTTCCTGGACGAGGTGGGGGAGATGATGCTCAGCATCCAGGTGAAGCTCCTCCGCGTCCTCGAGCGCATGACCTTCAAGCGCGTCGGCGGAACGAAGGACATCACCGTGAGCGTCCGCGTCATCTCCGCCACCAACCAGAATCTCGAGACGATGGTGCGCGAGCAGCGCTTCCGCGAGGACCTCTTCTACCGCCTCAAGGTGGTGCCCATCCGGGTCCCTCCGCTCCGCGAGCGGCGGGAGGACATCCTGCCCCTGGCCAAGCATTTCCTGGCGCAATTCAACCGTCAGTTCGGCAAGAATTTCGAGGCCATCGATTCCAGCGCGGAACAGGTGTTAATGTCGTATCCTTGGCCCGGGAACATCCGGGAGCTGCGAAACCTGTTCGAGCGGATCGTGCTTCTGTCCCAGGGGAACCGGATCGTGACGGAGCATCTGCGGAGCGCCATCGCTCCCGCTCCCTCCAGGAGCGACTCCTCCACGATCCAGACGCTGCGCTCGGTGCTGGAGAGCGGGCAGATCCCCGAGGACGGATTCGATCTCGAGGGCCTCCTGGGACAGATGGAACGCGATATCATCCAGCGCGCGCTCGATCGCTCCGGGGGGAACCAGAGCCGGACGGCGGCGCTGCTCCAAATGAAGAGGGACAAGCTGAGATACCGAATGAAACTCTATGGCTTCCAGGACACGCCCGCCGCGGATGCGGGGTAGGACCTCCGGTTTCACCCCGGGCCTGAAGAAGAGGCTCGGGATCGCGCTCGCCCTCGCCGCCCTCGCGGGCGGGTGCGCCTACACGGTTCGCAGCACCCTTCCGTCGCATCTCAAGACCCTGGCCATACCCGTCCTCGGAAACAGCACCGTCGAGTTCGGCCTCGCCGACGACATCACGCAATCCCTGGTGAACGGGTTCCTCTCGGACCGGAGCCTCCGCATCGCCCAGGAGCGTGACGCGAACGCCGTGCTGCGCGGGACCGTCGTGGCCTACAAGAACCAGGTCTTCGGGTACACCACCACGGAGCGCGCCACCGAGTACGAGATCGTGCTCACCGTGTCCGTCACCTTCCGCGACATGGTCAAGAACCGCGACCTCTGGAAGGACGACGCCCTCACGGTGCGGACCACGTACAATGTGGTCCCGGTGGGCACGCAGCCCGCGCAGACCGAGACCGACGGAAGGAAAGACGTGATCCAGAAGCTGACCGACCGGATCGTGAGCCGCACGGTGCAGGGATGGTGAAGGGCGAAGGCGCGCGCTCCCCGCGCGAGGCGGAGCCGATGCTGCGCGGGCCCGCGTCCGGGATCCCCGCGATCGTGCTGGGCGCGGGGCCCGAAGAGTTCCTGCGCGAGCGCCTCATGCGGGCGTTTCGCGAGGGCGCCGAAGCCGAGGGGGCCGAGTTCCAGCGCCTGGAAGGGGACGCGCTCACGGCCGAGACCCTGGCGAGCGCATTTGCGACGCTGTCCCTCTTCGGCGCCGCGCGCCGGATCTGGATTCGCGAGGGATCGAAGATGGGGAACGCCACGGAGGAAGCGCTACTCGCGTGGGCGGGCGCGCCGGGGGAGGGCGTGACGGTGCTCCTCACGACCGCGCGCGATATCGACGAGCTCAAGTTCCTGGGCGCCCTGGCCGCGGTGGCGACGACCGTGACGTGCCGCTTGCGCGGCGGGGAAGGGCCGGAGTGGGCGGAGCTCATCGCCCGCGAGGAAGGGGTGAAGCTGCCCGGGGCCACCGTGGAGACGATCTTCCGCGCGACCCCCGACCTCCTCTCCTTCCGGCAGGAGATGCGGAAGCTCGCCGCGCACGCCGACGCCGGGGGCCGCCTTCCCGCGCGCGCCCTGGACGCGCTGCGGGATGCGAGGGCCGGGGCCTCGGTGGACCGCTGGGCCCAGGCCGTCCTCGGCGGAAGCGCCTCCGAGGCGCGCGCGGAGACCGAGGCGCTGGCGCGCGAGGGGGTGGGCGGGACGAGCGCCCTCTGGGCGCTGGCGGAGTGCGCGCTGGCGGCGCTCGAGCCGCAGAGCTTCTACTATCGTCGCGCCCGGCCCGCGGTGCCGCTGGCGCGGATCAAGGCGCGCGCGGTGCTCGACCAGGTGTACCAGGCCGACCGGGCGCTCAAGCGCGGCGAGATCCGGGACACCGAGCTGGCGTCGGCGCTCGTTCAAACGGTGAGGCAGGCCATCCGTGGGTAAGTCCATTCGAGACGACGAACCAGGGACCCGGGCGAAGGACCTCTACCGGCCCCACGAGCTGGAGCGCGAGGCGCGGAAGCTCTGGAAGGACGAAGGGCTGTTCGAGATCCGCGATCCCATGAGGGCGGAGCGCCCCTTCTATTGCCTGAACATGTTCCCGTATCCCTCGGGGGACCTCCACGTGGGACACGGCCGGAACTACATCCTGGGCGACGTCGTCACGCGGCTGAAGCGCATGCAGGGGCACGCGGTGCTGACGCCGATGGGGTGGGACGCGTTTGGGCTGCCCGCGGAGAACGCGGCCATCGCGAACAAGATCCATCCCGCGACCTGGACCAAGAAGAACATCGCCCGGATGAAGGAGCAGCTGGTTCATTGGGGGCTGGCCTACGACTGGGACCGCGAGATCGCTTCGTGCGATCCCTCGTACTACAAGTGGACCCAGTGGCTGTTCCTCAAGCTCTACGGGCGAGGGCTGGCGTACCGCGCGAAGGGCGCCGTGAACTGGTGCCCCTCCTGCAACACCGTGCTCGCGAACGAGCAGGTGGTGGACGGCGCGTGCGAGCGCTGCGGCACGACGGTGGAGATCCGCGACCTGGAGCAGTGGTACTTCAAGATCACCGCCTACGCCGAGCCTCTGCTCCACGATCTGGAGCAGCTCGACCACTGGCCCGAGAAGGTCCGGACGATGCAGACCAACTGGATCGGCCGGAGCGAGGGCGCGACCATCCGCTTTCCCATCGAGAGCTCCCAGGACGCGATCGAGGTCTTCACCACCCGGCCCGACACGCTCTTCGGCGCGACCTACGTCGTGCTGGCGGCCGAGCACCCGCTCGTGGCCAAGCTGCGCGCGGACGGGAAGCTCCCCAAGGGCGCTCGGGCCCTGGTGGAGAAGCTCAAGAAGGAACGGGTCACGAACCGGTTCCTGGTCGAGACCGAGAAGGAGGGCGCCGAGGCGGGGATCCACGCCGTGCATCCTTTGACCGGCAAAACCATCCCGGTCTGGATCGCGAACTACGTCCTGATGGGCTACGGCACCGGCGCGATCATGGCCGTGCCCGCGCACGACCAGCGCGACTTCGAGTTCGCGACGAAGTACAAGCTCCCGATCGTGGAGGTGGTGCGGGCGACCGAGGGCCCCGTGTTCGACGGAAGCGCCGCGACCGAAGGGGAAGGGAAGCTGGTGAGCTCGGGGAATTTCGACGGGCTCGCGAGCGCGGCGGGGAAGAAGGCGATCGTGGAGGCGCTGGAGGCGAAGAGAGCCGGGGAGGCGCGCGTGAACTACCGCCTGCGCGACTGGCTGATCTCCCGGCAGCGGTACTGGGGCGCGCCGATCCCCATTCTCTACTGCGACGCGTGCGGCGTGCAGCCGGTTCCGGAATCGGAGCTGCCGGTGCTCCTGCCCGACCAGGTGGAGTTCAAGCCGACGGGGGAGTCGCCGCTCCGCACGAACGAGGCGTTCCTGAACGCGAAGTGTCCCAGGTGCGGGGGCAGGGCCCGGCGCGAGACCGACACCATGGACACCTTCGTGGACTCCAGCTGGTACTTCCTGCGCTTTCTGAGCCCGAAGGACGACAAGCGGGCGTTCGATACCCCGGCGGTGAACCGCTGGCTCCCCGTCAACCAGTACATCGGCGGCGTCGAGCACGCGATCCTGCATCTCTTGTATTCGCGGTTCATCGTGAAGGTCCTGCGCGACATGGGGCTGGTTTCCTTCTCCGAGCCCTTCGAGCGGCTCTTCACGCAGGGCATGATCACGAAGAACGGCATCAAGATGTCCAAGTCGAAGAAGAACACGGTCGCGCCCGACAACCTGATCGAGCGCTACGGCACCGACACCGTGCGCCTCTACACGCTCTTCATCGGTCCGCCGGAGAAGGACGCCGAGTGGAACGACCGCGGCGTGGAGGGCGCGTATCGGT
Source organism: Binatia bacterium (assembly GCA_035635355.1). Lineage (GTDB taxonomy): Bacteria > Eisenbacteria > RBG-16-71-46 > SZUA-252 > SZUA-252 > WS-7. The sequence goes on along the minus strand of DASQBE010000157.1, from coordinate 31,618 downwards.
TCTTGCAGAGATACTGGAAGCTGGTGCTGGATGTGCTTGGCGCATACGGGCCTGGAACGTTGCCCAATATCAGCGCCCCTACGCCAACGAGCAACTGGGCGCCATCAGGCCTGCGCCGCGAGCTACGACGCAGGGTCCACCAGCTCGCGTCCCAGATCCTGGCCGACATGGACCGCCTGCATTTGAATACGGCCGTGAGCGGCATGATGCAGTTTGTGAACGCAATGGACGAATATCGTGATGCTGGTGGAGATATGACAGCCCCCGAGGTCAAGGAAGCCATGAGCTTGGGGACCCGCCTGCTCTCGCCCCTCGCCCCCAACACCGCCGAAGGAGCCTGGCAAACCCTCGGCGGGGCTGGATCCATCTTCGTCGCGGGCTGGCCGCAAGCCTCGCAGGAGGCCCTGGAGAGCGACACGGTCTCGCTGGTGGTCCAGGTCAACGGGAGGGTGCGCTCGAGCATCGAGGTGCCCACCGGCGCCGACAAGGCAGCCATCGAATCGGCCACCCTGGCGGACCCCAAGGTGCGCTCGTACGCGGCGGGGAAGACGGTCGCGCAGGTCATCATCGTGCCGGGCAGGCTTGTCAACGTGGTGGTGAAGTAGATCTCAGCTCAACCAAAGGAGCTTTCGATGATCCCGCGCGTGCTTCGAAGCTCACTCGTGTTCTTGCTTCTTCTGGGCATGGTCGCGTCGGCGCCCCGGCGTGCGTGTGCCTCCGACAGGGTCACCATCGCCGGCTCCGCGACCTACCGCGAGCGCATGGCGCTCCCACCGGGCGCTGTGTTCGAGGCGACGCTGGAGGACGCGTCCGCCAAGGTGATCGCGCGGTTCCGCAAGAAGAACCCCGGCCAGGTGCCGCTCGCGTTCGAGATCACCTACGACCCGAGTCGAATCGACGCGCCGAGGCATTGCGTCGTGCGCGCGAGCATCCAGGAGAAGGGGCAACTTCTTTTCACGGGCAGCAAGGCCTTCTCGACCAAGTCGCATGGGCGGGGCCGGGAGGTCATCGTGCTCATGCGCCGCGTGGCCACCAAGCCGCATGAGGATCGGAGACCGAAGGAGAACCGGAAATCCCGAGTCGAGGCCGAGCTCGGCAACACGCGCTGGCGCTCGATCCGCATCGGAGATCGCCCGGTGGTCATCTCCGGGCACGAGCGGGAGCCCTGGATCCAGTTGGATCCCCGTGCGCAGCGCGTCACCGGCTCGGGAGGCTGCAACCGGATCACCGGCTCGTACGAGAGCGGCCGCGACGCCCTGCGCTTCCGCGGCCTCAACACGACTCAGATGGCGTGTGTCTCGATCGAGACCGAGACAGCGTTCCTGCGCGCGCTGAACCAGACCCGCCGCTATCGGATCATCGGGCGGACGCTGCAGCTCATGGACGACCTCGGAAGGCCGCTGGCGCAGCTGGAAGAGGGGAATCTGCGGTAGGGGCGAGACGCGCGGATCGCAGGACGGTCAGGAAGAGCCTCTGGTCCATCACGTAGCGAGAGCTCCCACTGGCCGCCGAGAAGATTCCGCCGGTGGGGGATTCACTGATCGCGGTGACGTGATAGAGGCTATCCCGTACATCGAACATCGTGGCGATCCGAAAGGGCACACCCGCGAGGGTGTCGGAGCATTCCCGATAACCGGATCGAACCGAATCGGGGGGACAGATGCTCCGTTCCTCCGTAGCATAGAAGAGGAATCTCCGACCGCCACCCGTCCACAACCGCCTGTCACGGCTTGCTGCGAACACTGGTGCGAATCTCACGGGCTCGCCCCATTGTCGAGGAATCTTCAGAATCACCGAAGGCCTTCCGAGGACCTCCCACCGCACAGATCGCCAATCCGTCGTGTCGATCCCCGTTCTGCTGGGGCGGGGCGCCACCACGCTTTCAGGTGATCCCCACGGCACCGAGCGGATGTAATTGCCGTATGTCTTGGTGGGCAGCTCATCGAGGCTGAAGTCCACCTTCGCCACTCCACCGGATGTCACGTTAACGACGCGATCCATTGGCGTGTATCCCATGGACCTCGACCAGAGGAGGTGCGAGCCTACCGGCACCCCGAGGATGAAGTAGTCGCCCTCGGCATTTGCGCTCCCGCCGATGTGAGTCCCTCGAAGCAGAACGTTCGCATAGGCCAACGGCCGTCCAAGGACGTCGGTCACATGTCCCGAGATCGACCCTGTCTTCGTCATCGGAGGCGACCCCGGAGCGGCGCGCCGGCGAGCGCCTTCTTGCTCCCACCGATGATGACGCTGCAACACTTGGATCCTCTCGCGCCAGGCGCGCAGGAAACAGGAGAGCTCTCGTTCGTACGGGTCGCGTTCCCTCTGCTTCAGCCAGGCTTCGCACGAGCGGAATTCCTCGTTGTTCGCCAGACTCGTCACGCGCCACTGGAGTATCGCTGCGGCGCTCAGGGGACGGCCCTGAGCCAGGCACGTATCTGCAAGCGGTGCGATCGGAACGCTGTTCCCGGATCGAGCTCGAACGAGCGGCAGCAGAAATCGAGACGCGGCATAGCGAGTCTGGATCTCGCTCCATTCTTCCCTGGATGCTTGGCGCCGGGGAACGGCGAGCCGGAGAGCCTCGATCGCCGCGGCCTCGGACGCGGGGATCGCCGATGTGTCGCTAACCGTGAAGGTCACAGGCCTGGCCTCAATGCAGAGGAATGGCCGAGGGCCATACGGCTCCATCAAGAGCGGATTAGATGCAGCGCTCAACGTGTAGTTCCCGGGTTGGAATGCGGGCGCTGGAAGGACGCGACCGTGATCGATGAAGGGCCTCGCCAGCTCCTGAAAATGAGCCGTGAGGTCGATCACCTCGCATATACGCTCGCCTGGTCCAAGGCGGTGACCTTCGGGAAACAGGATCATGGCTCCCAACGCGCGCGTGTGCGCTGGCCTCCCGGAGACTCCCTGGAGAGAAAAACCGAGGCGCCCGCTCTCGACGCTCAAGTCCGCGACGTGCTCGACGACCCCTGAACTCCGGTTCACGACGGTTACAGCTACGAGGATCGGCTCGCCCGGAAGGAACTCTGTGCGCTCCATGGTGACCTGAAGGGATAGCGGAGGGGTCTGAGACATGCGGCTTGATCCGGCGCATCCACCAACGAGGAGCAGACACACGGCTAGACGCCACAACCCGCGGCTGCACATCTGAGGCTCCCAATCCGGCGATGGGCGGCAGGGAATCACAGGATATCCGGTCAACCTGCGGCCGGCCGGCCGAATGGCTCCCCGGATCGTAGTTGACATAATATCTCTTCTACGACATATCTCAGGGTGCGGCATCCCAAAGGAACGGACACCCAAATTACTCGAACTTCTCCTCGGCTTCCCGTCGCGTGGTCTCGGAGGCCTCGCCCAGGCGGTCCCTCATCTGCTGCGTGAGGGTCGTGAGCTTCTCCAGCACGTAGGTTGCTTGCTTGGTGTTTTCCTCCACCGCCAGGATCACCTGGATCCATTGGGCCATGTAGAGCAGGTAGATGAAGATGAACCCGCCGGAGACCCCGTAGGCCAGGGTGGCCATGAAGTCCTCCTGCGACCGGGCCATGACCGCCCTCGCAAACCCCACCGGAACCACCAGGGCGATGATGACGAGGACCACCCACGCCAGGACGCTCATCACCTTCGAAAGCCGCCGCAGCAGCCAGAATCGCTTTTCGGTCGGGGCCGCCATCAGAACGGCACCCGTTCCACGTGGTCGCCCAGATACGGCAGACGGGTCGTCTCGCCGTTGGCGGCCTTGGCGACCGCGAACGCGGTCAGGAGCAGGATCGACGTCCAGACGAGGAACTTCACGACGTAGCCGATGAAGGGGCCCACGTACGGGATCCTCCCGAGGGTGCCGTCGTAGATGCAGAAGAAGACCACCAGGGCCACCTCGACGGCGAAAAGGAGGAATCCCTGCCGGGCGTGGAATCCAATGAACGCGTTCTCGGGCGCTCCCAGGAGACCCAGGAAGCAGAGCCCCGGAAGGTACGCGACCGCGGCGAGAAGGCGCCCGCGCTCCACGTCTTCGGGGCGGATCGAATCGTACGGCGACGCGGTCGTCACCAGCCAGGAATAGCACGCCCCGCCTGGAGCGTCAAGGGTGCGGAGACGCGTTCCGCCGCGCCCGTATGCCAGAATCGGGGCCACGCGCCTCAGGTGGCCGACCAGTTTCGGGTGGCGAAGTCGGCGTCGAGGGTCGTCGCGGTGAGCTCTCCCGTCCTAGGAAGGGTCTCGGCGACCTCCCCGGACTCCTCCAGCGCGATCGACCATCGAAGGACCGTCTTGGGCCCCGCTCCCAGGACCGCGAGCGGAACTCGGATCTCGGTCAGGGCGCCCGCCGCGAATTCACCTGGATCCGCGTCCGACGCCGGAATCCAACGGAGCGGGCCGCGGGATGCGCCCGAGAGCTCCGCCCGCGCTTCGATGGCCCGCGGAAGCAGGAAGCGGAGCACGATGGCGCTGCCGGGCTTCGCGGCGGATCCCACCCCGTCCACGCGCAGGAAGAGATCCCGCTCGTTCAGGCCGAAGAGAATCCGCCGGATGATTCCGCTCGTCCTGTGGTCGGCGCCCTGATCGGAGGCGGCGTCGTAGAGCTCCGCGTTCCGCCATTCGTAGAAGTGGGTGTCGCGGCCATCCAGGCTCGGTGCCACGAACGGCAAGCGCTCCCCGTTGGGCTCCGCCTCCGCCCCCGCGCCGCGCAGGGTTCGCCTCACCGCGGCGGGCGCGGGAAGGCCGAGAAGGTTGTACGCGCAGATCAGGTGAGAGCGGAACAAAACATCGAATTCATCCTTGTGCGCGCTCTGGTGGTCGTCGCCGTACCACCAGAACCAATCGCTCGCTTCCGCCACGAGGATCTCGTCGTGCGCCCGATCCAGACGCTCGACGGGCAGGGCGCGGCTCTGAGCCGCCTCCTGGAATCGCTCCCGCGCGCGCCGGATCTCGGACCACGCTCGATTCTTCTCGGCGTGTCCCACCCAGACCGAGAGGTCCGGGGCGATCCAGGATCCGACGGGCACGTGGCGGATCGTCTCGGTGGGCGCGCGCCGCGCGAGCGCCTCCCCCACCGTCACGGCCGAGACGCCCGCCTCCCCCGCGAGCCGCCGATAGAGCGCCTCGAGAAATGCGTGGCCGTCCTCGGGATAGGATTCCCAGCAGTTCTCGCCGTCCAGAATCACCGTGACGATGGGATCCGCGACCCCGTCCTGCCGGGCGCGCGCGCCGCACTCGAGAACCCGCGCCACGAAATCCTCGGCCGCACGCTCGGGATCCCAGGACGCGTACGTGAAGCCGATCCGGTCCGAGAGGCCGCGGTCGCGGAACACCATCGAGAGCCCGCCGGCCCGGGTCTCCACGCTGTAGGGGCGGTAGAGCGCGCCCGCCCAGCCATCCCCGCCCGGCTCCGGGCGTCCCAGGGCGCGCGCCAGAACCGTCTCGTCCGACGCGCACCAGGCGAATCCCGCCTCGCGCAGGAGCGTGAGCGCCTCCTGGCTCACCGCCCCCTCGGGCGGCCATGTCCCCGCCGGTGGCGCGCCGAAGCGCTTCGCGTGGGTCTCGCGGGCCCGCCTTATATGCAGTATTGCGTCTTCCGGAGCCCGGAAGGGCGGATGAGGGAGCGGGATCGACGCCGAGACCTCGCGCGGCGACTCGGTGCTCTCGAGAAGGGGCAGGATCGGATGGTGGTACGCGGAGGTGGTGAGCTCGATCTGCCCCGCGTTCGCGGCTTCGCGATAGACCCCCACGACCCGCGCCGCCAGGGCCACGCCCCAATCGAGGAGCGCCCGCTTCTCCTCCTCCGTGAACCCTCTTCCCTTCGCCAAGAGCGATCGAATGGGCTCCTCGCCTCGATACTCGGGATCGACCCAGGCGAGGTGGAACCACGTCTGGAGGTCGCGGATCTCCTCCGGCGCGAGCCGGGGCTCCTGGGGCCCCCGCGGGCCAAACGTCTGAGCCGAGCGCGCCTTGAGCTCGCGGTACCGCGGATACGGGTCGAGCATCCGCGCCTCGTTCACGCTGAAGAAGTGTCTCGCGAGAAAACGCTGCTCCTCCAGCGTGACCGCCTCCGCGGGCTTTCTCGCCAGCTCCAGGAACGTATCGATGTCCCCCGAGCCGATGGCCTCGAGCTGGTCCAGGAGAACCGGCGTCACGTTGAACGTGGCGTGGACGCGCGGATGGCGGCGAAGGGTCGTCACCATGTCGGCGTAGTCCTTGGTGGCGTGGAGGCGGGTCCAGGGAAGAAGGGTCCGGCCGGTAAGCGCGTCGCGGTAGGAGGGCTGGTGCATGTGCCACACCAGCGCGAGCAGGACGGGACCCGCCATGAAGGCGGCGCGGCTAGGGGGTAGTGCCGGTGGAGAGCTCGCCCATGCCGACGCCGGCCGCATTCCAGATGTCGGAGTCGACGACCGGGAGCCGCTGCACCGATTGATACACGGCGATGGCCTTGGGACCCTGCCCGGCCTTGGCGAGACAGCGCGCCTCGGCGAGCATCGCGCGGCCGCGGTCGTTGTCGGTGGTCTGCAGCTTGGCCAAATCCGCGTAGGTGTTGGCGGCCTGGGCGAAATCGCCGCGGTCCTCGAGGGCCGAGGCCAGGCCGTGCACGGAGGCCTCCTTGGCCGTCGGGTCGTTCCCCGCCTTGGCGAGCGCCTTGCGATACCAGTTCACCGCCTCGGCCGGCTTGCCCTGCCCCAGATAGGCGTCCCCGAGAAAGAGCATCGCGCTCCGGGCCGCCTTGGTTCCGGGCGCCGCGTCCACGATCTCCCGTAGCATCTGCACGGCGGTGGCATAGTCGTTCTGACCCACCGACATCTGCGCCCGGAAGAGGTCAGCGGCCGCGCGTTCCTCGGACTGCGCGCGCGTGCGGGAGACGAAGAACACCAGAATCACCACGAGCACGACCGCTCCCAGGCCCAGGAGGATCCGGCTTCCGTGCTCCTCCCAGATCTGGGTGCCACGGAACGCCGCGGTGACCAGCGGATCCTCTTTGATCTGGCGTTTGGTGAGCTTCTGGTGCTTGACCAGCCGAGTCGTCATGAATCGATCTCCATGGAGTGAGAGCGGGCGATTGTAACCCCCGCCGGCCCGCGTGTCAAACGCCCTGCCCCATCCCGTAGACGAGGGCGGCCGCCACCAGCGTCGCCTCGGTCTCGAAGGCGCGCTGCCGGATGACCTGGACCAGCTTCCGCTCCCAGTCCTCCTTGAGCTGGAGCATCCGCCCGGCCTCCCGATCCTCCGGACGCCGCGCCCGGCCCGCCCGCTCCTCGGCGATGAGCGAGCGGTAGTGGCTGCTCAGGGTGCGCATCTCGCGGTGCAGCTCCCGCCGCGCGCGGTCCTCGTGCGGACGCAGCTTCCGGCGCGCCCGCCCCTCGAGAAGCCGAAGGGCCCGGGTCCATGTGGCGTCGAGCGCCTCCGGATCGGGGCGAGGGAGCCGCTCCGCCTCCTGGGGTGTCGCCGGACGCACCAGGGAGTCCTTCGGCGCCCGTCCGCCCCCGGAGCTCCCGATGGGGAGCTCCTGCACCAGGAGCTCCTCGGGAATCTCGTCGCTCCCGTACCGGATCCTCCAGTGCAGGCGCACCCAGATCCGCGGCTCGGACGCGGCACCCTTGGCCCGCGGCATCGGCGCGACCAGCTGCGTGACCTGGCCGTGCGAGCGCCCGAGGAGGAGGATGCGCTCCGTCATCGCCGCATCCATCTCCGCTCCGCGCGCGGCGCGCCCCGCCGGCGCCGCGACCAGGCGCACCCGGTCCACGCCCAGGGTGGATTGGAGCTCCCCGGAAAGCGCCGCCTCCCAGATCATTCCGTCCCGCGACACCTCGGCCCCGCGCGCCTCCAGCACCGAGGCGAGGATCTCCGGAAGCTCGACGCGCCGCCGGTCGGACCTAGGTCGTGCCATTCTGATCGACCTCGTCCAGGAGCTTGCGGTCCAGCTCTTCCACCGCCTCGTAGCGCTTCCGTCCCACCAGGAGCGCGGTTCCCAGCTTTCCGAACTCGCGGTCCAGGTCCTTCTCCCCCTTGGCGGCCGCCCAGATCCGGAACACCTCGTCCTCGAAGGAGCCCGCCTCGGCATAGGGGCCGAGCACCATGTCCAGGTCGCCGATGACGGTGCGGAAGAGGTTGATCTTCTCGTGCACGATCTGGAGCACATAGGCCTCGACGGTGTTCCGGGCGGTGAAGTTGTAGACCCTCACGTCCTGCGTTTGCCCCAGGCGGTGCAGACGCCCGATCCGCTGCTCGATCCTCATCGGGTTCCACGGCAGGTCGTAGTTCACGAGGTAGTGGCAGAACTGGAGATTGCGCCCCTCCCCTCCCGCCTCGGTGCTCACCAGGACGCGGGCCCGGTCGCGGAACTGGCCGATGGCCGCCTCCTTCTCGCGAAGGGAGAGCGCCCCGTGAAAGAGCGCCACCTTGATCCCCATGGCGCGGAGCGTGCGGGCGAGGAACTCCAGCGTGGCCCGGAACTGGGTGAAGATCACGAATTTTTCCCGCGAGCCGCCGAGCAGGCGGACGATGCCCTCCATCTTCGAGTTCTTCTCGATCGAGCGCGCCTGCCGGAGCAGCTCCTCCATCTCCGAGCGCTCCAGCCCCGGCCCCTCGCGGGCCAGAAGCTTGCTCAGGGTCGGAATCGCCGCGAAGGTGCTCGAGCCCATCTCCTTCTGGAGGGTGAGGAGCGTGAGCTTGATCGCCCCGCGGTGCGGCGCGCGGTGGGCGTGCAGCACCTTGCGCACGAATTTCGTCACGTTGTCGTAGAGCTCCCGCTCCGCGTCCGAGAGGTCGAAGAGCACGTTCGTGACCTCGCGCCGCGGAAACCGGATGGACGTGCTGGCGCGGGTCGTCCGGATCATCGTCTCCGAGAGGAGGGCCGCGAGCCGGTTCGTGTTCTGCGGCATTCGCTTGTCCCCGCGCCGCATGAACTCGCGCCCGAACGTGCGGTAGGTGCCCAGGAGCCCGGGCCGAAGGAGCTGGATCAAGTTGTAGAGCTCGTGCAGGTCGTTCTGCACCGGCGTCGCCGTCAGGAGCAGGATGTAGCGGGGCGCGAGCCGGTCGAGGAACTTCCAGGCCAGGGTCTTCTGGTTCTTGAGGCGGTGCGCTTCGTCCACCACGACGAGGTCGAACGAAGCCGCGGCCACCTTGTCCCGGTGACGCAGGAGCTTCGCGGTATCCATCGAGGCGAGCAGGAGCGGCTCCTCCCACCACGCGGTCCCGTGCTTCAGGACCGCGAACTCCAGGTCGAACTTGCGGCGCAGCTCCTGGTCCCATTGCTCCACCAGCGACGCGGGCACGAGGATGAGCGCGCGCTGCACCAGCCCGCGCAGGAGATACTCCTTGAGGATGATGCCGGCCTCGATCGTCTTGCCCAGCCCGACCTCGTCCGCGAGGAGCGCGCGCCCGCGCATCCGGCGAAGCACGGTCATGCACGCGGCGCTCTGGTGGTCGTACTTCTGCACGTCGTGGAGGAGGTCGAGCGAGAGCAGCCGGTCGAACCCCCGGTGCAGGGTGAACCGCTCGATCCGTAGCCTCAGCTCGAAATCGCGGGCATCGTCGAAGGGACCCGTGAGGAGCCTCCGGAAGAGCTCCTCCGACTCGCCGGCCACGTGGAACTGGGAACGGGCCGGAACCGCCAGCCCCCCCGAGAGCGGCGGGGGCGCCTGCTCCGCTTCCGCCGCCGGCGCGCCCGGGACCCGCGGACGGCCCTGGCCGCGGGCCGTCTCGAGCGGGTAGAGGGACGTGAGCCTCCGGATGCCGTCGGGAAACGCGATCTCCAGCACCTCGAATCCGTCCCGCTCGCGCACCTCCACGATCAGGCCCTCGCCGAATTCCTTGTGATGCACGCGGTCCCCGACGCGGAATCCCGCGCGCGGCGCGCGCCCCGCGGGGCGGATCATCGGAGCTCCCAAACGTCCCCCTCCGAGGGGATGCGCGCCGTGATTCCTGGAGCGAGGCCGGCCTGCAGCGCTTCCGCACGCTCCAGATCCGCGTGGACGATGGCGCAGCCCTTCTTCGCGCCGCACGACCGGGCCTGCGCCACGAGCGTGTCGTGGTCGGCGTGCGCGCTGAATCCGTTCAGCACCTCGACGGTGGCGCGGAGCGGGTAGGGCTCGCCGAAGATGCGCACCTCCTCGCGGCGCTCCACCAGGCGGCGCCCCAGCGTCCCCTCGGCCTGGTAGCCCACGATGACGATGGTGTGCTTCGGATCGGAGACGGTGTGCTTGAGGTGATGGAGGACGCGCCCGCCCTCGCACATCCCGGAGGCCGCGATGGTGATGAACGTGCCCGGCTTCTCGTTCAGCTTCTTCGAGTCCTCGGCGTCGCGCACCAGCGTGATCCGGCGCATGCCGAGAGGGTCTTCGCCGCGGCGGAGCGCCGCCACCGTCTCGTCGTCGTAGACTTCGGGATGGCGCCCCACGACCACGAGGATCTCGGACGCAAGCGGGCTGTCGACGTAGATGGGGATCTCCGGAACCCGGCCCGAGGTGAACAGGCGGTCGAGCGCGTGCACGACCTCCTGGGTCCGTCCCACCGCGAAGGCGGGGATGACGACGCGGCCCTTCCGCTCCAGGGCGCCGCGAACCACCCGCTCCAGGGCCTCGTGCAGGGTGACCTCGTCCGGGTGATGCTTCCCGCCGTACGTTCCCTCGATCACGAGATAGTCCGCCTTCGGAAGCGGAGCCGGATCGCGGAGGATCGGCCGGTGGGACCGCCCCAGGTCTCCCGAGAAGACGAGCGAGCCCGCCCTTCCGTTCTCTTCCCAACCGACGCTCACGAACGCCGAGCCCGGGATGTGACCCGCCTCATGAAGGGAGACATGCACGCGCTCGAGCGGCTCGAAGGGCTCCTCGTACGCGTGCGGAACGAGCTGGGTGAGCGCCCGCTCCACGTCCGCCGGCGTGTAGAGAGGCGTCACCGGCGTCTGGGAGGGCTTGCGGTGGTGACGGTTCACGAACTCGGCGTCCTTGACCTGGATGTGGGCCGCGTCGAGAAGCATCGCGCGGCACAGGTCCGCGGTCGCCGCGGTGGCATGGATCGGCCCCGCGAACCCCTGCTTGCAGAGGAACGGAATGGCCCCCGAGTGGTCGATGTGCGCGTGCGATAGAATCATGCAATCCACGGTGGCCGCGGAAAACGGAAGCGCCCGGTTCCGGGCCTCCGCTTCCGCCCGCCTTCCCTGAAAGAGGCCGCAATCGAGCAGCATCACGCCCGACCGGCCCGTGAGGAGGTGCTTGGATCCCGTGACGGTTCGCGCGGCGCCCCAGAAGGTGACCCTCAACGATCAGTCTCCCGGGTACAAATGGATCCCCACGGCCGCCTGGGAGAACAGAGTGAGCTCCGAGTTCCCCACCTCGGTGAAGCCGCGAATGGAGAGATCCAGCGCGAGGCGCGGGCGAAGGAAGCGCTCGATGCCGGCTCCCACCACGAGGAATGGGCCTTCGTCCAGGCGGCGCGACTCCTTGGTCTCGTACAACACGTTCGGGCTCGCGAATCCCAGCCCCGCGGTGAGGTAGGGCGTGGTCTCGCGCTCGCGATGGAAGTACACGACCGCCTCGGTCGCGACGGTGGTCACGGCCACCGAGCTGTCTTTCGCCGCGAAGGGATCCGTGCTCAGGGGTAGGCCCGCGCGCGGCCCGTAGTGCTGGTTCTCGAAGGAGAACCCGAGCGCCGCCCGCCGGCTCAGCATGTAGCGGAACCGGACGGAGTACCCGACCCCGCGGTCGTAGTGGTCGTTCAGCTCCGAGGAGCCCCGAACCACGCCGTACCCCACCTGCCCCCCGAGGCTGATCGTGCCCTTCCGCTGCCGGCGCAGCGTCGGCGCCGTCCGCGGCGACACGGGCGCGGGCTGCCGCCGCATCATCGTCTCGGCCGCGGACGCGCGAGCCAGGTCGGAAAGCTCCCCGGCGCCGGCTCGAAGGGGCGCTCCGAGCAACCCCGCGCAAACCATCGCGATTCCCACCACACGTACGTTCACGGAACCCTCCCCGATGCCGGCCAACGCGTCAGGCGCGCGGATGGAACTGCTTATACTCCACGCGCAGATAGTTACGGTCCAGATGGGTGTAGATCCTCGTCGTCTCGATCGAGCGGTGCCCCAGGAACTCCTGGACGACGCGGAGATCGCATCCTCCCTCCAAGAGGTGCGTCGCGCAGGAGTGGCGAAGCGTGTGGGGGGAGATCGGCCGCGCGAGGCCCGCCGTCTTCCGATATCCCTCCAAAAGCTTCCAGTACCCCATGCGCGTGAAGCGCCGGCCCAGCCGCGTCAAGAAGAGGGCGCGCTCGCCGCGGTCCTTGATGAAGTGCGCGCGGGCGCCCTCGAGGTATCGCGTCAGGGCCCGCTTGGCCTTGCCCCCGAAGGGCACGATCCGCTCGCGCGAGCGCTTTCCGAAGCACCGCACCAGATCCTCCTCGAGGTCCACCTCCTCCAGGGTGAGCCGCACCAGCTCGCTCACCCGAAGCCCCGTCGCATAGGCCACCTCGAGGAGCGCCCGGTCGCGAATCGCCGGCGGCGATTCGCCCCGGGGGGCGCCCAGAAGGGCTTCGATCTCGGGGACGGTCAGCACGTCCGGGAGGGGCCGGGACTTCCGCGGGGGCCTTACCTGGAGCGCGGGATTCTCCTCCCCGAGACCCCGCCGGCGCAAGAACTCATGGAACGCGCGGAGCGAGGCGATCTTTCGCGCCACGGTCGAGGCCGCCCAGGACCGCTCGGCGACGTAGGCCTCCACTTCCTCGACCCGCACCGCGCTCGCGCTTCGCTTGCCGCGCCCGACCAGGAAGGCGTCGTACTGCTCGAGATCCTTCACGTAAGCGCTCACGGTGTTGTCGCCGAGCCTCCGCTCCAGGCTCAGGTGCTCCCGGAACAGCCGGATCTTGTCGCCGAGAACGCTCCGGGGTGGATTCATGGGCCCAGCTCGAGCTGACCTCGCTCCAGCTCGAGGAGGAACCGCTTCCAGCGAAGGCCGCTCGAGAAGCCGCCGATCGAGCGATCGCCGTGGATCACGCGATGACAGGGAACCACGATGGGGATCGGATTCTTTCCGAGGGCGTTTCCCACCGCCCTGGCGGCGCCCGGGAGACCGAGCCGGCCCGCGAGCATCCCGTAGGAGACGACCGTGCCGTAGGGAACGCGGCGCGTGGCTTCCCAGACCTGCCGCTCGAAGGGCGACCCCTCGGCGAGATCCAGCTTCAGGTCCAGCGCGGGGGCCTTTCCCCCGAAGTACCCCTCCAGCGCCCGCCGCGCCGGATCGGTCCAGCGGGGCCGCTTCACGTAGTGGATCCCGAGGGCGCGCGCCTCGCGGGTGGAGGGCGCCTCCCGGCCTCCGAGCCCCAGGCCCCGGAGCCCGGACTGGGTCGCGAGGATCCAGACGGGTCCGAGCTCGCTGGTCACGCTCACCCACGCCACCTCCAGCCTCTCGATCACGCGCTGGCTCCGTTCGTCTGGCCGATCTCGCGCAGGATGCGCTCCGCCATGCGGAGTCCGATTCCCGGCACCGCGGCGAGGGCGCCCGCGGGCTGCCGGCGCATCCGCTCCAGCGAGCCGAACCGTTGCAGCAGGAGGGCGCGGCGCTTCGGCCCGAGCCCCGGGATCCCGTCCAGCGCGGAGGCGCGCGCGGCCTTGGTCCGCACGAGGCGGTGGTACCCGATCGCGAACCGGTGCGCCTCGTCCCGGATCCGCATGAGGAGCTTGACCGCCGGAGACCGGCGCGGGAGGACCAGGGAGTCGCGCCGGCCCGGAATGAAGATCTCCTCGAGGCGTTTGGCGAGGCCGATGAACGGCACCCGCTCCAGCGCCGTCCCCCGAGCCGCGCCGCGCGCGGCCTCGAGCTGGCCCACGCCGCCGTCGATCACCACGAGGTCGGCCGGCTCGATCTCCCCCTCCTGGACCCGCGCCGCATGCCTCCCCACGGCCTCCGCCATCGAGGCGAAGTCATCCTGGCCCGCGACCGAAGCGATCCGGAACCTCCGATATTCCCCTTTGAACGGCGTGCCGTCCCGGAACGTGACCATCGAAGCCACCGTGTGGCGTCCCTGGATGGTGGAAACGTCGAAGCACCGGACCCGCCGCGGCAGGTGCGCGAGCGCGAGCTCGCGCTGGAGCTCGAGGGCTTCCTCGAACTCGTTCGCCCGGAGCGGGCGCGCGTCCTCCCCCTCGTCCGACTCGCGTCCCAGGAGGAGCGAGGCGTTCCGGCGCGCCGTGCGCACCAGGGCGCGCTCGGCCGGGCCGCGCGGGGTGCGGACGCGCACCGCCGTGTCCGAAGCCCTCGAGAGAACCTCCTCGAGCAGCTTCGTCTCCTCGGGCTCCACCTCCACCAGCACGCAGCCGGGGACCTGCTCCGCCCTCGTATAGTAGAGGGTGAGGAACGCGCGCAGAAGCTCCGGGTCGTCCGTGTGGCCCGCCCCGGAGAGCCACCGCACGTCGCGCGAGAGCACCCGACGCTCGCGAACCTTGAAGATCACGGCGCACGCGGCCTCTCCCTGACGGGCCACGCCCACCACGTCCGCTTCCGGTCCGCTCAGATCCACCACGCGCTGCCGCGCGAGGATCGATTCGATGCCTCGCACCTGGTCCCGGATCCGCCCGGCCCGCTCGTACTCGCGCCGCGCCGCCGCATCCTTCTGGAGCGCCTGCAGCGTCACCACCACGTGCTCGCGCTTCCCCGCCAGGAAATCGCAGAACTGCTCCACCATCGCCCGGTACTCCGCCTGGGTCTGCATCGCGATGCACGGCCCCGTGCACCGGCCGATGTGGAAATCGAGACACTCGCGGCGCGCCGCGATGTGGGCGTCGATGTCCTGACAGGAGCGCATGGGGAAGATGGTCTGGGTCATGCGCAGGAGCTGGCGGAGCGCCTTGACCTCCGTGTAGGGCCCGAAGTAACGGGCCCCGTCACGCTCGATCCGCCGCACGAGCGACATGCGCGGATACGGCTCCTGCCAGGACACGCGGATGTAGGGATATCGTTTGTCGTCCTTGAGGCGGATGTTGTAGGGCGGCTGATGCTCGCGCACCAGCGTGGCCTCGAGGTGAAGCGCGTCCCCTTCGGAATCCACGGCGATGAAGTCCAGGTCCCGGACTTTGCGGGTGAGCGCGACCTGGCGCGGCCCGATGAGGTCGGGGCTCTGGAAATGGGACCGCACGCGCTGATCCAGCCGCTTGGCCTTGCCCACATAGAGCACGCGCCCTCCCGCGCCCTTGAACACGTAGACACCGGGCAGCGTGGGGAGCGCCGCGATCTTTCGTTTCAGCTCTTCCGGGTTCGGTTCGGACTCGGGCGGGACTCGGGAATCGCCGGGGCGTTTTCGAAGACGCGGGGCCATCCGAGCGAGTATAGCACGGCGAAATCAGCCAGGGCTGTTGACAGCCCGGTGATCCCCAGATATTCTAACGGCTTACACATTCGTGTCGTTCGACGTGGTCTTCTCGGAGGAGCGATGCCTCGCCACAAATCAGCCGTGAAACGAGTGAGCACCAATCTGCGGGACCAGAAGCGCAACCTGGCGGTCAAGTCGGAGCTGAAGACCCTTCTCAAGCGAGCCAAGCAAGAGCCTGCCAACGCGGAACTTATGAGGTCGGTGGGCGCCAAGCTGGACCGCGCGGTCAAGAAGGGCGTGCTGCACAAGGCGGTCGCGAATCGCCGCAAGTCCCGCCTGGCGCGGATGGTCAACCGGACGGCGAAAGCTTCCTGAGGGCCTCTTCGACCCGCTTCCGGCACTCGGCGGCGGCGTCTCCGGCCGGCACCCGGTCGGTCTGACCCGTTTTCCGGTCGCGAAGCTCGACGACCCCGTCCTTCAGCCCCTTCTCCCCGATCGTCACGCGTAGCGGCACGCCGATCAGGTCCGCGTCCTTGAACTTGGCCCCGGGGCGCTCGTCCCGGTCGTCGATCAGGGTCTCGACGCCCCATCCGCATAGCGCCCCGTAGATCGACTCCGCGACCCGCCGGGTCTCCTCGTGGTTCACGTTCACCGGCACCAGGTGCACGTGGTACGGGGCGATCGAGTAGGGCCACAGGATGCCGTTCGGATCGTGGAGCTGCTCGATGACCGCGGCCGCCGTGCGGGTGATTCCGATCCCATAGGTGCCCATCACGATCGTGCGCTCGGCCCCCTCGGCGTCCAGATAGCGGGCGCCCATGGCTTCCGAGTATTTCGTCCCCAGCTTGAAGATGTGGCCCACCTCGATCCCGCGCCCCACCCGCATGGCTTCCCCGCAGCGCGGGCACAGGTCTCCTTCCCGCGCGGTCGTGAGGTCGGCCCGCTCCCGGGCGAGCACGTCCCGTCCCAGCCGCACGTTCACGAGGTGCGTGTCGGCGGCGTTCCCTCCCGTCACGTAATTCCGATTTTCTTGCAAGGAAGCGTCCAGGACCGTGCGCAAGGAATCCGGGACCCCGACCGGCCCGGTGAAGCCCATCGGCCCCCCCGTGAGCCGCTGGATCTCCTCCGCGCTGGCCAAACGGGGCGCGGGATGTCCCAGCACGCGGCCGAGCTTGGCCTCGTTGAGCTCGCGATCCCCCGGGACCACCGCCAGCACCGGATCCGCGCCGGCGAAGAACACGAGTGATTTCAGGAGCCGCGCGGGCTCGACGCCGAGGAACGCCGAGACCTCCTCGACGGTCTTTCGCCCGGGCGTGTCCCGCTTCGTGAGGGGCGCTTCCTTCTCGTCGGCCCCCGCCTCGACCTTGTACTTGGCGCTCTCGGAGGAGGCCGCGTATCCGCAGGGAGACGAGAAGATCAGGGATTCGCCCGAGTCGGCGGTGACCATGAACTCGTGGTTCACGTCGCCTCCGATCGCGCCGGAGTCGGCCTCCACGATCACGAACTCCAGCCCGCAGCGCCGGAAGACCGCGGCGTAGGCTTCCCGCATCTCCTCGTAGGCCGTGGCGAGCTGGGCCTCGTCGGTGTGGAAGCCATAGCCGTCCTTCATGAGGAACTCGCGCGCGCGCATCACGCCGAACCGCGGGCGGATCTCGTCCCGGAACTTGGTCTGGATCTGATACAGGTTCAGCGGCAGGTCGCGGTAGGAGCGGATGTGACTCCGCACGAGGTCTGTGACGGCCTCCTCGTGCGTCGGTCCGAGCGCGTACTCCCGCTCATGCCGGTCCGCGACGCGGAAGAGCTCCTTGCCGTACTTCTCCCACCGGCCCGTCTCCCTCCACAGCTCGGCCGGCATGAGAATGGGCAGGCGCATCTCCTGACAGCCCACGCGGTCCATCTCCTCGCGCACGATCTGCTCCACCTTGCGCGCCACGCGCCATCCGAGCGGGAGGAGCGAATAGATCCCCGCCGCGAGCTTGCGCAGGAGCCCGGCGCGGATCATGAGCTTGTGGCTGATCAGGTCGGCGTCGGCCGGATCCTCCTTCAGGGTCGGAACGAAGGCTCGCGAGAGGCGCATGGTCGAGATCAGGTCCCCTTCATGACGGTTCGAGCATCTGCTCGAGGGTGTAGTGCCCGGGGGGCTTCCCGGCCAGGAACCGCGCCGCCCGGATCGCGCCGCGCGCGAAGACGGAACGGTCGGAGACCGTGTGCACGATCTCGAGGGTCTCGCCCGCGCCCGCGAAGAGCGCGCGGTGGGTCCCCACCGCGGTGCCCGAGCGGATGGAGTGGATCGCGTCCGGCCTCGATGCGACGAGCGCCGCCCACGTCCTGGCGGTTCCGCTCGGCGCGTCCCGCTTCGTCGCGTGGTGATGCTCCACGATGTCGACATCGAACAAGCCTCTCGCCGCTTCCGGCACGGAACGCAACATGGCGCGGGCGACGGCGTTTCCCAGGCTCAGGTTCGTCGCGCGAAGGACCGGCGCGCGCGTCGCGAGCGCGCCGATCCGCTTCTCCTCGTGGTCCTCGAGCCCGGTCGGGGCGCTCACCAGAGGGCGTGGGGATCGCTCGAGCCAGTCCAGGAGGCGCGCGGTCCCCTCGGGAAGACTCACGTCGATCACGACCGTCTCGGCCGGAAGGGAGCTCCCTCCTCCCGAGAAGAGCTGGTCGGGGGTCATCCAGGCACAGCCCTCGGGACCTCCGCCCGCGGCCGGGGAGCGCGACACGCAGGCGGCCAGGCGCACGTCCGGAAATTCCGCCGCCACGGCGCGCACGGCCTGCCCCATGCGACCGCTCGCGCCGTACAGGAGAATCGGGATCGGGGTCACGCTTAAGTCAGCGGCCCGTTCGCGCGGGGGAAGAAAGGCCGGCCCGCTCGAGCGCCTGATCCACGGCGGCCGCGGTCTCCGGCCGCACCGGGACGAGGGGCAGGCGAAGCTCTCCCGTCGTGAATCCGAGGCGCATGAGCGCGTGCTTCACCGGCGCGGGGCTGGTCTCGAGGAAGAGGGCGCGGAACACCGGCATGAGCTTCCGGTGGACCGCCTCCGCGTCCGCGGCGCGCCCCGCCAGGGCGTGGGTCCGGATCGCGACCATCTCGCCCGGGGCCACCTGCCCCGCGACGGAGACGACCCCGCGCGCACCGACCGCGAGGAGCGGCAGGTAGAGCGAATCGTCTCCGGCCAGGATCACGATGTCGCAGCGCGCCCGGATGGCGCTCGCCTGATCCAGCGAGCCGCTCGCCTCCTTGATCGCCGCGATGCGGGGGTGCTCCGCCAGCTTGGCCACCGTTTCCGGCGCGATGGAGACCCCGGTCCGGGACGGCACGTTGTAGAGCACCACCGGGCAGTCCACGCGATCGGCCACCGCGCGGTAGTGCGCCAGGAGCCCCTCCTGGGTCGGCTTCACGGAGTAGGGCGTGATCACCATGACCCCGTCCGCGCCCGCGCGGATCGCCTCCTGGGAGACCTCGATCGTCTCGGAGGTCAGGGCGGTTCCCGTCCCCGCGATCACCGCGGCGCGCCCGCCCGCGGCCTCGACCACGGTCCGGATCGCCTGGACCCGCTCCTCCCGCGTGAGGGAGGTCGCTTCCCCGGTGCAGCCGCAGGGATAGAACGCGGTCACGCCGCCTTCGATGAGGTGGGTCGTCAGGCGGCCCAGGGCCTCGCGATCCAGAGCGCCGCTCCGGAACGGCGTGACGAGCGCGACGGCCAGCCCTTCGAACATCGTCTTCGGATCCGCCATGCTCCGCTCCTCGCTTCCCCGCCTCGGGCTCGTCACCGCTTCGGCGGCGGCGTCACGTCCGTTCCGAAATGGAAGTCCACGTGCTCGTAGCTCTCCTCCGGACGCGTGGCCAGGATCCCTTCCCGTCGAACCTCCGCCGGCGGAATCCCCGGCGTGGCCGTCACGCGGTACGCGCGCAGCCGGTAGTGGCCCGACGGGACTCGCAGCAGGTAATCCCCGGGCCCCTTCCGCTCGATGAACCGCACGAAGGTCGTGTCCGAATCGGACTTCGCCTCGACCCGATACCGCGACGTGGAATCCGCGGCGTAGACCGTCCCGCTCACGAGCGCCGGCGCGCGAGGGTCCACGGCCACGATGTTGATACTATCCGCGACCGGCCGCTCGGGTGTCAACCGGATCACGGACGGGTGGGTCGCGACGATATCGGTCGCGGAATCGATCGCGCCGCTCCGGTTCAGGTCATAGGCGGCATGGACGGTGAATCCCCGGCCCAGAGGCAGCCCCGTGAGCGCGTAGGCGGCCGAGGTGTCGGTCTCGGTCGCGTAGGAGGGCGTGGCGTTCGTGAAGTCGGGCCTCAAGCCCAGCGAGTCCGGATAGGCCCAGATGGGAACGCCCTTCGTGGGAAGCGTCTTGGCCCGGAGGACGCCTCGGATCTTTCCGGGATCCAGCGAATCCCCCGTCGTGAACCGGACCGTGATCGGCACCCCCAGCGGAACCCCGTGCATATCCCGCGCGCCCGCGCTCAGGAACGCCTGATACGTCGTGACCGCGGCGAGCGGCTCCCCCCAGGACACGCGGAGACGCCGGCCGCTCCAATGGTACGAGGGCGCGCCGGGCGGGGGGTAGATGTGAAAGCCGTCGCGGACGGTGACGCGGTCCATGGGCTCGGAGAAGAGGAGCTCGATCTCGGTCCCCGGAGGAACCCGCGTGGTGCTGTCGGCGGGGACCGTGACGAGAACGCGCGGCGGAGTCGTGTCGACCGGCCCCCCCGGCGGAAAGTCGGGCTTGGCGCACCCGCCGAGGAGCAGGGCTAAGAGTAGGACCGCGCGTCGGATCACCGGGCGCGCCGCTTCACGCCCTTCTTGGCGGCGGGGCGCTTCGCGCGCTTCACACCCTTCTTCGCTCCCGCGGGCCGCGCCACCAGGAGGTCGTACAGGATCGCCTTCTGCAGATGCATCCGGTTTTCCGCCTGCGGAAACACGATCGATCGGGGTCCTTCGAAGACGTCCTCGGTGATCTCCTCGCCGCGATGAGCCGGGAGGCAATGCATGACCCACGCGCCGGGCTTGGCCATGCGGAGAATCGAGGGGTTGATCTGGAACGAGCGAAACACGGGCAGGCGCTTCTCCCGCTCCGCTTCCTGCCCCATGCTGGCCCAGACGTCGGTGTAGAGAACGTCCGCGCCCTGCGCCGCCTCCCCCGCCGAGCGCAGCACCCGCACCCGGCCCGGACCGCTCCGCTTCACCTGCGCCACCAGCGCGGGATCGGGATCGTAGCCCTCGGGGCACGCGATGCGGACCTCCAGCCCGAAGAGCCGGGCCGCCTCGATCCAGGAATTCGCGACATTGTTCCCGTCGCCGATGTAGGTCACCACCGCGCGGTCCAGATCCACGCCGTGCTCCAGGAGCGTGAAGAGGTCGGCCAGGATCTGGCAAGGATGGAGCCAGTCGGTGAGCCCGTTGATCACCGGGACCGACGCGTGTCGGGCCAGATCCCGGGCCAGGTCGTGGGCGAACGTGCGGATCATGATCCCGTTCACGTATCCGGACAGTACCCGCGCCACGTCCGAGACCGACTCGCGCTGGCCCATGCCGATCTCCCGCTCCGTGATGAAGACCGAGGAGCCACCGAGCTGGGTCATCGCCACCTCGAAGGAGAGCCGCGTGCGCAGGCTGGGCTTGTGGAAGATGAGGGCCAGGGAGCGCTGATCCAGCTCGTGATGCGCCTTCCCGGCCCGGAGGTCCGCCTTGAGCCGCGCGGCCGTCCGGAAGAGCCGGTCCGCGTCCGGCCGCGTGAGGTCCGCGAACGAGAGCAGGTCCCGCTTCGTCATTTCGTCCGCTCCTCGAGCGAGGGTCACGCGCGCGGGTGGGCGCGCGTGTAGGCCGCCTTGAGCCGGCGCCGGGTCACGTGGGTATAGACCTGCGTCGTGCCGAGGTTCTGGTGCCCCAGCAGCTCCTGGACCGCGCGGAGATCGGCGCCGCGGTCGAGGAGATGCGTGGCGAAGCTGTGCCGGAGGGCATGCGGGTGGGTCGCCGCGTTGGGGCCGAGGCCGGTCAGAAACGCGCGGATGTCCCGCTCGAGCGTGCGCGCCGAGACGGCGGTGTCGCCGCGCCCCGGGAGGAGCGGGCTCTGCGGGGTCGGCTTCCGTCCGAGCGCCGACCAGTAGCGGGCCAGGGTATCCGCGGCCCGCGCGCCCACCGGGACCACCCGCTCCTTCGATCCCTTCCCCACGACCCGCGCCAGGCGGCGATGCGCGTCGAAGCGCCCCCAGGTGAGCCCGGTCAGCTCGCTCAGGCGGAGGCCCGAGCCGTAGAGCCACTCGGCGGCGGTCAGAGCGCGGAGGCCGCGAACGTCGTCCGGGCGCACCGACGCGGCCGCGCGGTCCATGAGCTCGTTCAGCGGCGTCTCGGAGATGGCGGAGGGAAGGGGTTGCGGCGCGCTCACGCGCGGAAGCGCCCCCCGCAGCGCGCCCGTGGTCTTTCCGCGGCGCTCGAGGTACCGGAGGAAGGAGCGAAGCGCGGCGAGCGAGCGGCCGAGGGTGCGCGCCGAGATCGGGCGGTTCTTCCCGCTCGCCTTGGCGAGCGACCGTGCGGCCGCGAAGGACGCGAGCAGCTCGGGCGTCAGATCCTCGGGAATCCGGGCGTCGCCGCCCAGCCTCCCGTTCGCGAACGCCGCGAATCGGGTCAGATCGTCGCGGTAGGCGCGGAGCGTTCCGGGCGCGGCGCGCCGCTGGGTGCCCATGTACTCGAGGAACTCAGTGATCCAGCGATGCACTCGCGGCCTCGGAAGCTTCGGCGTCGACGCGATGCTTGCACTTCGGGCACTGGAGGTAGTCGCCTTTCGTCTTGGTCTGCTTCTGAACCATGATCGGATACGCGCACGAGGGGCAGGGCTGCTTCAGCGGCCGGTCCCAGATGCCGAACTTGCACTCCGGATAGCGGCTGCAGCCGAAGAACGCCTTTCCGCGGCGCGTGCGGCGCTCGACCAGCTCCCCGGTCCCGCAATCGGGGCACGGGACGCCCAGACCGAGCGGGCGCGTCCCCTTGCACTCCGGATAGCGCGAGCACGCCAGGAACTTCCCGAACCGCCCGGAGCGCACCCGCATGGGGCTCTCGCAGAGCGGACAGGGCTGCGTGGGCACCTCGGCGCTCACGGCCTCCTCTTCGACCGGCATCGTGGTCTTGCACTCGGGATACCGCGGGCAGGCCAGGAACGGCCCGTTCCGCCCGTAGCGCTTCACCATCTTGGAGCCGCACTTCGGGCACTCCTTGTCCGACTCCTCGGTGAGCGAGGCCTTGAGGCTCTCGCGCTGGGATTCCGCCTCCACGAGATCCTTCTGGAAAGGCGCGTAGAACTCCGCGACCACGTGGTCCCAGGCGTCCTTCCCGTGCTCGACGCGGTCCAGCTCCCGCTCCATCTTCGCCGTGAACTCCACCTCGAACACGTCGCCGAACATCTTCGCGAGGAGCTTCCACACCGTCATCCCCAGCTCGGTCGGGGTCAGCTTGCCCCGGTCGCGCAGCACGTAGTCGCGCGTGAGGATGGTGCCGACGATCGTCGCGTAGGTGCTCGGGCGGCCGATGCCCTTCTCCTCCAGCGTCTTCACGAGGGAGGCTTCCGTGTATCGCGGGGGCGGCATCGTGAAGTGTTGCTCCGGGAGGACGCCCAGCTGCTTCAACGCGTCGCCCTCGGCGAGCGCCGGGATTCTCGTGTTTTCGGCACCGGCGGCATCGCCCGGGCTGGGGCTCTGAGCCTTCGCATCGATCAGGGCGGAGCTGTAGGCGCGCGTGAAGCCCTCGAACTTGATCCGGCTGCCCGAAGCACGCAGGAGAAACGGCCCCGCGGTGATGTCGACGGTCGTGGTGAGCACGAGGGCCGGGTTCATCTGCGAAGCAACGAAGCGCTGCCAGATCAGCTCGTAGACCCTGTATTGGTCGGAATCCAGGTGCTGCTTCATGGACGCAGGCGTCCGCGCGACCGAGGTCGGCCGGATCGCCTCGTGCGCGTCTTGCGACGTCTCGCGCGAGCGATAGGTTCGTGCCTCATCGGGCAGGTAATTCGCCCCGTACTTGGATCCGATGTACTCGCGCACCTCCGCAAGTGCCTCGGGAGAGGTACGCGTGGAATCGGTACGCATGTAGGTGATCAGCCCGGTGGACCCCTCGGCGCCAATGTCGATCCCCTCGTAGAGCTGCTGCGCGACCACCATGGTCTTCTTCGCGCTGAACCCGAGCCTCTGAAACGACTCCTGCTGGAGCGTGCTGGTGATGAACGGGGGCAGCGGATTCCGTTTCTTTTCCTGCGTGCGCACGCCGGAGACCCGGAAGGATTGCCGCGTCAGCTCGGCCGCGGCCTCCTTCGCCTGCGCCTCGTTCTCCAGGGCGATCTTCTCGCCGTCCTTCTTCTGCACGCGCGCCCGGAACGGCTCGTCCTTGGCCGTCGCGAGGTCGGCGTCGATCGTCCAGTACTCGCGGGGCACGAACGCGCGCACTTCCTCCTCGCGCTCGCAGATCAGCCGAAGCGCGACCGACTGGACGCGCCCCGCCGAGAGACCGTAGCGGATCGTCTTCCAGAGGAACGGGCTCACCTGATATCCCACCAGGCGGTCGAGCACGCGCCGCGCCTGCTGGGCGTGCACCTTGTTCATGTCGATCGTGCGCGGCGCATCGAGCGCCGAGAGGATGCCGCGCTTCGTGATCTCGTAGAACGCGAGCCGCTGGATCCGGTCGTCCGACCCGTTCCCCAGGGTCTCGGCCAGGTGCCACGCGATCGCCTCTCCCTCGCGGTCGGGATCGGGGGCCAGGTAGATGGTGCTCGCCTGGCGGGCGCTCTGCTTCAGCTCCTTCAGGATCTTCGCCTTCCCCTTGATGAGGATGTAGGAGGGCTGGAATCCGTGCTCGATATCGACCCCGAGCTTGCTCTTGGGGAGATCGCGCACGTGCCCGTTCGAGGCGCGCACCTCGAAGCCCGGGCCCAGGTACTTGCCGATGGTCCGCGCCTTCGCCGGGGATTCCACGATGACGAGGCTCTTCCCCTTCCGCTCCGCGCGCGGGGCCGCCTTGGGCTTGGGCTTGGCCTTCGCCTTGGCCTTCGCCTTGGCGGCGGGCTTCTTCGCGGGCTTCGCGTTCTCCTCGGGGACCGCCTGGACCGCCTTCTTCGGGGTCACGGTCAATGCGCGGTCTGGGGGTTGCCGGGATCGAAGGGGATCCCGTGCTCTTCGTCGAACCAGTGGATCAGCACCTCGGTCGCCAGCTCCTCCGCCTTCGCCTCGCTGTCCAGGGAGCCGCCCTCGTCCCGGGCGCGCGCCATGATCTCCTCGAACTGCTCGGGCGTGACGCGGCCCGACTCGCTCAGCCGGAAGAAATACGTGTACGCGGGCGAGGAGAGAAGGGCCCGCTCGGGACCGGTCGGCACCCGAACGTGCTTGCGCGACACGCGCGGCTCGCCGGGGTAATCCTCGCGTGAATAGGGCTCGAGCGCGCGGAAGATCATCTCGAACGCCTGGTTCACCACATCGGCGTCATGATTCCCGGAATCCAGGACCTGCGTCAGCTCCAGCAGGGCGTCCTCGTTCCCGTCCACGTACGCTTTGAGCTGTTCCACGATGAGAAACATCATTTCGCGAACGTTGTCGTCCATGGCTCCCTCCGGTCTATGCGCCGTGGCACTTTTTGTATTTCTTCCCGCTGCCGCACGGGCAGGGATCATTTCTTCCGACCTTCGACTCCTGCGCGACCACCGGGGCTCGAGGCGAATCCGACGGCGCGGACGCGCCGCCCGCCGCCTCGGGGGTGCCGAACGCGGACACCGCCGCGTGCGACTCCGACTTGGGCGTGGCGCGCACCCGGGGCGCGAGCAGCCGGGGCTCGGCCGCCGCGGGCCGCGCCGCGTCGCGCCGAGCTGCTGCGGGCGGCGGTCCGCCCGGCGTGGGCTCCATCACGAGGTTGGCGCGGAACAGGGTCCGCACCGTCTCCTCGCGAATCGAGCCCGTCAGCACCTCGAACATCGAGAACGCCTCGCGCTTGTACTCCACGAGGGGATCGCGCTGCCCGTAGGCCCGGAGCCCGATCCCCTCGCGCAGGTGGTCCATCTCGCGGAGGTGATCCATCCAGTGCTCGTCGATCACGTTCAGGAACACCTGGCGCTCCAGCTCGCGCATGATCGGCTCGGAGATCTCCTGCTCCTTCTCCTCGTACGCGCTCCGGACGCGCTCCTGGGCCCACGCCCGGACCTCCTCGGCGGACGGATGTCGATCTCCCGAATCCGGCATCTCCGCGGCCCGGAGCATGATCTGGCTGATCTCGTTCAGGAATTTCTTCAGATCCTCCTCGTCCCAGCGCTCGCTGGGCGGGAGGTAGGAGGTCACGCGGTCGTCGACGATCCCCTCCATCATCTCGAGGACCGACTCCTTCAGGTCGGCCTCCTCGAGCGCGCGGAGCCGCTGCGCGTAGATCACGGTCCGCTGCTGGTTCATCACGTCGTCGTATTCGAGGAGGTGCTTCCGGATGTCGAAATTGTGCGCCTCGACGCGCTTCTGCGCCCGTCCGATCGCGCTCGTGACCAGCCCGTGCTCGATGACCTCCCCTTCCTGCACGCCCAGCCGCTCCATGATCCCCGCGATCCGCTCGGAGCCGAAGAGGCGCATGAGGTCGTCCTCGAGCGAGAGATAGAAGCGCGAGCTGCCCGGGTCCCCCTGGCGTCCCGCGCGGCCGCGCAGCTGGCGGTCGATCCGCCGGCTCTCGTGGCGCTCGGTGCCCAGGATGTGGAGGCCGCACGTGACGTCCTCCTTGCAGTGGGCCACCTGCCTCCAGACGCCGTGGTCGAGCCGGCTCACCGAGCCCGAGAAGCACTCGCGGCCGCAGCGGATCACGCCCGCCTCGAGCTTGATGTCGGTTCCGCGGCCGGCCATGTTGGTGGCGATGGTCACGGCGCCCTTCCGCCCGGCCTGCGCGACGATCTCGGCCTCCTGCTGGTGGTACTTGGCGTTCAACACATGGTGCGGAACGCCCTTCCGTTTCAGGAGGCGGCTCAGGGTCTCGGAGGCCTCCACGCTGATCGTGCCCACCAGAACCGGGACCCCGCCCTGGTGCAGCTCGGCGATCTCCTCGACCAGCGCGTTGTACTTCTCGCGCCGGGTCTTGAAGATGACGTCGTCGTAGTCGACGCGGCGCACCGGCTGGTTCGTGGGAACCACGACCACGTCGCGCTTGTACGTGTGCCAGAATTCCTGCGCCTCGGTCTCGGCGGTTCCCGTCATGCCCGCCAGCTTGGCGTAGAGCCGGAAGTAGTTCTGGATGGTGATCGTCGCGAGCGTCTGGGTCTCTCCCTCCACCCGCACGCTCTCCTTCGCCTCGATCGCCTGGTGCAGCCCGTCCGAGTAGCGGCGCCCCGGCATGAGGCGCCCGGTGAACTCGTCCACGATGAGGATCTTCCCGTCCTGCACCACGTACTCCACGTCCTTCTCGTAGAGCGAGTACGCGCGCAGGAGCTGCAAGATGTTGTGGACCCTCTCGCTCCGCTCCGCGTGGAGGCGCTCGAGATCGCGCTTCTTCGAGACCTTCTCGGCCGGCGTCGACGACTCCTCCTCGTCGATCGCGCTCAGCTCGGTCGCGAGGTCGGGGAGAAGGAATAGGTTCCGGTCCCGCTGCGAGAGAAGCTCCCGGCCCTGCTCGGAGAGATCGATCGAGTGGTTTTTCTCGTCGATCGAGTAGTAGAGCTCTTCGTCGGCCTCCTGCATGCGCTTGTCCCGGATCAGCTCGAGCTCGATCTTCTGGATGAGGCGCTTCATCGCGGGCTCGTCCGACATGAGCTTGGCGAACCGCTTGTTCTTGGGCGCTCCCCGGCTCACTTGCAGGAGCTTGAAGCCCGCCTCCCATTCGTGCTCCTTGTCCTGGCGCATGCCCTCGGCGTCGGCCAGGATCCGGTTCACCAGCTGTCCCTGCGTCCGGACGAGCCGTTCCACGTCGGGCTTCATCTCGTCGTATTTCTGGATGCTGTGCTCGACCGGGCCCGAGATGATGAGCGGCGTCCGCGCCTCGTCGATCAGGACCGAATCCACCTCGTCGATGATCGCGTAGTGGTGCCCGCGCTGGACGCGGTGCTCGCGGTGCCGCGCCATGTTGTCGCGGAGGTAGTCGAAGCCGAATTCGTTGTTGGTGCCGTACGTGATGTCGCACGCGTAGGCGCCGCGCCGCTCGGCGAAATCCATCCCGTTCTGGATGCAGCCGACGGTCAGGCCGAGGAAGGTGAAGATCCTCCCCATCCACTCGCTGTCGCGGCGCGCCAGGTAATCGTTCACCGTGATGAGGTGGACGCCTTCGCCGCGGATCGCGTTCAGGTAGATCGGCATGGTGGCGACCAGCGTCTTGCCCTCGCCGGTCGCCATCTCGGCGATCTTCCCTTCGTGGAGCACCAGCGCGCCCAGGAGCTGGACGTCGAAGGGCACCATGTCCCACGTGATGGGGATGCCGACCACGTCCCAGGTCTGTCCCACCAGGCGCCGGCAGGTCTCCTTGACGACGGCGAAGGCCTCGGGCAGGACTAAGTCCTCGGTCTCGCCGGCCTCGAGCCGGGCGCGGAAGTCCGCCGTCTTCTGGCGGAGCGCCTCGTCGGGAAGCTCGCGCAAACGCCCGTACTGCTCGTTGATCTCCTCCACGAGCGGCCACATGCGCTTGATGTCGCGCTCATGCTTCGTTCCGAAGACGCGTGAAATCAGGTTGAGAACCATCGCTCCTTCTCGTTCTTTGCCCCATACAGCGAAACCCCAGGAGCGCGAAGCCGCCGGGGTTCTCGACATCGGGAAGCACTCGCAACTAGTTGGTGCAAAATCGTTTACCGTCCTCCGGGTGGATCCCCCACCGCTCTGCCCGAGGCCGGAGTCTATGGATCGGATGCGGGCCGTGTCAAGCCAGATTCACCCATCTAGATAGTAGAAGAACCCTGGGGGTCCCGGGATGTCTCGATCAGCGGAGCAGAAGCTCCATCGCGAAGCCGGCGGAGAGCGGGATGCGGAAATTGTCGTCGAGCGGGATGGGCAGGAGCTCGAAAAGGGTGGCGGTCAGGGCCCCGACCACCCCCACGTAGAAGGGAATCCCGGGCATCAGGAACGTGAGCGCGAAGCACACGAGAAAGCAGGCGAGGCTTCCCTCCACCGTCTTTCCCCCGAGGAGCCGGTGCTTCCCGATCGACTTCCCCACGATCGCGGCCACCGTGTCGCCGAGGATCAGGAACCCCAGGGCCAGGACCGCGACCGGCTTCTCGAAGAGGTGGATCGTGAGGAGCACGGCGATGAGCAGGTACGTCGAGCCCAGGAGCGAGGCATCCTCGTGGTTCCGGAGCAGCTCGCCGAAGAAGTGACGAAAGACGCTCCGGATGCGGGGATTGTGGAGCCGGAACACCTCGATCGCGAGCGAGACGATCACCGAGGCCAGAAGGACCTTCTCCCAGGTCCTCGTCCAGGCTTGGGGGCTCAGGTAATAGGCGATGGGAATGGAGAGCGAAGCGAGATGGATGGCCTTGCGTTTCAGCTCGGCCGCTAGCAGCACACGCGCCTCTCAGCGAGCCGGGGACGCGTCATAGACCGCCTCGTAGCGCCGCATCGCGGCGTAAGTCTGCTTCACGTAGCCTCGCGTCTCCCAGTAGGGGATCAGCTCCACCCACAAGTCGTCGATCCGCGGGCGGGGGGCGATCCAGCGCCGCACGGCGTCTTCCCCGCTGTTGTACGCCGCCGCCACGGGGCGCAGATCTCCGAATTCGCGCGCGAGCCGGCGAAGATACATCGCGCCCAGCCGGACGTTCAAGTCGGGGTCCGGAAGCGCCGCCTCCGCGATCGGGCGTCCCGCCAGGCGCGAGGCCGTCGGGACCATGAGCTGAAGGAGTCCCAGCGCCCCGGCGCGCGAGCGGGCCGCGGGATTGTACCCGCTTTCCTGGCGCATGATGGACCAGATAAAGGGCGCGCTCAGGCTCTCCTCCTCCGAGGCCCGGAAGACCGCGCCCGCGAACGCGGGCGGGAATCGCAGGCGCAGGTCCAGGTTCAGGTCCGCGCGCCCGACCCGGAAGATGCCTTCCTCCTCGAGCGCGTCGATGCAGCCGTTCGCGCGAGGCTCCGCCTCCCCCATCGCGCACGCCCGCATCATCTCGAGCGACAGGTCGCGGAACCCGACCACGTTCAGGACGCGGGCTTGAAGGGGAGGAGGCGCCGTGGGCCGGGCGCCGTGTCGGGCCCTCGCCTCCGGCACGCCCTGCGTCGCCTCGACCGGAAGGCCGCAGAGCTCGCGGGCCCGCACGCCCTCGTAGGACCACGGGTCCGCTTCCCACGCGCGGCGGTACGCCGCGAAGGCCCGCGCGGAATCTCCCCGGGATGACGCGATCCACCCGCGCCAGAAGAGCACGCGCGCGTCCTCGGGGCCGGGGCCGGCCAGGACGGAATCCGCGGCCGCGAGCGAGTCGGCGCGGATCCACGAGATCGCCTCGTGCACGCGCGCCATCGCGGCCGAGGCCGGAGTGGTGATCCGCGCGCGCGCCCACCGCAAGATCAACGCCGCCTCCTTCGGCGGCTTCTGGTCCTCCCATTCCCGCGCGCGCTCCCAGGCCGCCGTTTCCCGCGTCGTTCCGGCGCTGTCGAGCGCCGTGGCGGTCACGAACGCGGCGTCGGCGGAATCGAACTGCCTCTGGGCCCGGAGAGCGCGCGCGAGGCCCAGCTCCAAATCGCCACGGGCCGGGGCCGGGCGCTTCCCGCGCGCCAGCAGGGCGCGGTACGCCGCGCCGGCGGCCTCGTACCGGTGCGCCTTGTACAGCAAGGTGGCCTTGAGCTCGTCCCGATCGGACGCCGCGGCCGGATCCGCCGTCTTCCGGCGCGCGTCCAGGAGGCGGAGCGCGAGCGAGGGCTCCCCGACGTCGGCGAGGGCGCGGAGGAGGCCCATCCACTCGCGCTCCCCCAGCGAATCCGCGGAGGGGCCGAGGAGCCATCCGCCCGCTTTCTTCGCGGCGGCGTACCGGTCGGCGGTCGCCAGGTCGCTCCGCGCCGCGGTCGCGACCAGGAGGCGCGCGGCCGAGGTGGTGTCCAGGGACGCGGCGGTCAGGTCCGCGAGAAGAAGGGTCTCCTGGATGGTTCGCGAGGACGCCCGCGCCAGGATCGCGCGCGCGAGCAACGGCTCGCCGGAGGCGGCGAGCGAGCGCACGAGGGAGAGCCGCGCCCAGGAGCGCGCGGTCAAGGGGCGCTGGTCCCCGAGGAGGAGCCACCGGGCCGCCCGGGCCGCCCGGGGGGCTCCCGCGGAATCGGAGAGGGTCGCCGCCACGAAGAGTCCCGCCTCGTCTCTGGCTCGGGCTCCTTGCGGGGCGCGCTCGGGGCTCCAGGCCAGCACGCGAAGCCCCGAGGCGGCGGACTCCGCCTCACCCGCCGCCAGGGCCTCGACCGGCAGAACCGCCGCGGGTGAATCGAGCGGGCCACGCAGCAGGGCCAGCGCCCTCGACCAGGCGCTCCGCTCGGCGAGATCCATCGCGACCTCGGTCCATGCGGCGCGCTCGCGAAGGGGCACGGCGGATGGCAAGGGAGCGCCGTCGAGGGCCGTGCTGTACCGGGTGGAGGCCAGATCCAGACGCGCCTGCGCGGTCCGCAGGGCGGACAGGGACCCGCTCCACCGCTCGCGGAGCCAGGCCTGGCGAGCCGCGTCGCGCGCCGCGCGGGCGGACAGGATCTCCCGGGAAGAAACCGGAGCCGACAGAGCCGGCGCGGCGTGAAGCAATACCGCGATCGCGGCCCCCAGCCATGCGCCCCGCCCCAGGATCAACTCGGTTACCGGAGCAGGACGAGGCGGATGCTTTCGGTATGGCCCAGGATGTCGATCTTCGCGAAGTAGATGCCCGATGCCGCGAGGCCGCCCTTGGGGGTCTGGGCGTTCCAGCTGGCGTGGAATTCACTGGGGATGATGCCGTCCGGCGCCGCGTCGAGCGTGACCACCAGCCGTCCCCGCAGATCGTAGACCTTTACTTGCGGAGTGAGGCCGGGGTGCGGAAGCCCGTCCGCCGCGCTGAACCGGAACGTCACGGAGGACGTGAAGCCGTTCTTCACGCGGAACGGATTCGGACCGCCCTTGAGCGAGAGGACGCGCCGGGGGGGACCCGGGTCGATCCGTGGACCGACCGAGACCGCGTCCACGTACCAGCCCTCGTAGAAGCGGGCGAGGAGCCCCGAGTTGAAGTCGAACGGCTGATCGATCTCGTTGCTCGAGAACCGGAACCGCAGTTGAACCGGGCCGGAATAGGCGGACAGGTCCGCCACGACGCGGCGCCAGGCCTGGGGCGAGCCCGAGAAGACGTCCTGCCCCCGGAGCGTCGCCCCGGAGTCGAACGTGATCTGCTGACCGTAGCCCCCGTCCACGCGCAG
>DASQBE010000156.1:0-11053 GCA_035635355.1 Binatia bacterium | reverse complement strand
CCGCCGGTGTGGCGCCCGCCCAGCGCGCCCGCCGCGGTCGACACCACGCGCGCGCGCACCGGGCCGCCCGCGACCGATTCCACGCGCGTCCGGTCCGCGCCCCTCGAGGCCGATACCACGCGCCGGGTCCCCGCGCTCCGGGTGATCGACCTGATCGACGAGCGAAAGGCCGGCGCCGCGTCCCTGGAGAACGTTCTTCCCCTCCGCTGGGCGGCGTTCCTGGCGCCTCTTCCGCTTTTCGGCCCGTCCCAGGGCTCCCTCTCGCTTCCCGACGGAGGCGGCCCCGTCCGCCTGGACGGCTGGATCCGGGAGGGCGAGCGCGCCACGGACGAGTCCTTGATCGGCTCGATCGCGCTCGGGTGGGGAGCTCCGTGGCTCGCCTTCGCGCTGGATGATCCCCGGACCAACGGCACCGATCTGCTCGACCTGGATTCCATCGAGCTCCCCGCGGAGCCCGGCGATTTCCGCGAACCCGGGGGACTCCTGGCCGGCCCGGTCCCGAGAGGGCCCTCCACGCCCGCCGCCCCGGGGGACACCACCCGCAGCGGGGCATCCAGGACCACCCTCCTCTATAGGAAGGGTAGCGGAGACACGCAGCTCACCGGAGCGCGCTTCCAGACAGGCTTGTTCCACCGGCGTTTCTACGCCTCGTACACGAGAAATCAGGCGGACGGGTTGGCGCCGCTGGACCGCTCGGTGTCTTCGCGGTACGCGCTTCGCGCCGACCTGGGACGCTGGGCCTCGCACCGGTTCGCTCTGGAGGGGCTCCTCTACCAGCGCTCCATCCAGGATTCCACCGGTGGGGCGAGCGAGTGGGATCGAAGGCACGTGGCCCTTCGCGCGACGCACGAGGGCGACCGCTGGAGCGATGCGTGGCGGCTGCGGCTCGGCTCGTCCAAGGAGACCTGGGCCTTGAGCCCGGATTTCACCCTCTCGCCGGAGGCCGGCTCGCGCGAGCGCTGGGAGTTTCCCACCGCCTCCGCCGAAGGATCGATTTCCTATCGATCCGACCCGGCCACCACGTGGATCACCTCCTTCCAGGCGGCCTCCCGGAAGATCGTCTACCGCGTCGACTCCCTGCCCGCGTTCGAGCCGCGACGCGGCGAGGCCCGGGCGCGGCTCGGCGGGCGCCGCGCGCTGGGCGGGGCCTCGGGCGTGGGGTTCGACGCGGCCTACGACGTGCGCGAGGCCCAGCCGAGCTTCTGGGACGGGAGGGTTTCGCTCTGGAGCGGCACGGGCGGCGCGCGGGGCCGGATCGACCTCGAATCCGCGCACGACCGTCCGTCCTGGGTGGACCTTCTCACGCCCGTTACGCTCCACACGTTCGCATCGCCCACCACGTTCGTCCTCACCCAGCTGCGCCGTTCGGGAGACTCAGCACTCCGGCCGCGGCGTTTCTCCGGCGCCCTGGGCACGCTCGGCCTCACGCCGCTTCGAGGGCTCGACCTCGAGATCTCCGGCTCCTACCGGCACGTGACCGATGACTTCGGGTGGAACGTGAGCGCGGACACCTCGGGCGGGGTCAACCAGTTCACGTCCGCCGCCGGCGAGCGGGGCTCGGGCTGGCTCTCCCACGGCGCCCTCGGGTGGGAATTCAAGCGCGGGGCGATTCGCGCGCGCGGGGTCGCGTGGATCCGGGGCGGCCCCGATTCGCTCGCGCCCCAGGCCGGCTCCCCCCCGCGCCGGGCGCTCGATTCCGCGCTGGATTTGCGGGTCGTTCTCTTCCAGGGCGATCTGCCGCTCCGGTTCGGGGTCGAGTCGCACGCCCGCGGGCCGAGGCAGGGCCTCATCCGTGAGGCGGGGCAGGTGACCTGGGATGGGACGCTCTCCGCCGACTTCGGCGCCGCCGGGGTCTACGTGCGTGTCGGGGACCTGTTCGATCGAAGGCCGGGCAGCGCGATCTGGGACCCGACGGTCCCGTCGGGCGCGCCCTTGCCGGGACGGACCTTTCAAGTCGGGGTGTCCTGGAACCTCTTGGACTGAGCTTCTGGAGTAGCGGGTGATGTGGGGAAGGGAGATGCGCGCCGGGCTCGCGTTCGTGATCGCGGCGCTTCTCATCGGGCAGGGGTTCCGCGACTGGCGGCGGAGCCATGAGAAGAGCTTTCGTGACCTGGTCCAGGATCTGGAGCAGCGGGACGCCTGCGCGCGCCCGTCGACCGCCCCCGATTCCGCGAGCGCAGACTCATCCCCACCGAGGCCGCGGACCCACCGCGAGATGCCGGTGGGACGCATCGATCCAAATCGCGCGAGCGCGCCGGAGCTCACGCGCCTTCCCGGGATCGGCCCGGCGCTCGCCGCCCGGATCGTCGCGGACCGGGGCCAAAATGGCCTCTTCCGCTCCCCCGAGGCCCTGCTTCGCGTCCGTGGGATTGGTCCCAAGACGCTCGAGCGAATCCGCGCCTTCCTCTCCTTTCCCGGCGCGGCCGGAGGCGACTCACTGACCGGCTTTTGACCGATGCATTTTGCACCGGTGCGTGCCTCGCGCACGCATCGCCGAGCTCTCGGTGCCGCAATCCCTTCCCGCAATTCCTTGAGCCTTATCGCGCTGGCGATGATTCGCCGCCGTGCGCTCTGCTGGCACCGGACTTGCGGAAGTCCTTCCCGCCCGTCCCGCGCCCTGAAGGGCGGGACCCCGCCACAACTTCGACTGAACAAAAACAGGTAGGGGACCGCGACCGTGCAGCAGGAAAACGTCGGCCTGAAACTGCTGGAAGCGAAGCTCATCGCACCGGACGCCCTTCAAAAGGCGCAGCAGCAGATCAAGACCGGGGGCGGGAGCATCACATCGGCTCTGGTGAAACTCGGCGCGATCACGGAAGAGAATCTCGCCAAGTTTCTCTCGGACCTGTATTCCGTTCCCAGCGTCGACCTGAGCAATTTCGTTCCGGATCCCTCCGTCACCAAGCTGATCCCCGGCGACGTGGCCAACAAGTTCCAGATCGTCCCCCTGTCCCGGAGCGGGCGCCGCCTCACCGTCGCGATGGCCAATCCCAGCAACATCTTCGCCATCGACGACATCAAGTTCATCACCGGCTTCGAGGTGCAGCCCGCGGTCGCGCCCGAGGCCGCCATCAAGAAGGCCATCGACAAGGCCTACGACTCGGTGGCGTCGTTCGAGAACGTGATGAAGGGGATGGAAGACGATATCGAGGTCATCGAGGACGCGGAGGACGACACCCCCGACGTCACCCTCATCGGAGAGGCGGAGCAGGCCCCGGTCGTCAAGCTGGTGAATTCGCTCATCACGGATGCCGTGCGCAAGGGGGCGAGCGACATCCACATCGAGCCCTACGAGAAGTCGCTACGGGTCCGCTTCCGGATCGACGGCACCCTCTATGAAATGATGGCGCCCCCGTTCCGGATGAAGGCCGCGATCACGTCGCGGCTCAAGATCATGGCCGAGCTGGACATCGCGGAGCGCCGCGTGCCCCAGGACGGGCGCATCAAGCTGCGCCTCCTCGGGCGCACCATCGACCTCCGCGTCTCGAGCCTCCCCACGATCTACGGCGAGAAGGTCGTGATGCGAATCCTGGACAAGGGCAACCTGAACATCGACTTGAACAAGCTCGGGTTCCAGGAGCAGGCGCTCACCGACTTCACCTACAACATCGCCCAGCCCTACGGCATGGTGCTCGTGACGGGGCCCACCGGGAGCGGAAAGACGACCACCCTCTACTCCGCGATCTCGAAGATCAACATGCCCGAGACGAACATCATGACCGCGGAGGACCCGGTCGAGTACAACCTGGAGGGAATCAACCAGGTGCTGATCCACGAGGAGGTGGGCCTCACCTTCGCGGCCGCGCTGAAGGCGTTCCTCCGCCAAGATCCCAACATCATCATGGTGGGAGAGATTCGCGACCTCGAGACGGCGGCGATCGCCATCAAGGCGGCGTTGACCGGCCACCTCGTGCTCTCGACCCTCCACACCAACGACGCCCCCAGCACGATCAACCGGATCATCGACATGGGGATCGAGCCGTTCCTGGTCGCCTCGTCGGTGAACTTGATCTGCGCGCAGCGGCTCCTCCGCAAGGTCTGCAATTCATGCAAGAACGAGATCAAGCTCCATCCGGAGGTGATCCGGGAGCTGGGGCTGACCGAGGCCGATCTGAAGCAGGGCGGCTTCTTCGAGGGAAAGGGCTGCGTGGACTGCAACAACACCGGGTACAAGGGCCGCTGCGGCGTGTACGAGGTCTTTCCGCTCACGGCGACGATCCGCGATCAGATCCTGGATCGCGCCTCCACGGCCGCGATCAAGAAGTCCGCGGTGGGGGACGGAATGCTGACGCTGCGCATGGACGCCTTAATCAAGTTAAAGAAGGGAATTACGACGGCCGAAGAGGTGTTGAAGGAGACCGCGGCCGACCGCTGAGCCGCCACGGAGGGAGCCCATGGTTTCGCTGCGCCAACTGTTGGACGAGATGATCAAGTTGAGGGCCTCGGATCTGCATATTTCCGCGGGGGTTCCGCCCCAGGTGCGGATCGACGGCTCCATCACGCCCATGCAGCACCCGCCGCTCACGCCCAATCTCACGCAGCAGCTCGCGTACAGCGTGCTCACGGAGGAGCAGCGGAAGCGCTTCGAGACCACGAAGGAGCTGGACCTCTCCTTCGGCGTGCCCGGCTTGAGCCGGTTCCGCGCGAATGTGTATTTGCAGCGCGGCGTCACCTCGATGGCCATACGACAGATCCCCTACGAGATCCTCTCGTTCGAGCAGCTGGGCCTGAACAAGACGATCCGTGACTTCACGACCAAGCAGAAGGGGCTGGTGCTGGTGACCGGTCCGACGGGGAGCGGTAAGTCGACGACCCTCGCCACCATGATCGATCTCATCAACACCAACCGGGCGGGGCACATCATCACGATCGAGGACCCCATCGAGTACGTGCATCACCACAAGAAGTGCATCGTGCACCAGCGCGAGATCAACGCGGACACGACGACCTTCGCCACGGCGCTCAAGTACGTGCTGCGTCAGGATCCCGACGTGATTCTGATCGGAGAAATGCGCGATCTCGAGACGATGTCGGCCGCGCTCACCATCGCGGAGACGGGACACTTGGTGCTGGCCACCCTGCACACCAACTCCGCCTACGAATCGATCAACCGCATCGTGGACTCCTTCCCCAGCGGGCAGCAGCAGCAGGTGCTCTCGCAGCTGGCGTTCGTGCTCGAAGGGGTGGTCACGCAGCAGCTCATCCCGAAGGCCAAGGGACCGGGCCGCGTCATGGTCTCCGAGATCCTGATCTGCACGCCCGCCGTACGAGCCGTGGTCCGCGAACGGAAGATCCATCAGATCTACAGCTTGATGCAGGCCGGAACGAAGCACGGCATGCAGACCATGAATCAGGCGTTGTTCCAGGCGTACATCGGCAAGCAGATCGCCCTGGATGAGGCGCTCGGCCGCAGCTCCGACACCAAGGAGCTGGAGGGGATGCTGGAAAAGGTCGGGGTCCACGTCGCCGCCTAGTCGGCGCTGAAGAGGGGGGAACGCGGTGCCAGTCTACGTATGGAAGGGCCGCACGGTCGGAGGCGAGATCCAGACCGGCGAGCTGACCCTGGAAAACCAGGAGGAAGCGCTCTCCGCCCTGCGCAAGCGCCGGATCATCATTTCCTCCGTGCGCGAGAAGAAGGCGGACGTGAAGATGGGGCTGCCCAAGTTGGGCGGCGGCGTGTCGACGCGCGACCTGGCCATCTTCACGCGCCAGTTCGCCACGATGATCAACGCCGGTCTTCCGCTGGTGCAGTGCCTCGACATTCTCTCCAAGCAGACCGAGAAGGCGGATTTCCGAAACGTCATCGCGCAGGTCATGCGCGACGTGGAGGCCGGCACGACCCTGGCCGAGGCGATGGGCAAGAAGGAGCACAGCAAGGTCTTCGACGAGCTCTTCGTGAACATGGTGGAGGCGGGCGAGGCGGGCGGTATTCTGGACAACATCCTCCAGCGGCTCGCCACCTACATCGAGAAGGCCGAGGCGCTGAAGCGCAAGATCAAGGGAGCGATGGTCTACCCGGCCGTCGTGCTCTCGGTGGCCGTGCTCGCCACGTCCTTCATGCTCATCTTCATCATCCCGACGTTCGCCAGAATGTTCACCGGCTTCGGGGCCGAGCTCCCGCTCCCCACCAAGATCGTCATGGGGCTGAGCTCGTTCCTGCGCGCGTACTGGTGGGCGATGATCGGAACCGGCATCGGCATCGTGGTCGGGCTCCAGCGCTACTACATCACCGAGAAGGGGCACCTCCAGATCGACACCTTCCTGTTGAAGGTGCCGGTCCTGGGAGATGTCTTGCGGAAGGGCGCCGTGGCGCGGTTCACCCGCACGCTCGCGACCCTCATCTCCTCGGGCGTTCCCATCTTGAACGGGCTCGAGATCACGGCGCGCACCGCGGGCAACCGCGTCGTCCAGAACGCCATCATGGCCGCGCGCGCGAGCATCCGGGAGGGCGAGACGATCGCGGCGCCGCTCCGGCAATCCACCGTGTTCCCGCAGATGGTGGTGCAGATGATCTCGGTGGGCGAGGAAACGGGCGCCCTGGACGACATGCTCACGCGCATCGCGGACTTCTACGACGACGAAGTCGACACGGCAGTGGATTCGCTGACCTCCCTCATCGAGCCGATCATGATCGTGGTCATGGGATCGATCGTGGGTGGAATGGTCATCGCGATGTACCTGCCGATGTTCAAGCTGATCAACGTGGTCGCGGGCGGCAAATAGAGGGCTCCCCGATGACCACGCACCGCCCAGACGAAGGGGTCGAGCGGGATCCCCAACTCGGCCTCGCGGTCCAGGCGGTGATCCTGGGAAGGGTCGCGCTGCTCGTCCTGGTCACGCTGATGGCGGTGGCCTTCTCGGGAAGCGCGCTGGGGGTCGAACGTCAGTTTCCGTTCGGGTTCTTCCTGTTCACGGTGGGTGTGCTGGCGCTGGCCTACCACCGCGTTCTGAAGACCGGCGGAGATTTGAAGAACCTCCTGGCCACGCAGTTTCTCGTGGACGTGGCCACGACGTCGTATCTGGTGTTCTTCACGGGCGGGGCGGAGAGCCAGTTCGTTCCTCTCTACCTGCTCTCGCCGCTTCTCGGGGGCGTGTTCCTCTCCATCGGGGGAGGGGTGCTCCTGGCGGCTCTGGCCTCGATGGCGTACGCCGGGTTCTACGTGGCGGGCCTGTGGGGCCTGATGCCGACGACGCCGTACGGGCTCACGCAGGGACTGGGGGATGCGGCGCTCCTGCTTCGCATGCTGCTGTACGTGCCGCTTCTCTTCGTGGTCGGGGTGATCGGGGGGTACCTGGGCCGGCGTCTCAAGGAGGGACGCCGGGCGCTGGAAACCGCGCGCGAGGAGCTGAACCGCGCGCTGTTCGATACGGAGAGCATCTTGGAGAACATGTCCAGCGGACTGGTGACGGTGGATGCCGATGGGATCGTGCGTCATTGGAACCGTGCCGCGTCCGAGATCTCCGGATGCGTCGTGGACTCGATCCGCGGACGGCCGTATGCCGACGGGTTCGGGCCCAGCCTGAAGGAGTTCACGGATCGCATGCGGGACGCGCTGGAGCGGGGAATCCAGTCGAACCGGGCGGAGATGACGATCGAGAAGCCGGACGGCACGCGGATGCCGCTGGGGCTCTCGACGAGCCTCCTGCGGGACCCGGAGGGGAAGCGCCGCGGGGTGATCGGACTGTTTCAGGACCTCTCCGAGGTGCGGGCCCTCGAGGACCGGATCCGCCGGCGGGAGACGCTGGCGGCCATCGGAGAGCTCTCGGCGGGCATCGCCCACGAGATCCGGAACTGTCTCAACCCGATCAGCGGCTCGGTCGAAGTGTTGCAGCGGGAGCTCAAGGTCAAGGGAGAGAACGCGAGGCTGCTCGATCTGATCGTGCGGGAGTCGGAGCGCCTGGACAACTTCATCCGCGAGCTGCTCGACTACGCGCGGGAGCGTCCGCTCAAGTGTGAAACGCTGGACCTGGCGGAGCTGCTTCGCGACCTGGTCGAGGTGGCGCGCCGGCACCCGGATGCCGAAGGAAAGAATCTGAGCTTCACCGGTCCCGGCGAGGACGTTTGCGTTCACGTGGACTCGGAGCAGATGCGGCAGGTGTTGATGAATCTGGTCCTGAACGCGCTCGAGGCGGTCGAGGCCGAGGGCCAGGTCGAAGTCCGGATCGCGGCGCGCCGTGACCGGCCGGGGGCGACCTCGGGAGCCACGCGGTCCTGGGTCTGTGTCGAGGTGCAGGACAATGGCATCGGAATCGCGGCGCCGGAGGTCGATCTGATCTTCGAGCCGTTCTACTCCACGAAGCGGGGGGGCACCGGGCTGGGACTTGCGATCGCCAACCGGATCGTGGAGCGCCATGGAGGCGCATTGGAGGTTGAGAGCCGTCTCGGAGCGGGCACCACCATGCGGGTATGGGTTCCCCGAAGCACGAGCGCGGCAAAGACCGTCGCCCACGCGGCGTAACCCCGACAAGTGAGCGAGGTAGATCAGGTGAGCGGCGAAAAAATACTCGTGGTGGATGACGAAGAGAGCATGGTCCAGTTCCTCTCGATCCTTCTTTCCAAGGAAGGATACGAGGTGCACGTGGCCACGTCGGGAAGAGACGCGCTCCAGAAGGCCGAGGAGGAGAACTTCGACGTCGTCGTGACCGACATCAAGATGCCGGGCGAGATCGACGGTCTGGGGGTTCTCTCGGGAATCAAGAAGTTGGACCCCAGCCTCCCCGTGGTGATCCGCACCGCGTTCGCGTCGCAGAAGTCCGCCATCGAAGCGCTGAACCGGGGCGCGTATCAGTACCTCGAAAAGAGCGCGAAGAACGACGAGATTCGCCTGGTCATCAAGAACGCGATCGCCATGAGGCGGGTCCAGTCCGAGAACGTCTACCTGAAGCGCCAGCTCAAGCGGACCGACGACACCAAGGAGATCATCGGACACAGCGAGCAGATCCAGAAGGTGCTGAAGCTCGTCGAGAAGGTGGCCGACTCCGACTCCACCATTCTCATCGTCGGCGACAGCGGCACCGGCAAGGAGCTGATCGCGAAGCGCATCCACTACATGAGCACGCGGGCCGACGGTCCGTTCGTCTCGATCAACTGCGGCGCCCTGCCCAAGGACCTGCTCGAGAGCAACCTCTTCGGTCACGTGAAGGGCTCCTTCACGGGCGCGGTGCGCGACCAGGAAGGGCTCATGGCCGTGGCGGGCGGCGGATCCTTCTTCCTGGACGAGGTGGGCGAGACCCTGCCCGCCACGCAGGTGAAGCTCCTGCGCGCGTTACAGGAACGAGAAATCATCCCCGTCGGCGGAACGAAGCCGCGGAAGATCGACGTTCGCCTCATCGCCGCGACGAACGCCGATCTCGAGCGCGCCGTGGCCGAGGGCCGCTTCCGCGCCGACCTCTTCTATCGCCTGAACGTCATCCAGATTCGCCTCCCGGCGCTCCGGGAGCGCAAGGAGGACATCGAGGAGATGGTGGAGCACTTCTTGAAGAAGCTGGCCGGACCGAAGGAGCTCAAGACGATTTCCAAGGAGGCGCGCGACTGTCTGATGGCCTACGACTGGCCCGGGAACGTGCGCGAGCTGGAAAACGTCATCGAGCGCGCGGTGATCCTGACGGACGACGGCGTCATCTCGCCGGAGGACCTTCCCGAGCGGGTGGTCCAGGGCGGGAAGGGGCGCGGAAGCCTCGTGATCGACAATCCCAACCTCACGCTCGAGGAGCTGGAGCGGGAGTACATCCTCAAGGTCCTGCACCACACGGGCGGGCAGAAGAAGCGGGCCTCGGAGATCCTGGGCATCAATCCCTCGACCCTCTACCGGAAGCTGATCTCGTACGGCCTGTTGAAGGAAAGCGCGGCCCTCCTGGCGGAGTGAAGTGGTCGCAAATTGATCGACCCGCCATTGAATCATGCAATATGCAGAATGGAGGGGTCGCGGCATGCATCCTGCGCGAAACCCGCATTCGGAGCCTCTCGCTTCCTCGACCCTGCACCCGGAAGTCCAAGCCGCCATGCAGCATCCGTGAGCAGGAGACGCGGTGGCATGTACGTTGCTCTGATGGGAGCCCGGAGAGTACGAGGGACGTCGATCCAGTCAAGGAAGACAGTACATCAGGAGGAGGTGCAACATCATGAGGAACTCGAAAGGCTTCACCCTCATCGAGCTGATGATCGTGGTTGTGATCATCGGGATCTTGGCGGCCATCGCGATTCCTAACTTCATCGCCATGCAGGACCGCGCACGCGAAGCCAGCGTGAAGGCGAACATGCATAGCTTCCAGCTGGCGGTAGAGGATTTCGCGGTGAAGAACACCGGGACGTATCCGGTGGCCGCGGATGACGCGGCGGTGAAGGCGGACATGCCGGGTGGCAACTATCCGAAGAACCCGTTCTCGGGCGCGAATGACGCCTGGACGTGGGCTGCGGATCCGGCGGCATCGGGCATCATCGGTGCCAATCCCTGCGCCACGACGGGCTATACGATCAAAGGCTACGGAAAGACCGCGCTCTTGTCGCTCACGCTGACCAACGGCTAATTCGAACCCGGAGGATTTATGATTCGCAATCAAAAGGGCTTTACCCTCATCGAGCTGATGATCGTGGTTGTGATCATCGGAATCCTGGCCGCGATCGCGATCCCGAACTTCATCGCGATGCAGGACCGGGCGCGTGAGGCGAGTGTGAAGGCGAACATGCACAGCTTCCAGCTGGCGGTCGAAGACTTCGCGGTGAAGAACACCGGTACGTATCCGGTGGCCGCGGACAACGCCGCCGTGCTGGCGAACTTCCCGAGCGGCGT
Organism: Binatia bacterium; assembly: GCA_035635355.1. Classification (GTDB taxonomy): domain Bacteria; phylum Eisenbacteria; class RBG-16-71-46; order SZUA-252; family SZUA-252; genus WS-7. The sequence goes on along the minus strand of DASQBE010000156.1, from coordinate 263 downwards.
GTGGCCCAAGAATCCGTTCACGGGCGCGAACAGCGCCGCGACGTGGGCTGCGGATCCGGCCGCGCAGGGCATCTTCGGCGCCAATCCGTGCACGACCACGGGCTACACGATCAAGGGTTACGGCAAGTCGGCTCTTCTGACCTTGACGTTGACCAACGGCTAATCGCCGACCAAGTACCGGGCGGCAGATCGCAGACCAACGCGACTGCCGCCTTTCTATTTCCATGCGGGTTAGGGGCGCCACATCGCGGCAGGACGGCCCC
>DASQBE010000155.1:0-8180 GCA_035635355.1 Binatia bacterium | reverse complement strand
ACATCCTGGGCCCAGTAGCTCTGCAAGATCTTCTTCCGGTCGAGATCCGTGAACGCGACGGCCGAGCCGCGGTCGGTGGCGCGCGTGGTGGTGACCTCGACCGGGGATACCGGGATGGGGCTAGACGTGAGGTAGAACATGATCGTGTTGTGAAGTGTGTCGGGGACCGTTGTCTCTCTCCGCTGGGAGAGATAACCGATTCGCCTCGCGGTGAGGAGGTATTGATCCGCCGCTAGATACAATCGGAATACTCCGTCCGCGTTTGTAACCGCGTACTGACCTGCCGGAGTCTCCTCATGGCGGGCTGGGGTTGGCGCGTAGGCCGCACTCACCCGAACGTCCGCAATTGGCTCACGCGTGCGTGCGTCCACGACAACACCCGATACCGGGTAAGACGGCTTCCGGTAAACATCGTATTCTGGTTGGGCTACTGCTGAGACGGGTGAAAAGGAAATCAACGCGGTCCCGAGGAAGAGAACTCTGCCCACGTGCGCCCAAGCCTTCATCGACAGCACCATCCTTCCCGAAAATGAACGAGCCGCGCAACGGAGGGTCACGCGGCACAGTCGGAAAGGATCCACTGTCCCCGTTTCCCTACGCTGGCATGACCCAGATCAGGTTATTAGGGTTTGCTCTCAGGCCGGTTTTCTTCCGGCCACCCCTAACGGTTATAAGAATGATTGTGCCTCGGGCTGGGGCTGTCAAGCACTACTGCGTGGCGAACGCGGCGGGCTCGGAGGCTTCCGTGCGGCCGGGGAACAGAACGGTGACCGTCCAGTGGTAGACCGTCTGTGGCTTGACCGGGAAGGTCTTCTCGTGCGGGATCACCCACGAATTCCGCGGCAGAACGGGGCTCACGAAGAGCGATTCGTCCGTGGCGGTCATGACCGTGATTCGATATCCCGCCGCGTGGGGCACGTCGCGCCAGTCCAGGCGAACGCGGCCGGGCTTGGAATAGATCGAGTGCATCTCGTAGAGAATCGGTCCCTGGTCCGGCACCAGGGGAATGGGCTTGCCGTGCAAGGCGCCGCGCGGCGCGACGAACCCGAGATAGAGCCCGCTCACCGCGGTCAGGAGCGTGAATCCCGCGATCGCCAGAACCGAACCCACTTCCCTGCGATTTGCCATCATCCCCCTCCGATGCTAGGCTCGCATCGCGGCCACGTTCCCGGCGACGCAGCATACCAGAGGGAGACCAGCGCGCGATGCGACACGCCGTCATCCTCGCGAACGGGACGCCTCCCGCCCCCGAGACCCTCCGCCGGGCCCTCGGGCGTTCCGAGCTCTTCCTCTGCGCCGACGGCGGAGCGAACGCGGCGCGCGCGCTGGGCGCGCGGCCGGCCGCCATCGTCGGCGATTTCGATTCCGTCACGGCCGAGACGCTCGCGCACTTTACGGGCGTACCGCTGGTCCGTGACCAGGACGTGGACCGCCCCGACTCCCAGAAAGCCATCGACTTTGCATTGTCCCAAGCCCCCTTCGATGAGATCACGCTGCTCGGGGCGACCTCCGGGCGTCTGGATCATGTCCTGGGGCACTTAGCACTGCTCCGGAAATACTCCGGCCGCGTCCGCCTGGTGCTGGAGGACGACCTGGGAAGCGCGTACGTCGCCCAGGGCGATGTGAAGCTCGAGGGTCCCCGCGGCACCGTCGTCTCCTTCTTCGCCGTGGGCGCACCGGTCCAGCACGTGACCACCGAAAACCTCCGCTTTCCCCTCGTGGATCGCACGCTGGAGCTGGGGGTCCAGGATTCCCTCTCGAACGTGATCGACGCCGTCCCCGCCTGGATCCGGTTCCGGGGCGGCCATCTCCTCGTCATGGAGACGACGGCTCCTTAGCGCGCCCCCGGACGATCGAGATCACGACCGTCGTGCCGAGGCCTTCGCCCGGGCTCTCCACCTTCACCGTCCCACCCATCATGTCCAGGAGCTCCTTGACGATGACGAGCCCTAATCCACTTCCCCCGAACTTGCGCGTCATCGAGGCGTCGGCCTGGGAGAATTTCTGGAAGAGGAACTCGCGCCGCTCGAGCGGGATTCCGATGCCGGTGTCGCACACCTCGATGTCCACGTACGGGGATCCCTCGGGCGCCTGGACGGAGACCGAGACCGATCCCACCTTCGTGAACTTGACCGCGTTTCCGATCACGTTCACGAGAATCTGGCGCAGCCGCGCCGCGTCGGCCTGAACCAGTAGCTCCGGATCGATGGCATCGCGGCGCAGGTCCAGCCCCTGCTCGCGGGCCTGCATTTCCAGCCCCTCGAACACGTCCGCGAGAATCGGCTCGAGCTTCATCTCCTCCAGCTCCACCTCCAGCCGGCCCGCCTCGATCCGCGACAAGTCGAGAACGTCGTTGATGAGGTTCAAGAGGTGCCGGCTGCTGGTGAGCGCGTGGCGCAGGAGCTCGGTCTGCTCGGCTTCGTCCTGGCAGAGCCCGTCGACGACGAGGTTCAGGAAGCCGATGATCGAGTTGAGCGGCGTCCGGAGCTCGTGCGACATGTTCGCCAGGAACTCGCTCTTCATCTTGTCCGCGGCGCGCAGGCGCTCGACCACCCGCTCCAGCTGGTTGTTCTTCTCCTGGAGCTCGGTCTCGTGCTGCCGCACCGATTCGACCAGGCGCGCGTTCTGGACCGCGGTGCCGATCTGGTAGCTGATCGCCCGAAGGAGGTCCGACTCGCGCGCGGAGAGCTTCTCGCCGGCGATGCTCAGGATCGAGATCACGCCCACGACCTCGTCCCGGGCCAGAAGCGGCATGTGGACCACGGTCGCGATGCTCCGGTCCAGGAGCTCCGATTCGGCGACCAGCTCGCGCGTCTGCATGGCCTGGATCACGGCCGGGTTGATGGCGTCGGGAATCATGCGCGGCGAGAGCTTGATCGACGGGTTGAGATAGCTCGCCTCGCCGACGAGATGGAGGGCCGACTCGCGCGCGTCGTAGCGCTGGATCCAGCACGCGTCCATGCCCAGCCCTTCCACCACCTGGCGGCTCACGGCGGTGAGCATTTCCTGGGGATCGTGGCTGCTCCCGGTGGCGACCGCGATCGCCGCGAAGGCCGCGAGCTCCTGCGCGCGGCGGAACGATTCCGCCTCGATCCACCGCTGCTGGCCCATCTCCACGACGGTGGCGATGTAACGCACCGTGGCGCCATCGGCCTCGGGCACCGAGGTGATCGCGAGCATCGTGGGGCTGGAGTCTCCGAGGGAGGAGCGGAAGTCCACCTCTCCGATCCAGCGGCCGTCCTGGTCGACCTCCTGGAAGATGCGGTCCTCGAGATCGCCCGCTTCCTCGGACCACAGGAATCTCCGGAGGAAGGAGCCGGGCAGGATCGAGGCGCTGATCCCCGCCAGCTTCGAGAGGGCCTCGTTCACGGCCACGATCCGCCGGTCGGGGGCGAGCAGGATCTGGCCCACGTGGGAGTGGTCGAAGTTCCCGCGCAGGGCTTCGCCCAGGCCCTGGATCTGGGCCGACGCGCTCGGCACGACCTGTCGAATCGGAGCCATCGAGAAGGGAACCCCCCAGACGCGGTGAGCCCAATTGGCTCCACGACTTATCGTCTTCTCGGGGGCGCATCTACAGCCGTTTTCTGGCCGGGGGCTGGACGGGACCGGGCGGGGCGGTTATCCTGCCGCCCGTCGCCGGGCTCAGGTCGGCGGAAACCCAGGGGGGACACCGATGACCAAGGTTTCGGCTGGGGTCCTGGTAGGGATTCTTCTAGGGCTCCTGTACGGCCTCTACAACGTCCGGGGCGGGGCGGCCGCGGCCGCCATCTCGGCCAGCCTCCTGGGCCGCTCCTCGCAGGGCATCATCAACGGGGTCCTGGCCGCGTACGCGAACAAGGGCGCCACACCCGTCTGGCGCGGGGGCCTCTGGGGCACCCTCATCGGGCTGGGGCTGGGCGTCCTGGCGGGGCTCGCCTCGCACTCCATCCCGGGCGCGCTCCTCCCGTCCGCCGTTCTCGGGCTGGGGTGCGGCCTGGCGACCGCGAAGGCGAAGCGCTAGCGCTACCGCGACGGCGCGGACGGCGAGGCCTTCCCTCCCGCCGCGGCCTCTTCCTTCCCGACCGCGACGCGCGTGTACCGCCCCGGCGCGAAGTACTTCCGAGCCGCCGCCGTCAGCTGTTCCGCCGTGACCCTCCGGATCATCTCGGGATAACGCTCGGCGAATTCGTAGCCCAGCCCGGAGGCCTCGTAGAATGAGAGCCTTCCCGCCTGGGACGCGTCGTCCTGCGCTCCGAGGTAATAGCGCGACAGGGTCTTCTGGATGATCCCCTGGAGATCGGCCGCCGTCACGCCCTCGCGGGTCACGCGGGCCACGTCCTCCAGCACCCCGGCCGAGACCATCGGGAAATGGGCCGGCGTCACGCCCATCTCGTTCTGCGCCGACATCTGCCCGAACCGGTCCGCCATGTAGAACCAGGAGCGGTAGGCGACGCCTTTTTCATAGACGTACTTGAAGAAGACCCGGTCCCCGATCAGGTTCACGGCCATCTTCAACGGCACGTAGTCGGCATCGTGGAGGGTGCAGGCGGGCCAGCCCGTGTTGTACGTGACCTGCTCCTGGTCCTTGTTCACGAACACCACGCGGCTCTCGCGCGGAGCCTCGTCGCGCGGGGCCTCCATCACCACTGGGCTCCCCGCGCGAAGCCGCCCCAGGGACCGCCGGGCCAATTCCAGCGTGGACGCCGCGTCGAAGTCCCCCACGATCGCGATCACGAGGTTCTTTCCCGAGAACATCTTCTCGTAGGCGTGCCGCAGGTCGGCGACCTGGATCTTGAACAGAGTCGCGGTGTCCCCCGCGACAGGATTGCGGTAGGGCGATCGGGTGTAGAGGGCCCTCTGGAACTGGACGTTGGTGTAGTCGAACGGGCGGTCCCCCAGGCTCCTCGCCTGCTGCATCAGGTCCTCGCGAACCTTGGCGACCTCGCCCGCGGGAAACGTGGGTTGGGTTACCACGTCGCGGAAGATGTCCCAGGCCTTGGCGAAATTCTTCGACGGGGCCTGCCACGTGACCATCGCGGCGTCGGATGTCCCCTCGGACTCGAGGGTCATGCCCAGCGCGTCGGCCCGCTCGGAGATCTCGCGCGCGCTCATGGAGCCCGCGCCGCGCCGGAGCATCTCGGCCGCCATGTTCGAGACGCCCGCCAGACCCTCCGGGTCGATCCACTGGCCCCCGCGGGCCATCGTCGACACCGCGACCACGGGCGTGGAATGGTCCTCCTTGAGGAGGAGCGTGACCCCGTTCGGGAGCGTCTCCTTCTTCAAGCCCGCGGTGGCGCTGAGGACGCTCTGCGCCGGCCATCCCTCACGCCAGGGCGCGAGCATCGCCGTGATGTCGCTCTGAGAGGGGCCGGTCGTGCCGGCCGGGCGAACCACGGAGTAGGACGCGAGGTCCGCCGCGAGATACGTTCTCGCGACGCGCTGGAGATCCTCCGCCGACACGCTGCCGATGAGCGAGGGCCAGAGCGGCTCGAGCGACGCATCCGACATGACCCCGAACAGACAGAGCCGCTCCGCGCGGGAGAAGAAGCGCTCCGAGGCGAAGGCATACTTGTTCTCGAGGCCCGACTTCACGCGTTCCAGCTCCGCGGGCGGAACGGGCCCCGTGGCGAGCTTCTTCAGCTCGTCGCGGATGAGCCCGAACACCCTCGCCTCGTTCTGGGGAGGAAGCTCGCACGAGACGAACAACATGCCCGGATCTCTTCGCACCTCGAATTGGGCGTCCACGGTGGTGACCAGGTTCTCGCGTTCCTTGAGCGCCTTGTAGAGACGGGACGAATTCCCCTCGCCCAGGAGCGATGCCAGCACGGTGAGCGCGGGCGCGTCCGGATCGGAGTACGTGGGCACGTGGAACCCCACGTAGGTCCACGTGCTGGGCGTCTTCATGGACTCCACGCCCATGCGGAATTCGACCTGGGGCTTCTCGGTCAAGCCCTGCTCGAAATCGTCGCGTCCACGTTTGTAGGCGCCGAACGCCTTCGCGAGCTTCGCCTTGACCTGGGCGGCGTCGAAGTCGCCCACCACAGCGAGGACCATCTGATTCGGAACGTAGCGGTCGTCGTAGAAGGTCTTGAACGTGGCGAGCGTCGCGTGCTCGATGACATCCTTCAAGCCGATCGTGTCCCGCTTGTACGGATGGTCGCGGAACATGAGCCGCTCGATCTGGTAGTAGACCTTGTAGTCCGGCCGGTCCTCGCCCTGGTTGTACTCGGACATCACGACCTGCCGCTCCTTGTTCACCTTCTCCTGGGTGAGCTTCAGATTCATCCACGCGTCGACCGAGCGGTCCACCGCCTCGTCGAAGTTCTCCTTGGGCGCGGTGAACCCGTAGCAGGTGTAGTCGTTGGTGGTGTAGCCGCCGGTCTCCTCCCCGATTCGCTGCATCTGCTTGCGGAATTCGAGCTCACCCTGCCTGAGCGAGCCACCCCGGAAGATGAGGTGCTCGTAGTAGTGGCTCAGGCCCGAGAGCGCCGGGGTCTCGGTGCGGCTCCCGCCGTTCACGAAGATGCACGCGGCCACCAGGGGCTTGGAGTGGTTTTCGACCAGGACGAGGCGCATCCCGTTCGGGAGGGTTTCGCGGCGGATCGTTTCGGCGGTGGCGAGACCTGGAATCAGCGTGAGACCAAGGATCGCGGCGAACAAGGATCGGAGACGCATACACCCCCCTCTGGAAAACCTCACTTGGGTTTCTGCAGCACCCCGAGGATCTCGCCGGGCTCGGGGAACCGGCCTACCGATTTCTTGGAGAAGACGACCTTGCCGTCCTGGGAGACATCGAACACGCCGCCCCCGCCCGCAACCAAGGTCGAATCAATGCCGAGGTGTTTCTTCAGCTCGGCCGCCAAACTGGCGGCCTTGTCTTTGTAGCCTCATTCGGTGCAGTACTTGATCTCGATCTTCATGGTGGGGCCTCCGATCGGGGTTTTCCAGGCGGCCACGCCGCACATCAGGCGCCGATGCACGCGATTCTCCGCCCCGTGCCGGGGGAAGTCAAGCCACCGGGCCGATCGCGCTTCAGAACGAGAGCGAAAGGGATTCCAGCGAGACGAGCCATCGCACCTGCCACGGATCCTTTCCCGATTCGGGGCGGCCGACCCAGATCGGCACCGTGACGCGAACCGGCCCGATGGCGTAGCCCAGGCCCGCGTCCGCCAGCGGTTGCGTCGTTCCCAGCCCCCCCAGATCCCCGAAGATCGAAACCGGCAGCATGGGAAGCTCGAGATCCGTGTTCAGGCCCCACGCGCGCTTCCCGAGCAGGACGCGCCCCCGATAACCGCGGAGGCCGCCGCCCCCCTCGATCCAGTAGTGCCCCGACGCGAGGAGCGGCCCGCGGTCGTTCAGATAGAAGCGGCCCAGCGAGTCCACGCGGCTCCCTTCGGCGGCGTCGAAGAGAAGCTCGCGCGGAGGGCGGTCGAACGCCGAGCCCGCAAAGAATCGCCACGAAACGTGCGCGTCTCCCCGCGCCAGGAGATCCAGCCGCTGCCGCGCCTGGACGGAAACCCGCTCGTAGCGGAATCCCGGCGTCGAGGATCCGCCCCTCAGATCGACCTCCGCGTGGTCGGCGCGGCGCGGTCCGCGGGCGTCCAGGGCCAGAAGCGCCTTTCCGTGGAGCCCCCGTCCGGGCGACCAGTAGCGCGGGTCGACCGGCGTGAGATCGTATCGATCCCGGTAGTCCAGGGAGAGCAGCCATTCCCGGAAGGGATGACGCCGGCCGGCCGCGGTCGCGAGATTTCCGGCCTGGATCCCCGCCCGGAAGAGCCCCGCGTCGCGAGCGGCCGCGAGGCCCAGCTGGCCGCGCGCCCCCAGCGTCCCCACGCGCCGGCCGGCCCATCCGCCCAGCGAGAGATCGCCGCGCCGGGTGCCCACGGTCGCGCTGCCGCCCGCGGAGAGGATTCCGTCCGGGAAATCGCTCGAGGGGAGATAGCGGCCTGCCGTCCAGACTCCCAGTCGCGCGCCCTCCGCGCGCCCGTGCCAGAGCATCGGGCCGTAGAGAAAGGTCATCGCCTCGGAGGAGGTGAAGTCCACGAGCGGCCTCAGGCGAAGGGGCGGGCGGCCGGTCCGATGGACCAGCGCGATGCCGGTGTCCCGGAGCCAGGGCCGGAACCAGGCGTCGAGATCGCGCCCCGACGCCTTCCCGGCCGCCGCCAGGACGTCCGCGGGCCGGGGATGGCGCAGCAGATTCG
>DASQBE010000154.1:0-5082 GCA_035635355.1 Binatia bacterium | reverse complement strand
TTGCCGTTCGACACGGCGGGGGGAAGCTTGACCCGCTGCGCCTTGCGCACCTTCACCATGGCGTTTCCGTCGCTCACCTCCACGACGCCGGCCGCGATGGCGCGAACCACGAGGCCGCCCTGGCGGGCGGAGAAATCGGTCCCGTAGTGCACACGGCGAGCCCGGTGCTTGCGGGCCTTGCGGACTGCAAGGTACGGGTCGGTAATATGGTAGCCGGACGGCTCCCCGGGCGCCGGCTTCTGGAAATCCAGCTCGTTGCCGATGGGATAGACGAAGGCCGTCGCGACGGGCGCCGCGGGCTCATCGGCGCGCGCCGGGAGCGCGAAGAGGAACAGGGAAGCGATTCCCAGTGCGGCGAGAGAATGCGAGACGCCTCGAGGGGTGGAGCGCGTGCGTGCGGTCTTGTCGCGCGCCCGCAAGCTCTATTCGGTCCCGGCGGCCGCGGCAGCCCGCGGCAGTCCGAATCGGAAGGTCCAGTCCAACAACCTTCTCGCTTCCGCGAACCGGAGACGGTTGCTCGGGGCGCCGAGAAGGACGGCGGTCACCTCGGTGCCGGACGGAGTCTCCACCATGGTGGCGAAGCAGTAGCCCGCCTCGTTGATGAAGCCCGTCTTCCCTCCCGTGATGCGCCACTTGCTCTTGAGCAGCCGGTTGGTGCTGACGAGCCGGTGGAGCTTCCGGTTCGAAGCGAAGGAATAGGTCTGCTTCTGCATGATCGAGCTGACGATCGGGTTCGAGGCGGCGGTGCGCAGGAGCGCCGCGATGGCCTGGGCGCTCGCGACATTTCGCTCGTCCAGCCCGGTCGGCTCGACGAAGTGCGTTCCCGTGAGGTTCATGGAATCCGCGAGCGCGTTCATTCTCGCTACGAACTCGTCGAGCGGAATCCCGCTCGAGCGGACCAGAGCCTTCGTGGCCACGTTGTCCGAGGACATGAGCGCGGCGTGGAGCAGGTCCCGGACGGTGATCTCTTCGTGAGGGCGGATGTGAGAGCGGCTGGAATGCTTGACATCGTCCGGCATGATCTCGACGACCTGGTCGAACTGCGGCTGGGTCTGGAAGTACACGAGCGCGGTCATGAGCTTGGTCAGGCTCGCGACGGGGTAGAGGTTGTCCGGATTCTTCTCGAAAAGCACCCGATTGCTCGTCGCATCCAGGACATAGGCCGCCTTCGCGTGAAGCCTCGGGATGCCGGCTGCCGTGACCGCCGGAAGGGAGAAAGTCGCCTGGCGGCGGAGACGCCGGTGGCGCCGTGGACGGGCGGGAACCCTCGTCTGGGAAGCGCTGGCGGCCTGTCGGGAGGCAACCGACGTAGGAGAGGCACCGGCAGAGCGTGCGGATAGCTGTGCCGTTGCGTCCGGAACGTGCACCGTGAGCGCCAGTGTTACAAGAAGGCCACAGGCCAAAGGAGCAATCGTTGTGCGCACCATCATAGGTTTCCCAGCCCTCATCCGTGTGGGTCCGTGAGATTTGTAAGAAGGAGACACGGGGATGCCTCCCCGAGGCTTATCGGACTGGGCACTCCGATGTGTAGCAAAAACCGTACGCGGCGCGTCCTCGGGACGCCGCGCGCGCATGCTAGCACGGGGACTGCCCTGGTCCAATCATTTGGTCACGAATCCAACGGAAAAAGGGAGGGGCGGGTGGGCTTGAACAGTTCTCGATGGGCTCGAACCGTCCAATGGAAACACCCACCCGCCGGTCAACAGCTTCTCAAGGCGTGATCAGTCGCCTTCGTTATTGTTGTCGTTGTTGTTGTCCTGGTCGCGATCCTCGTTGCGGTTGCCATGATCGTCGCGGTCGCGGCCTCGACCCCCCACCTGCTGCTGAAGGTCTTTGATCTCGCGCTCGAGCCGGGCCAGATCCTCGCTGCGCAAGCGAGCCAGCTGCTCTTGGAGATCCCGAATCTGACGCTCGAGGTCATCCCGGTTGCGGCGCATGATCTGCACCCGGGGCTGATCCGGCGGCGAGTCTTGAGAGTCTCCGGGGCCGCCCCAATTCGGCATCGGTGGCATCGGCGGCGATCCGGATCCCTCCGGACGCGAGCCCACGGTGAGCGTGAGCGTGCGGGTCACGCCGTTCCGCCAGATCTGCACGGAAACCTTCTTGCCGGGCTCCAGCCCGCGAACCGTCTGGACCAGCTCGCCGGGGTTCGGGGTCGCTTCGCGGTTCACCTGGAGGATGACGTCCCCGCGCTTGATTCCGCCTTCATCCGCGGGGCCCTGATCCTCGACGTTGTTCACGAGCGTGCCTTCGGTGGATTCCGGGATTCCTTTCGCGCGACGCAACGCGGATGTCAACCGTTGGACCTGCACCCCCAGGTAGCCCGAGTTCGAATCGCGATCGTTGTCGCGATCGTCCTCCTGCACGATGCGTACGCCCTTCCAAGAGTCGTTCGTCCCCGACTTCTCGTCGCGAGCGCTCGCGGGGGAGGGGACGACCGAGACGAGGCCAAGGCCCAACGCGAGCAGGGCGGCCACCATCGGCATCATCTTGAGCACCTTCATTTCATGACCTCCTTGCGGTACTTACACTTACGTGGCCACCATAGCCTCACAAAGCACTACCGCCCGAGGCCGCCTAAAGTTCCAGACGAGCACAGGCCGTGCCCTCCCTGGTTGGACAGTCCAGAAAACCGAAAAGTCGGGGAAAAAAGAACCTCTAGCGAGTGGGGACCAACCGAAATGAGGGGCAGCCCGTGCCCAACGCCCCGATCTTTCCGCAGGGCGCGAGCATCGCGGGGCTCAGGTCGTGCACGTGGAAGTCCCCCTTCTCCGCGTCACAGAAGGAGGGGTTTCCCAGGATGGTGTTGGGGGAAGCCGGCGCGCCGGGGCCATCCAGCGTGTAGATGAGATTGCAGTCGTAGTGGGTGGAGCCCCGCATGGCGATCACGGCTTTGTTCTTCGCGGTGCTGTCGACGACGAAGATGTTGCGGGTTACCTCGGGGGCCACCTGGTCCACGAAGATGGCGGCGCCGTTGCCATCCTCGGCATCCACGCCGTTCCGGTAGAAGGTGTTGTTGGAGAGGATCGGGTTCACGCCCGGGGTGCGCCGGCCCAGAATCTGGACCGCGGCGCCCGCCGCGGTCGCGCGGTTCTTGTCGAAGACGGACGTCTCGATGTCCAGGTAGGACTTGTCCGTGAGGACGGCGCCAGCGGACGCCGAGCGGTTGCTCGCGAACCGCGAGGACCGGATCCGCAGATCCGAGCTGTCCATGACCGCCATCGCGCCCCCGCCGGACGCGGCGGTGTTTTCCCGGAAGAGGCAGTTCAGAAGGTGGATCGACGAGGATTCCCCGAAGATGCCGCCTCCCGTCCCGCCGTCCGCCCGATTCGATTCGAAGGTGCAGTCCTTGGCGACGAAGATCTCGGAGTTGACGAGCGATACCCCGCCGCCGGTGGGGGCATGGTTGTCGCGGAAGGTCACGTGAACGAACATCAGCTTCGAGTCGCTGGCGGTCAGCCCGCTCCCGTGGTTGGCCAAGAAATCGCTGTCTCCGATCTGGATCATGCCGCACTGCCATGCCGCGAGGCCCGCTTCCCAGTTTCCGCGCACCTCGCAGCTTCCAATCGTCAACATCGTGTCCCTCAGGCAATAGATCCCGCTGCCGCCCGCGGCCTTCCCGTTCTGGATACGGAATCCCAGGATGGTCGCGCGCGCCACTCCCTCGACGTGGAGGACCCGGGTGGTGTCGCGCCCGTCCAGAATCGTCTTCTCGGGGCCGTCCTCGCCGAAGAGCACGAGCCGCTTCTTGAGCACGAAGGGCCCGTAGTAGGTGCCGGGCCCGACCCAGACCGTGTCCCCGTCGACGGCGGCGTTGATCGCGGCCTGCAGGCGCCGGTGCTGGCGCGGCACGAAGATGCGCTTGGCCTGCGCGGGCGGGGGCAGGAGGGTCGCGAGGAGGACGAAGACCAGGAGCGCCCTCAATCGGAATAGCTTCCCGCGATCGCGAGCGCGTGGACGGCGGGGCGGAGGTACTTCCGCGCCGCCGCGCGCGTGTCCTCGAGCGTGACGCCCCGGATGATGGAGGGGTAGCGCGCGATGTAATCCAGGCCCAGGCCGTAGAGCTCGGCGCCCAGAATCTGGGCCGCGATGCCCGCGTTCGTCTCGAGACGCACGGGGAAGACGCCGGTGAGGTAGCTCACCGCCTCGTCCAGCTCGGCCTCGGTGGGCCCGCTCGCGTGGATGAGGCTCACCTGGTTCAGGATCTCCTCGGCGGTATGGTCGGCGTTCCTGGGATTCGTTCCGGCTCGGATCTGGATCGGTCCCGCGCCGATGCCCGCGTTCATGTTCGCGTACACCCCGTACACCAGGCCCTGCTTGTCGCGCAGGTTGTCCATGAGGCGGCTCGACAGGGAGCCGCCTCCCAGCACGAAATTGGCGATCATGGCCGCGTAGTAATCGGGATCCGTGCGCGAGATCCCGGGGAGCGCCACGACCACGTCCACCTGGGATTTTCCCTTCATGCGGACGACCCGCCGCTCGGCGCGGACGGGCTCCGGCGGAGCCGGGACGTCGAACGGGGGCGGGCTCTTCAGCCGGGGCCAATCCAGGAACGAGCGCCGCACCTGCTCCAGCGTGGACACGGGATCCACGTCGCCCGCCAGGGCCAGGATCGTCGTGTTGGGCCCGTAGCGCGCCGCGTGAAACGCGGTCAGGTCCTCGCGCGTCACCGCGGCGAGGGAGCTCTCGGTGCCGATCGACGAGCGGTGGTACGGATGCTCGGCCGGATAGAGGATCTCGCTGGCCACGCGGGCGGCCACATAGGCCGTGTTCTCGTTGGAGATCTTCACGCGCACCAGGAGCTCGTCGCGCGCTTTCCCGATCTGGTCCGTGGTGAGCGCCGGATTCTGGAGCGCGTCCGCCAGGACCTCGAGGACCGAATCCAGATCTTCCGAGAGCGCGTTTCCCGAAAAGGTCATTGCCTCGGGGCCCGAATCGAAATTCAGGGACGCCCCCAGGCTCTCCAGCGCTTCGGCCTGTTGAAAGGCCGTGCGGCGATGCGTGCCGCGGTCCAGCATCGAGGCCGTGAAGGTCGAGAGCCCCGCCAGCCGGGGCGGGTCGAAGACGGCCCCGGCCTTCACG
>DASQBE010000153.1:0-8048 GCA_035635355.1 Binatia bacterium | reverse complement strand
TGGACGTTGCTCGACTGGTCCACGTCCACCTTGATCTTGTCGCCGATCGAGCCGGTGAGATTCACTTGTAAATCCTGCTTCATCTCGAGGGACGGGAAGGCGCTGGGGCGCGCGTGCTCCTGGTTGACCGCACCCTGGGGCCGGACCGTCCAATCGCTCACGCCGCTCAGCGTGATGGTCTCGCTCCCCGACACGTCGATGTTGGGGGCGCCGTCGCCTAGGAGGCCGCGCGCGAACTTCGGGATCTGGATCGGGATCTCGTAGTGAAAGAGCCCCGCCTGCTTCTTGGCGACGCCCCGGGCGATCGACCGCGTATCGTGCGAGCTGTCGCGCCACAATCTCCGGTACGTACGGGTGGTGAGCACGTTCGAGTACTCATCGAGATCCGTGATCATCGGCGTCTGCGTTTCCACGCCGCCTTCGGTGTAGGACTCGCGGATCTGGCCGATGGTGGGATCGTAGGTGACGGCGGGATCCCGCCGCGCGGCCTCCGGCAACCCATTCGGATCCGTGTGGGTCAGGGCCCATCCGGGGGGGAGATCGCTGGGCTCGGTATCGAGGGCCGTGGGACCGAGGCCGGGATCGTTGGGGCCCCGGTAGCCCCAGAGTCCCGCCCACGCCGCGCCCGCCGGCAACAGGCAGGCGGCTAAGACGATGCAAACAACAAGAAAGATACGTGGCTTGGGGTAATGCATCATGAATGCGACGGTCGCTCTGGGATCAAATGGGTCAGACCGGGTCCTGGGCCCCGTCACGTACGAATGTGAACCCCTGGATCGGGCGGCGGTTCGGCCTGAAATGTGTTAAAAGGTAGGGCCATATGAGAATACTCGAACGGTACGTCCTGCGCGAGCACGTCTTCCCGTTCCTCATCGGCTTCAGCATCGTGATCTTCCTGCTCACGCTGGACTTCCTGTTCGACCTGGTGGACCTGGCGGTCGGGAAAGGAGTTTCGGCCGGGATCGTGCTGGAGCTGTTCGCGCTCTCCATGGGATGGATGCTGGCGCTGGCGGTGCCCTGCGCGGTCCTGATCGCCACGCTCGCGACGTTCGGGCGCCTGGCGCAGGACAACGAGATCGCGGCCATGCGGGCCAACGGCATCAACCTCCTCCGGATCATCGGGGCACCCCTCCTGGCCGCCTCCGTGCTGGCGGGCGGGCTCGTGCTCTTCAACAACCATATCCTCCCGGAAACCAACCACGCGCTCGCCAACCTCATGGTGGACGTGAGCCGCAAGCGGCCCACGGCCCAGATCAGCGAGGGCGTATTCATCGATGGATTCGAGGGCTACAACATCTTCGTCGAGAAGGTGAACAACCGGACGAACGAGATCCGGGGCGTCAAGATATACCAGCTGAACTCGAACGCGCGCCCGACCACGATCCTTGCCGACTGGGGTGTCTTCCACAGCTCACCCGACGGGCGCGTGGTGACCCTGGAGCTCCACGACGGCGAGATCCACGAGATGCCGCCCAACGACCAGGAGCGCGTCTACCGGCGCCTCATGTTCAAGACCCATATCATCAATATTCGGAACGCGGGGACCGATCTGGAGAGGTCTGATTCCAGCGCGCGGGGAGACCGGGAGATGAGCCTCGGGATGATGCGCGGCCAGATCCATAACTTGATGAAGGAATTGGCGGTATCGACAGCCGCCCGGGACACCCTGATTCACAAGGCGGGCTACAAGGATTACGACGATTTCGTGAAGGCGGCGGTCCCCCGACAGCCCCCGCGCGGCCTCTGGGGATGGATCCGGAGCGTGCTCGGGGCCCTTTCTCCGGTCCGGCCGCCGGCGGAGCTCTCCTCGGGGAAGCCGCCGGGCCTCTTCATCGACCCGGGGACCATGGACATGATCCAGATGCGCCAGATCGAGGTGGACGCCCTCGATCGGCGGATCAACAGCCTGGACGTCGAGATCCAGAAGAAGTTCTCGATCCCGGCCGCATGCATCGTGTTCGTTCTGGTCGGAGCACCCCTCGGCATCCGGGCCCGGAAGAGCGGCATCGGGGTCGCGTTCCTCTCGATCCTCTTCTTCGTCTTCTACTATCTCTGCCTCGCCGGAGGGGAGGAGCTGGCCGACCGCCGCTTCCTGAACCCGGCCTTCGCGATGTGGACGCCGAACGTCGTGATCGGCCTGATCGGACTCTACCTCACCCTCCAGGCCGCCGAGCTCATCCGGCGGCCCGCGCGCCGCTCCCGGCCGGCCCCTCCGGAGCACCGGATGTCCAAGGCGTGAGGCGGCTCGACCGCTACCTCCTGCGGGAGCAGCTCCTCTCGCTCCTGATGGGGCTCACCTTCTTCGTCGCCATCTTCATCGTCGTGGACGTGTTCGAGAAGCTGGACTCCTTTCTCGACAACAAGGTCCCGCTCTCCGTGGTGATCCACTTCTACCTGGTCTCGATCCCCGGGATCGTGACGCTGGTGCTCCCCATGTCGATGCTCCTCTCGTGCCTTCTCGCGCTCGGCCAGGTCGGCCGGCACAACGAGCTCACCGCCATGCAGGCGGCGGGCATCGGCTTGACCAGGATCGTCCTGCCGCTCTATGTCTTCGCGTTCCTGGTCAGCGCCGCCGTCTTCGTGACGAACGAGACCATGTTGCCGAGGCTGAACGCCGAGCGGAACAGGATCTACCGGGGCGACATCAAGCGCCAGAATCTGGAGGGGGCCTCCGTGCGCACGAATCTGGCCTATCTCGGGACCGACGGACGCACGTTCCTGATCCGGACCTACAACATCCCCGAGAAGACGATGCGCGAGGTGGTCATCCAGCAGATCCGGCAGCACACCCTGAACGGACGCATCGACGCCGAGTCCGCGACCTGGGTGAACCACCACTGGGTGTTCCACGAGGGCTTCGTTCGGAGGTTCGACCGCGACGGGGAGCACGCCGCGCACTTCAACGAGCTCGTGATCCCTGGGCTCCAGGAGGTTCCCGAGAGCTTCGCGAAGGCCGAGGAAGAGCCGGAGGCGCTCTCCTACTGGGAGCTGGAGAAATACATCCATCGATTGCGGCAGAGCGGAAGCCGCGTGCAGAAATATCTGGTCGACCTCTATCTCAAGGTCAGCTTTCCGCTCACGAACCTGATCGTGGTTCTGATCGGGACCGCGCTCGCGATCCGGGTGCGCCGCGGCGGGCTCGCCATCAGCTTCGGCCTGGCCGTGTTCATCAGCTTCGTCTACTACGCGATCATCCGCACCGGACAGGCCCTGGGCCATGGAGGGACCGTGCCGCCGTGGGTCGGGGCCTGGCTCGGGAACATCGTCTTCGGCGGGCTGGGGCTGGAGCTGCTCCGCCGCGCACGCCGGGGATTGTAGGGGCCTAGCTCGTCCTGGGACGAGTCGCAATCACGGAACCGCTTGCGGGATCACAGGATAACTTTTGATTTGTGATTGTGAGCGCATTACCGGCCCTGGGGCCAGTTGCGGTCACGGAACCACTTGCAAGGTCACACGATAACTTTCGATTCGTGATTTCGAGCGTCGGGGCGAGACGAGAGAATCCAACCCCCCGGCCGTCGAGGTCCCGGGATCAACCCTCGGGTGATCAACCCTCCGCGACGCTCCCTCGCGTCACCGGGCGTTTCATCTTCTCCGCCAGCGGCTCTCCCATGATGCGCCCCTCCTTCAGGTGCGGCACCACGGGCACCGAATCCACCGCCGCGCAGACCGGAAGGTCCTCCTCGAACCCCAGCTCCGCGAGATAGCGGCCGTGCTCGCAACGGCGGAGGATCGCCTCGGGCGAGGCACCCATCGCCGCGTCGAAGTCCCGCGCGAACGCGGCCGCGTCGTTCAGCTCCAGCTCGGGGGCCGCGTCGTGGAGCCTCCGGATCAAGGCCCCGGCGCAGGCGGTGTCCTCGAGCGAGAAGCGCCCGTTCCGCCCGGCGCACACGATCGTCAGGTCCGCGGCCACGGACGAGACCGCCTTCACGACCGCGCTCAGGTTCACGTAGCCCAGGAGAATCGAGTCCCGCCCCGCCAGGGGGCCCGCCAGAAGCGGGCTGGCGTTGGTGGACGCGAAGATCAGCGTCGCGCCGTTCACTTTCTTCCGCGTGTACTCGCGCGGGGAATTCCCCAGCGCGAAGCCGCTGACCTTCCGCCCCTCGCGCTCGCCGCACAGGAGGCTCGACTTGGGGTCGAGGGTCTCGTGGAGCCGGGTCGCCTCCTCGACGGTCTTCACCGGGATGATCTTCGCCGCGCCGTTCAGGAGCGCCGTCGCGATGCTGGTGGAAGAGCGCAGCACGTCGATGACCGCGATCTGACGCGCGTCCAGCGACGCGCGCTCCAGCTCGTTGGGAAACACGTAGAGGTCGACGCGTTTCACTGGGGGGCGGGCTCCGCGTTCAAGAGCTGATCCAGGTAGCCCGTGTGGATCTCGCCCTTCAGAAAGGCGTCGTCCTTGAGGATGCGCAGGTGGAGCGGGATGGTGGTGTCAATGCCCTCCACCACCGTCTCCTCCAGCGCCCGGCGCATCCTTACCACCGCCTCCATGCGATCGCGTCCCCAGGTGATGATCTTCGCCACCATCGAGTCGTAGTTCGGCGGCACGACGTAGCCGGAGAAGAGGTGGCTGTCCACGCGCACGCCGGGGCCGCCCGGCCCGTGGAAATAGCTCACCTTTCCGGGTGAGGGCTGGAAATTGCGGTCCGGCCTCTCCGCGTTCACGCGGCACTCCAGCGCGTGCCCGCGAAGGCGCACCTCGTCCTGCTTCCAGGGCAGGGCTTCCCCCGCGGCCACCGCGATCTGCGCCTTGATGAGGTCATAGCCGGTCACCTCTTCGGTCACGGGGTGCTCCACCTGGATCCGCGTGTTCATCTCCATGAAATAGAACTGCCGATCCGCCCCCAGGAGGAACTCGATCGTGCCGCAGCTCTCGTAGCCGATCGAGCGCGCGCCGGTGACGGCGGCCGATCCCATCTTCGTGCGCAGCTCGTCGTCGATCGCCACGCTCGGCGATTCCTCCACCAGTTTCTGGTGCCGCCGCTGGATCGAGCACTCGCGCTCCCCGAGATGGATCAGGTTCCCGTGCTTGTCCCCGATCACCTGGAACTCGATGTGGCGAGGATTCTGCACGTACCGCTCCAGGTAGACCGCCCCGTTCCCGAAATTCGCCTCCGCCTCGGCCTGCGCGGTGCGGAGCCCGTTCCTTAACGAGGACTCGTCGTTGGCGATCCGCATCCCCTTCCCGCCGCCTCCGGCCGCCGCCTTGATGATGACCGGGTAGCCCAGCCCCACCGCCACCGCCGCCGCGTCGTCGGGCGATTCCAGCGCGCCCTCGCTTCCCGGCGTGACCGGCACGCCCGCCTTCACCATGGTCTTCCGCGCGACCGCCTTGTCCCCCATGAGCCGGATCATCTCGGAGGTCGGCCCGATGAATCGAATGTTGCACGACTCGACCACCTCCGCGAAGTGAGCGTTCTCGGAGAGAAAACCGTACCCTGGATGGATCGCGTCGGCCGCCGTGATCTCGGCGGCGCTGATGATCCGGGGGATGTGCAGATAGCTCGCCGCGGAAGCCGCGGGCCCGATGCAGACCGCCTCGTCCGCGAGGCGCACGTGCAGCGAATCCCGATCGGCCTCCGAGTAGACGGCCACGGTCTCGATTCCAAGCTCCCGCGCCGCGCGGATGATCCGCAAGGCGATCTCGCCGCGGTTGGCGATCAGGATCTTCTTGAACATTCGGCTAGACGGGGCTCTCTTTGTGCTCGAACGACTTCCAGGACTCGTCCGACGTGGCGTGAATCCCCTTCACGCGCAGCTCGAACTCGTTCGGATTGGAGCAGTACCGGAGCGCCGTCTCGAGGCTGACCTTCCCCTCCGTGTGGAACTTCATGATCGCCTGGTCGAAGGTCTGCATGCCGTACTGCGACACGCCTTCCTGGATGGCGCCCTTGATCAGGGACGTCTTCGACGGGTCGAGAAGGTATTCGCGGATGGTGGCGGTCGCCACCATCACCTCCGCGGCCGGAATCCGCCCGGACTGATCGGAGCGCGGCATGAGCCGGAGCGCGATCACGGCCTGGAGCGTGGAGGAGAGCATGTACCGGGTCTCCTCGTGCTGGTGCGGCGGGAAGAAGGAGAGGATCCGGTTGATGGTCTGCGGCGCGTCCGTCGTGTGGAGCGTGCTGAGCACCAGGTGCCCCGTGTCCGCCGCCATGAGCGCGGTCTGCATGGTCTCCGCGTCCCGGATCTCACCGATCAGGATCACGTCGGGATCTTGGCGCAAGATGTGCTTCAGACCCTCCGCGAAGGAGGCCGTGTCGAGGCCGACCTCGCGCTGGGAGATGGTGCTCTTCTTGTCGCGGTAGAGAAACTCGACCGGGTCCTCGATCGTGATCACGTTCCTGGCGACCGTCCGGTTCACCGAGTCGATCATGGCGGCGAGCGTCGTGGACTTGCCGCTCCCCACCGTCCCGCACACGAGCACGAGCCCGCGGGGCCGCGTCGCGATCTCCTCGATGGTCGAGGGGAGATTCAGCTCCTCGAACGACGGGATCGTGGCCGGCACCTGCCGGAACACCATGGCGATGGTCCCGCGCTGCTGGTAGAAGTTGGTCCGGAACCGCGAGAGGCCGGTCACGCCGAAGGCGAAGTCGACCTCCTTCGTTTCCTCGAAGGTCTTCTTCTGCTTCGGCGTCAGGATCTGATCCACGATCGCCTCGAGGTCGGCCTGGCCCGGAGCCGGCTCGTCCAGCGTGACCAGGGACCCGTTCTGGCGCGCGGTGGGCTTGGTGCCCACCTTCACGTGAAGGTCGGAGGCTTTGAGCTCCACCATTTTTTGCAGTACTCGCTTGATGTTCATCCCCACCCCCCTCGCACGGCTACGCCGCGGTGTCGGACTCCACCAGGAACAAGGTCTGCCCGTACTCCACGGGCTGAGCGTTCTCCACGAGAATCCGGGCGATGCGCCCCTCCACCTCGGACTCGATCTCGTTCATCAGCTTCATCGCCTCCACGATGCAGACGGTCTGCCCCACCGTGACCGCGCTGTTCTCCTCGACGTAGTTGTCCGCGTCCGGCGCGGGCGCGCGGTAGAACGTGCCCACCATCGGCGACTTGATCGGAATCAGGTTCTTGAGCGGCTTGGTCTCGGCCTCGGCGCGCTCCGGGCCCTCCGTCTCTTCCACCACCCGCGCCTGGATCACGGTGGCCGCGCTGTCCTGCCCCGGCCTCCGCACCCGCACGGTCGTGAACCAACGGCGGACCTCGATCTCGGCCAGATCCTCGTCGCGCATGATCGCGACCATCTCGGCGATCTTCCGGCGCAGGTTCATCGGCCCTTCCCCCGCGCGGCGGCCGGCCTGAGGCGCGCCGCGAGCTCGTGGAGCCCCAGCTCGTAACTCCGGGCACCGAATCCCATGATCACGCCGGCCGCGGCCGCGGCCGGAAGGCTCACGGAGCGGGCGCCGCCACGCGCGTAGAGGTTCGTGAGGTGCACCTCGACCACGGGCACGGTCACGGCCCGCATCGTGTCGGCCAGCGACCAGCTCGTGTGCGTCAGACCCCCGGGGTTGAGGACGACACCGTCCACGGCGTCCATCGCCACGATGAGACGATCGATGAGCGCTCCCTCGTGGTTCGACTGGAAGCACTCGACGTCCAGCCCCAGCTCCTTCCCGAGCTTCACCAGCCTGCGGTCGATCGAGGCCAGGGTCTCCCTTCCATAGAGCGCGGGCTCGCGGATTCCCAAGAGGCCCAGGTTCGGACCGTTCAGGACCCAGACCTTCTTCGTGCTCTTCGCCATCAGCGGCGGCCGCCCTTGAGGCGGTTGAGCCAGGTCTCGAACGACGACTTGTTCTGCTGGATCTTCGGCGGACCGGCGGGCGGACCTGCGGGAAGCGGGCTCTTCGGAAGCTGGGTCCAGTTGAAGACGGCCGGATCGTGCGAGGCATGCGCGCCGGGGGGAAGCGAAACATCCCCCGAGGGCTCTGGTCCTTGCTTTGAGACAGAGGGGGACGTTTCGCTTTCCCCCGGAGGAGTGGCCGGCGGGGCCGAGGACTCGACGTCGAGCCGGTCGAACGACATCTCCTGGAAATCCTGGACCTTGG
>DASQBE010000152.1:0-3099 GCA_035635355.1 Binatia bacterium | reverse complement strand
TCGCCCCCTACACGGGTTGCACGATCGGCGAGGATTCCTACTACTCGGGGAAGCACGCCCTGGTGATCTACGACGATCTCTCGAAGCACGCGCAGGCGTACCGGCAGCTCTCGCTCCTCCTCCGCCGGCCGCCGGGCCGCGAAGCCTATCCGGGGGACATCTTCTACCTCCACTCGCGCCTCCTCGAGCGCGCCGCCAAGCTGAGCGACAAGCTGGGCGCGGGCTCCCTCACGGCGCTGCCGATCATCGAGACGCAGGCGGGGGACGTGTCGGCCTACATCCCGACCAACGTCATCTCGATCACCGACGGGCAGATCTTCCTCGAGAGCGACCTCTTCTTCTCGGGCGTTCGCCCCGCGATCAACGTGGGGATCTCGGTCTCACGCGTGGGCGGGAAGGCGCAGACCAAGGCCATGAAGAAAGTGGCGGGACGCCTGCGGCTGGATCTCGCGCAGTTCCGCGAGCTGGCGGCGTTCGCGCAGTTCGGTTCGGATCTCGACAAGGCCACGCAGGAGCAGCTCACGCGCGGGGAGCGGATGGTGGAGCTCCTGAAGCAGGGCCAGTACGCGCCGCTTTCCGTGGAGCGCCAGGTCGCGATCATCTACGCGGGAACGAACGGCTACCTGGACGACCTGCCGGTGGATCAGGTTCGCGACTTCGAGACCGGGCTCTACGAGTTCCTGGACAAGAATTTCGCCGACCTCATGCACGACTTGAAGGCCAAGTACGAGCTGACCGAGCCGATCGAGGCCAAGCTGAAGAAGGCGATCGGGGACTGGAAGGCGGAGTTCACGAAGAAGCGCGGGACGGCCGCGAAGTAACGTGGCGACCCTTCGCGACATCCGGCGCCGGATCAAGAGCGTCCGGAGCACGTCCCAGATCACGAAGACCATGGAGATGGTCTCCGCGGCAAAGCTCCGCCGCGCGCAGGTGGTCGTGGAGTCCGCGCGGCCGTACGCGACCGATCTGAGCGCCGTCCTCGCGAACCTGGCCGAGGCCTCGTCCGACCTGAGCCACCCCGCCTTCCAGGGCCGGGAGGTGAAGCGCCGCGCGATCGTGCTCGTCAGCTCGGACCGCGGGCTCGCGGGCGCCTTCAACACGAACCTGATCCGCGCCGCCGAGGAACGGATGCGCGAGAGGCCGCAGCCCACCCAGCTCGTCTTGCTGGGGAAGAAGGGCTTCGACTATTTCCGCAGGCGGAACGCGGCGGCCTTCGGCTCCAAGACGGACTTAGGCGGGATCGCGGACTGGAAGTTCGCGGAGGCCGCGAGCGGGGACATCTTCGCGCGGTTCGTGGCGGGCGAGCTGGACGAGGTGGACCTGATCTACACGAGGTTTCGGAGCGCACTCAACCGCGACGTCGTGCTGGAGCCCTACATCCCGCTGGGGAGCGAGGCGCTCCAGGGCTCAGGCAGCGCCAAGCGCGCGGCCCCGGGGACGCGTCGCGACTATATCTACGAGCCCGATCCGGGAACCATCCTGACCAAGATCGTGCCCTACTTCCTCGCGATGCGCCTCTACATGGCGCTCGCGGAATCGGCCGCCTCGGAGCACGGCGCGCGCATGATCGCGATGGGCTCGGCGACCAAGAACGCGAACGAGATGATCCAGACACTCACGCTGCACATGAACCGGACCCGCCAGGCCACGATCACGCGCGAGATCGTCGAGATCGTGGGCGGCGCCGAAGCGCTCAAGTAAAGGACGGACCATGGCGAACGCGAATCAGACGAACGGAAAGGGCGGCAGCATCGGCAGCGTCATCCAGGTGATCGGCCCCACGGTGGACGTGCGGTTCGATCCGGAGCATCTGCCACCGATCCTGAACGCCCTCCGGATCGATTATCCCGAGCAGAACATCCACCTCACGGTCGAGGTGGCGCTCCACATCGGCGACGAGGTCGTCCGGTGCGTCGCCATGTCCTCCACGGACGGTCTGGTCCGCGGCATGAAGGCGATCGACTCGGGCGGCCCGATCAAGGTGCCGGTCGGACGCCAGACGCTGGGACGCGTGTTCAACCTGCTCGGCGAGCCCATCGATCAGGGCGCCCCCGTGAAGGAACCGGACTTGAAGCTCCCGATCCACCGCGCCCCTCCGGCGTTCGACGAGCAGGAGACGGTGGCGCGGATCTTCGAGACCGGGATCAAGGTCGTGGATCTCCTGGCGCCCTACGCCAAGGGCGGGAAGATCGGGCTCTTCGGCGGCGCCGGCCTCGGCAAGACGGTCATTCTCCAGGAATTGATCCGCAACATCGCCACCGAGCACGGCGGCTTCTCCGTGTTCTCGGGGGTGGGCGAGCGGACCCGCGAGGGGAACGACCTCTGGCTGGAGATGAAGGAGTCGGGCGTCATCGACAAGACGGTGATGGTGTTCGGCCAGATGAACGAGCCGCCGGGCGCGCGGTTGCGGGTGGGCCTCACCGGTGTGACGATGGCGGAGTATTTCCGCGACCAGGAAAACCAGGACGTCCTCTTCTTCGTGGATAATATATTCCGATTCGTGCAGGCCGGATCCGAAGTGTCGGCGTTGTTGGGCCGTATGCCTTCGGCGGTGGGGTACCAGCCGACCTTGTCGACCGAGATGGGCGCGCTGCAAGAGCGCATCACGTCGACCAAGAAGGGCTCGATCACGTCGGTGCAGGCGATCTACGTGCCCGCCGACGATCTCACGGATCCCGCGCCGGCCACCACCTTCACGCACCTGGACGCGACCACGGTGCTCTCGCGGCGGATCTCGGAGCTTGGGATCTACCCGGCCGTGGATCCGCTCGACTCCACCTCGCGAATCCTCGACCCGCACGTCGTGGGCGAGGAGCACTACAACCTGGCGCGCGCGGTTCAGAAAGTCCTGCAGCGCTACAAGGACTTGCAGGACATCATTGCGATTCTGGGAATCGACGAGCTTTCGGAAGACGACAAGCTGACCGTCGCCCGGGCGCGCAAGATCCAGAAGTTCCTCTCGCAGCCCTTCTTCGTCGCGGAGCCCTTCACGGGGCAGCCGGGGCGGTACGTGAAGCTGGAAGACACGATTCGGTCCTTCAAGACGATCATGGAGGGCAAGTGCGATCACATCCCCGAGCAGGCGTTCTACATGGTCGG
>DASQBE010000151.1:0-6967 GCA_035635355.1 Binatia bacterium | reverse complement strand
TTTTGTGAGCTATCGAACGACCACTTTTCCCGAAAGCATGTCCATCCCGCACTTGTAGGCGATCTCTCCCTTCGGTGAGGCCGGCAGGGTGATCTCGACGGCCTCGTTCAAGGGAAGCGGCTTCCGGATCTTCTGATCGGGAAAGACGATTTCCTTGGCACAGGTCTGATCCGTCGTTCGGGTCACGACGAGCGTGACCGGCTTCCCGGACGGGACCGTGATCGTGGCCGGCGCGAAGCCGGTGTCGGTGACCGTGATCGCGAACTGCATCGTTGTACCCGCGTGCTGTTGCGGCTCGCGAGCGCAACCAATCACCAGGACGGCGATCGCCGCGAGGAACATCCCTTTCGACACTTCAGCCTCCTCTCTCCGCCCTCTCGGGCAGCCTTCGGCCCTTCCACCACGCGAAGATGGCGGGGTAGACGGCCAGTTCCAGAATGAAGGAAGTGACGACGCCCCCCACCATGGGCGCAGCGATCCGCTTCATGACATCGGCGCCGCTGCCCTGCCCGAAGAGAATCGGCAGGAGCCCGAACAGGATCGCGCACGCGGTCATCATCTTGGGACGGATGCGGTGGGCCGCGCCCTCCACGATCGCATCCGTGAGGTCGGCCCGGTCGCGCAACGCTCCCCGAGCCTGGCGCTCCTCGGACGCGAGCTTGAGATAGAGCAGCATCACCACGCCCGTCTCGGCGTCGAGCCCGGCGAGCGCGATCATTCCGACCCATACCGCCACGCTCAGGTGATAGCCCAGGATCCAGAGGATCCAGACCGCGCCCACCAGCGAGAACGGCACGGCCAGCATCACGATCCCCGCTTCCGCCACGGAGCGCGTGTTGAAGAAGAGGAGCGCGAACACGAGCAGCAGCGTGAGCGGCACGACGAACGCGAGACGCGCCCGGGCGCGCTCGTAATACTTGAACTGCCCCGTCCAATCGATGCGGTATCCGGGGGGCAGGGTGACGGTCTTCGCCACGGCCCGCTTCGCGTCGGCGACATAATCCGCGAGCGCGCGACCGGCCACGTCCACGGAAACCAACCCCAGGAGCTGCCCGTCCTCCTCCTGGATCATGGGCGGGCCCGTTCGGAACTGGAGGTCCGCGACCTGGGCGAGCGGCACGGGCGCGCCGGCCGGCGTCGACACGAGAACGCGCTTCAGGGCCTCGGGGTCTTCGCGGAACTGCCGCGCGTAGCGGACGCTGATCGTGTAGCGCTCGCGCCCCTCGATCGTCTGGGAGACCGGGAGGCCGCCGATCGCGGCCTCGATCACGTCCTGGATCTGGCCGACCGTCAGACCGTACCGCGCGGCCTCCTCGCGGCGAATGTCGAAGTCCAGGAAGTAGCCCCCGGTCACGCGGTCCGCGTAGGCCGTCCGGGTCCCGGGAACGTCCTTCAGCGCGCGCTCGATCCCGATTCCCAGCCGCTCGATCGTGGCCAGGTCGGGCCCGTATACCTTGACCCCGACCGCGCTCCGAACGCCGGTGGCGAGCATCTCGTTCCTCGTCTGGATCGGCATCCACCA
This sequence comes from Binatia bacterium, assembly GCA_035635355.1. Taxonomy (GTDB): domain Bacteria; phylum Eisenbacteria; class RBG-16-71-46; order SZUA-252; family SZUA-252; genus WS-7. The sequence goes on along the minus strand of DASQBE010000151.1, from coordinate 5,445 downwards.
GATGTTGGGCATGCCCGGGAACCGCATCCGCGCGTCCATGTCCGCGATGAGCTTCTCCCAGGTCATTCCCGGCCTCCACAGGGACTCGGGCCGGAGGGTCACGACCGTCTCGTTCATGGAGAGCGGCGCGGGATCCGTGGCCGTCTTCGCCCTGCCCATCTTTCCGAACACCGTCTCGACCTCGGGAATCGTCTTCAGCCGCCGGTCCATCTGCTGGAGGACCGAGGCCGCTTCCGTTTCGGAAATCCCCGGCGGAGCGGTGGGCATGTAGAGAATCGTGCCCTCGTTCAGGGGCGGCATGAACTCGCTCCCCAGCATGAAGAACGCGGGGATCGTGGCCATGAGAAGGAGGACCGCCGCCGCGATCACGGCGCGCTTCCGGCGCACCACGAAGCGCACCACCGGGGCATAGAGATCGATCAACCGTCGCGAGACCGGGTGCTCGCGCTCGCTGCGGATCCGCCCCCGGATGAACCACGAGGCGAGCGCCGGGGTCAGGGTCACCGCCAGCAACGCCGCGAACGCCATGGAATAGGTCTTGGTCCAGGCGAGCGGCTGGAACAGGCGGCCCTCCGTCGCCTGGAGCGTGAACACGGGCAGGAAGGAGACCGTGATCACGACCAGGGCGAAGAAGATCGGCCTCCCGACCTCCTGGAGCGCGCCGATCACGACATCCTCGCGACGCCCCGCGCGTCCTCCCCGTTCCCACGCCTCGAGCTTTCGGTGCACGTTCTCGACCATGATGATGGAGGCGTCCACCATCGCCCCGATCGCGACCGCGATGCCCCCCAGCGACATGATGTTCGCCGTGAGCCCCTGCCCCGCCATCGGGAGAAACGCGAGGGCGACCGCGAGCGGCAGCGTGAAGATGGGAATGAGCGCGCTCTTGAAGTGATAGAGGAAGAAGATGATCACCGCGCTCACGATGAGCATTTCCAGAATCAGCTCGTGCCAGAGGGTGCGGATGGCGCGATGGATCAGCTCCGAGCGGTCGTACGTGATGACCACCTTCACGCCGGGCGGGAACGAGGCTTGCACCTCGGCCAGCCGCTTCTTGACGCCCTCGATCACATGGAGGGCGTTTTGTCTCTGCCGCATGATGACGATGCCACCGACGACTTCCCCGTTCCCGTTCAGCTCGACCATGCCGCGCCGCTGCTCCGGGCCGAGGTGCACCTCGCCCAGATTGCCCAGGGTCACCGGGACGCCGCCGGGGCCGACCTTGACCGGGATCGACTCCAGGTCGCCCAACGAGCGGATGTAGCCGCGTCCGCGGACGAAGTGCTCGTGCTCGCCGATCTCGAGCACGCTTCCCCCCACCTCGTTGTTCGAATGCCGGATGGCGTCCGCCACCTCCTCGATGGACACCCGGTACGATTCCAGGCGGTCCGGATCCAGATCCACCTGGTACTGCTTCACGAATCCGCCGACCGAGGCGACCTCGGAGACGCCATCCACGCTCTGGAGCCAGTAGCGAAGGCTCCAGTCCTGGAACGAACGGATCTGGGAGAGGTCGTTCTGACCCGTCGTGTCGACGAGGGCGTACTCGAACACCCACCCCACGCTCGTGGCGTCGGGTCCGAGCTTGGGGACCACCCCCTCGGGAAGACGGCCCTGGATGGCGGAGAGGTATTCGAGCACCCGGCTTCGCGCCCAGTAGAGATCGACGCCGTCCTTGAAGACCACGTAGACGAAGGAGTCGCCGATCATGGTGAGCCCGCGGACGTATTGCACGCCGGGAACGCCGCGCAACGCGGTCACGATGGGGTAGGTGACCTGGTCCTCGATGATGTCGGGGCTCCGGCCCATCCACTCGGTCGAGACGATCACCTGGGTGTCGGAGAGGTCCGGGATCGCGTCGAGAGGCGTGTTCCGGAAGGCCAGGATGCCCAGGGCGGCCGCGACCAGGACCACCGAAACCGTGAGGACGCGATTTCGCGCGCACCACGCGATCCAGCGCTCGATCATTGAATCGCTACCATTTCTGCGCCGCCGACTTGAGGCGGCTCTCCGAAGCGATCAGAAAATTCCCGGACGTCACGACGACCTCGCCCGCCTCGAGGCCCGAGACCACCTCGATATCGTCCCCCGCCTTGGCCCCCAGCGTCACCTCGCGCGCGGCGAAACGGCCGTCCCCGAGATCCACGAACACGAGGCGCTTGTCGCCCGCGTAGAGGACGGCGCTCTGCGGAATCGCGAGGCGCTTGCCCCGGGAGGCGCTCAACAGGACGTCCACGAACATGTCGGGCTTGAGATCCCCGTTCGTGTTCGGGACCACCACGCGGACCTGCGCCGTCCGCGCCTGCGGGTCGAGGTAGGGATCGATGGTGGAGACCCTCCCCGCGCGGGACGCCTCGTGGAGGAACGGAGAGAGAATCGTCGCGGCCATGCCGATCCGCACCCACGGAAGCTCGTAGGGATACACGCTTGCGATCACCCATACAGGATGGATGGGGGCGATCTTGTAGAGGGTCTGCCCCGCCGTGAAGGCGCTCCCTCGGACCACGTTCTTCTCGATCACGACGCCGGTCTCGGGCGCGAGGATCGGAAGCGTCTCGATCGGCTTCCCGGCGCGAGCGATCGCATCGATCTGCGCGGGGGCGATGTCCCAGTGCAGGAGGCGTTCGCGCGCGGCCGCGGCGAGCTCGCGGTCCCCCGCCGGCGGTCCGCCCGCCTCCCCGTGCTGGTGCTCCGCCGCCGAGCCGCTGTCCGGGGCCGCGCCCAGCGCGGTCAGGTATTCCTGCTGCGCGGCCACGAGCTCGGGGCTGTACGCCGTGAAGAGGACCTCCCCGGCGCGCACCGGCTTTCCCGTGTAGTCGACGTGGATGTCACGCACCCAGCCCGAGAACTTGGGAGAGACCTCCGCCCGCCGGGTTTCGTCGTAGGTCACGCGCCCCGCGGCGCGAATGGTGGTGGAGAGATCCCGGAGCCGGGCGGCCTCGGTCCTGACGCCGACGGCTTGCCGTCTCGCGGGATCGATCCGGACCACCCCGGAAAGGTCCTCGGCCGGCGGCGACCCCGCGCCCCCCGCGGGCGGGGTCCCGCCCATGAAGGAGAGCTCCGGCTGACTCGTGCTCAGACGATACGAGGCCTCGGCGCTTCCGCCCGCGCCCCGGATGCGGATTCCAACGTCCCACTCCCCCCCCATCGGGAGGCTGTAGCTCGCCTCATAGAGGCCTGCCGAGGTCCGGACCACCCTCCCCCGGTTCTCCATCCGGGGCATGGCGCCCATCGCTTGCATCGAGACGAGCGCGTCCACCTGAGCCCCTTCCACGGGCGCGCCGGTGGTGTCGCGGATCGCGATCTCCAGCTTGTTTTCGCCCACGATCGGAGTCTGCGGCCGGTTCCGCACCGAGAGCCGGTACAGGCCCGCCGCCTCGCCCACGGCCCGGGGCGCCGGGCGGTCCTTGTGCCCGCAGCCCAGGACCAGGATCGCGGCGAACGCCGCGGCCAGCGCCAGGGTTCCGTTCCAGTGCCTCATCGCGCCTCCTCCCCGGCGGGTGTCGAGCCCACCGCGCGGTCCAGATCCGCGAGCCCCTGCATGTACCCCACCTGAGCCCGGTAGAGCTCGAATCGCGCGCGCGCCAGGTCGCGCTCGGCGTTCAGGAGCGCAGCGAACGCGGCGCGGCTCGACTCGTAGCTCGCGCGGACGGCCCGGAGCGCCCGTTCCGTCGTGGGGACCACGCGCTCGCGCATGATGTGGATTTCGTGGTCCGTCTCCTGAACGCCCGCGAGCGCCGTCTCCACTTCGGCGCCGATCTGGGCCTGAGCCGCCTTGCGCCGGAGCTCCATCTGCTCGACTCCGGCGCGCGCCGCGCGTTCCGACGCGCCCAGCCTGCCGAACTGGATGGGAACGTTGAGCGAGATCCCGGCGGAGGGCCGGAGCTCGGGGATCTCCCAATACCGGTCGTAGCGCGCGGTGACCGTGAGCTCGGGCAGCCGTTGCCGCCGGGCGAGGGAAAGCTCCGCGGTGCGCGCGTCGCGCTGCGCCCCCCAGGACATGAGCTCGGGTCTCGACGCGAGCGCCAAGGCGAGGAGAGAATCGGAGCGCGCCGGGACGGGCGGCAGCACGATCTCGTCCGGAGGCTCGGGGAGCGGAGCGCCGGGGTCGCGCTGGAGAAGCGCGTTGAGCGTCGCCGCGGCCACCCGCTGCTGCCGGGTCCATTCCACGTCCTCGTGGTCCAGCATCGCGATTTCGACATCGGCCTGGAGCGCGTCCTCGATTCCCACCGTTCCCGCCGCGTATCGTCCCACCGCGGTCCGGCGAACCTCGCCGAGCAGATTCTTGATCTCCGCGTTGACCGCGTGGCCTCGCGCGGCCAGGTAGGACTCGTAGTACGCTCGCCGTGCCTCGCGCAGGACGTCGAGCCGCGCGCCGCGGTAGTCCTCGCCGAGGGCGCGGGCGCCCGCGCGCGCCGCGCGCTTCTCGAGCCCGCGCTGTCCGAACAGGGGCAGACGCTGCGAGAGCGCGGCCATGTAGGCGGGATCCACGCCGGAGCCGGACCAGCTTCGCGGCGCGGTCATGATCTCGAGCACGGGATCATCCAGCCCACCCGCTTGATCCGCGGCGGCCTCCCCCCCGCGCCACGCCGCGCGCATCGCGCCGAGGGATGAATTCCTCTCGAGGATGGCGCGCTCGAGCAGGTCCAGATCGAGCGTGGGTCGGGATTGGAGCGAGTCCAGCACCGCCGTTTGCGCGGCGGCGCGAATCGGGACGGCCGCCGCGAGACAGAGGGCGAGCAGCGTTCCCGAAAGCAAAGTCCGGGACGACATGGGTAAGACCACCTCCCAGGAATCGAGAGCCAGGTTTCGCGCGACGGCGTGTCCGCGCGCGGTGAGCCGGGGGCGGTCTTCTAGAGTCGGAGGGTGTTGTGGAGCGAGAGGGGCGTGCGGGTACTTCGGTGTTGCGGGAGATCCGCTCCCGAGGGTGCCGGAGCGGGGCTTCCGAGCGGAGAGACCGGCAGAAGAGCCATGGAAGAGGCGTTATCCCGCGAGGGCGCCGGCGCCGGGACGATCCCGGGAGCCTGCGTCCGGGGCGTGGCTGCCTCGAAGCGGCAGCAGGAGCCGGCCGAGAGGGAACCCTCGCGGTCCGGACCGGCGGCGCGATCGCAGCAGACCATGGACGGCGTGGGCCGCTCCATCGCGCAGTGCCGGCTGCCGGCGGCCAGAGGGGCCGCCTGCCCGCCGAGCAGGACTCCAAGAACCAAAGCTGGGATAAGCCGTCGTGTCACTTCGTTCTCCATGTGTGTCTACGCCCGGGACGCTTCCTAGAACCCCGAGCACCCTGACATTGCTCCCGGGGGCGCGGCCGCGCAAGAGCTAAACCCGGTCCCGCCGGGGGGGCCCCCTCGTACCCATCGGCATCTAGCGCTCAAACATGACGTTCGCGTCCGAAGCGTGGTAGGGTGCACCCCTTACGATCCGACCCGCGTCACGAACCAAGGG
>DASQBE010000150.1:0-25915 GCA_035635355.1 Binatia bacterium | reverse complement strand
ATCCAGTCCTTCCTCAAGAGCGCCCTGCCCGTCATCCGCGGAAAAAAACCGTCCGGCGTCCGGGTGGCGGTGGATGTCGACCCGAGGCACGTGCTCTAATCGCCGTACCTTGAATGACTTGTGCCTCACCCATCCAGCCTGGACCCCCGTGAACCCGCTTGACAGGCACCGCATCGAAGGCTCTAATCGAGGCCAGTCGGGAACGGGCGCCTGCGCGCCCGGGTACATATATAGGATAGAAGAGGCAAGACGGCTCACTCCCGGAGGGCGGATGCGATTTTCGGTGAATCGGTGGAGATTTGGCGTGGGGACCCTGGCCCTGGCCGCGTTCGGCTTGGTCGCTCCCCAGCCCGCATCCGCGAACATCTGCCTCACCAGCGGCAAGGTGTATGTCCAGCAGAAGGTCTACGACAAGGCCTGCTACTTCCTGGAGTGTGCCCGGAAGAGCGACCCCGAGAATGTCGACGTTCTCTCGCTCCTCGCCTTCGCTCGGGCGCAGCAGCGGCAGTACGTCTCGGCAGGCGCCGCCTTCCAGCTCGGGCTCGACGTCGCGAAGAAGAAGAAGGATGACAAGCGGGTTCAGGACCTCGAGCGGAACCGGCTCGCGGTGAACGCCCAGCTCTTCAACGCCGGGATCAAGGCGCTGCAGGGCGCGGGAGGCCAGGAGGCGACCGCGGACTCGACGGCCCCCCCTTATAACGGGGCGGCCGAGCCTTCGGTGGCGGTCTCCGACACGACGGTCTTCGGCCCTTACACGGGCGCCTCGAGGCTCGAGGAAGCCGCATACGACTTCGAGCTCGCGTCCTATGTCGATGCGACCTCGATCGAGACCTATCAGAACCTCACGTACGTCCTGAGCCAGCTGGGCCGCACGGACGACGCCATTCGCGCCGCCAAGCGGGGGCTCCTGGTCAAGCCGGGGGACCAGAGGCTGCACAACAACCTGCGCGCGGCCGTCATGAGCAAGGCCCTGCGCCTGTACCAGGACGGCAAGTACGTCGAATCCGTGTCCGAGTTCTACAACGCGATGCAGAACGACCCCGACCCCGCGAGCGCCCCCGGGTATCAGCTTCGGATCGCCGACTCGTGGCTCAAGCGCGCCCAAGAGCTGACGAAGGGGTCCCCCGAGCAAAAGGCCGCCTACGACAGCGCGGCCGTGGGATTCGGCGGGGTGCTGGTGATGCCCGCGGCGTCCGATTCGCTGAAGCAGAACGCGATCTACAACGAGGCCGTGATCTACGCGAACCAGGAAAAGTATGCGGATGCGATCTCGGTGCTCGACAAGGGCGGCGCGGCCTACCCGAACAACAAGGACATCTGGAGCCTGAACGGCCAGGTCAAATACCAGTCCAAGGACTACAAGGGCGCCGTGGTCGCCCTCCGGCACGCGCTCGAGCTGGATCCGACGGAGGCGGCCAACCATCAGTTCCTCTTCCTGTCGCTGCACGAGACGGGGGACAAGGAAGGCTCGGTCTCCGAATACGCCATCTACAAGGCCCTGAGCGACGGGACGAAAAAAGACCAGGTCAAGGTGTGGGTGGATTCCGCCGTTAATCGTCTGGGAACCCAGACGCAGACCACGGGCGTCTTGAAGTCCGAGGGCTATCCCGAAGAGGTCTATACCTACAGAGAAGAGAGCAAGGTCTTCGAGACCTGGTTCTTCTGGTCCAAGGGGAAGTCGTTCACCTTCCTGGACGGGCAGATTTTCTCGAAAGGCGCCTTCCCCGCGAAGAAGTCCGGTTAGCTCGTTCCAGAATTGACCTTGACACTCTGCCGGGGGGACGGTAGTCTAACGCTCACGGACCAACCAGGGGGTCCTAGGGCCGGGAGGTGACCGGCTCTGATGTAAGTTCCCCGATACTGGATCGCCTGTGTGCGGTCACGCGGTAAGCCACACCGGAACCACCACAACCCTCTTAAGAAGCAGCAGAAGTTCTCGATTCCCTCTACCTTGAGGACCTCAGTTCGGCCGGTACAATGTCCCGCTCAACTACAACCCCCACACGGCGACGCAGCGCAGATGCGCCCGGCGTAGACACGCCCGGCCTGGACGCGCCCGACGCCACGACGATCAACACCGAGGAGCCGCAGATCGACATGGAACAGCAAACACAAGCGCCGCCCAGTCCCGCCCCGAGCAGCGCCCCGCCGTCGCCCACGCCTTCGCAGAAGGGCCTCGACATCATCCAGCTCAAGAGCAAGACCATTGCCGAGCTGATGGAGCTGGCGCACTCGCTCAACGTGCAGGGAACGAGCGGCCTCAGGAAGCAGGAGCTGATCTTCAAGATCCTGGAGGGACAGACCGAGAAGAACGGTCTCATCTTCGCGGAAGGGGTGTTGGAGATTCTCTCCGAGGGATACGGATTCCTCCGTTCCCCCGACTACAACTATCTGCCCGGCCCGGACGACATCTACGTCTCTCCGTCCCAGATCAAGCGGTTCGATCTCAGGACGGGGGACACGGTCTCCGGCCAGGTTCGCCCGCCCAAGGACGGCGAGCGCTACTTCGCGCTGCTCCGCGTGGAGGCCGTCAATTTCGAGCCGCCCGAGGCCGCGAAGGACAAGATCCTCTTCGACAACCTGACGCCGCTCTACCCGCAGGAGAAGCTGCGGCTCGAGTCGCGCGCCGAGGACATGCCCACCCGGATCATGGATCTCCTGACGCCGATCGGGAAGGGGCAGCGCGGCCTCATCGTCTCGCCGCCGCGCGCGGGCAAGACGGTTCTGCTCCAGAAGATCGCCAACTCCATCACGGACAATCACCCCGAGGTGATGCTGATCGTGCTCCTGATCGACGAGCGCCCCGAGGAAGTCACGGACATGGAGCGGTCGGTGAAGGGCGAGGTGGTTTCCTCCACCTTCGACGAGCCCGCCGAGCGGCACGTCCAGGTCGCGGACATGGTCATCGAGAAGGCCAAGCGGCTCGTGGAGCATAACCGCGATGTGGTCATACTCTTGGACTCGATCACGCGCCTCGCGCGCGCCCACAACACCGTGGTGCCGCACTCGGGCAAGATCCTCTCGGGCGGCGTGGACGCGAACGCCCTTCAAAAACCAAAGCGATTCTTTGGGGCCGCTCGCAACATCGAAAACGGTGGGAGCCTCACGATCGTCGCGACGGCCCTGATCGAAACCGGGAGCCGGATGGACGACGTCATCTTCGAGGAGTTCAAGGGCACCGGCAACATGGAGGTGGTCCTGGACCGGAAGCTGGCGGACAAGCGCATCTTCCCGGCCATCGACATCAACCGCTCGGGAACGCGCAAGGAAGAATTATTGATGTCCCAGGAGGAGCTGAACAAGGTCTGGATCCTGAGAAAGTTCCTGAACGAACTCAACCCCGTCGAAGCCATGGAATTCTTGATCGGCAAGATGAGCCAGACCAAGACGAACAAGAAATTCCTGGCAATGATGAACACCTAGAGGAGCGCCGAAACATGAAACGCGGGATTCATCCGGGTTACTTCAACACCAAGATCGTGTGCGTCTGCGGCAACGTGATCGAGACGCGCGCGACGGTGAAGGACACCGTGCACGTGGAAATCTGCTCGAACTGCCACCCGTTCTTCACGGGCAAGCAGAAGCTCGTGGACACCGCGGGCCGGATCGAGCGCTTCCGCCGGAAGTACGGGATCAAGGACAAGCCCGCCGAAGCCGAATCGCCGGCAGGCGCCTAGTTCTCCCGCGGCTCCCCGATTCCGCGTTCCACGATGCCTGATCGTTATTCGCCCGTCGGTGGGCAGGCCGTCATCGAGGGTGTGATGATGCGCTCGCCCGGCAGGGTGGCGACCGCCGTCCGGCTGCCCGACGGAACGATCCAGGTCAAGACGCAGGACTTCGTCTCCATTTCGCGCCGCGCCCCCGTGTTCGGCCTTCCGATCCTCCGCGGCGCGGTCGTCCTGGTGGAGTCCCTGCGCATCGGAATCCAGGCGCTCGCGTTCTCGGCCGAGGCCGCGGTCCAGACCCCCAAGGACGCACCCAGGGAAAAGGCGCGCTTCGGCACGTTGGGCCTGGGCATGGGCTTCACGGTCGCGGTTTCCTTCCTGCTCGGCTTCCTGATCTTCTTCTACCTGCCGCTCAAGCTCGCGGACCTGACGGGCGTGCGCCAGGGGATCCTGTTCAACCTGATCGACGGCGGAATCCGCCTCGTCTTCTTCCTGATCTACATCATCGCCGTGGGCTACTGGGGCGAGATGCAGCGCGTGTTCATGTACCACGGCGCCGAGCACAAGACGATCCACAATCTCGAATCCGGCCAGGCTCTCTCGCCCGAGACCGCGCAGACGTTCAGCCGCTTCCATCCGCGCTGCGGGACGAGCTTTCTCTTCCTCGTCGTCATCGTGAGCTTCTTCGTGTTCGCGTTCCTGGGACGCCCGGACACGTGGCAGGCCCGGCTGCTCCGGTTCGCGCTCATTCCGGTCATCGCCGGGATTTCCTTCGAGATCATCCGCTTCGCCGGAGCGCACTACGACAAGGGTTGGGTGAAGTGGATCAGCGAGCCCGGCCTTCAACTGCAGCGGCTCACGACGCGAGAGCCCTCGAGCGACATGCTCGAGGTGGCCATCGCCGCCCTCCGCGCCGTTCTCTAAGGGAGGCTCGACATCCGCGAAGCGCTGGAACGGGCCAAAGCCCGATTCGAGGAGCTGACCCAGAAGCTCGCCGACCCGAATCTGCACACCAACCCGGGCGAGATGAAGCGGGTGAGCAAGGAGCGGAGCTCGCTCGAGGAGCTGGTCTTGGCCGCGCGCCGCTACGACGACGTGCTCCACCGCATCGCCGAGGACACCGGGATTCTCCGGAACGAGAAGGATCCGGAGCTCCTGGGCATGGCCAAGGCCGAGCTGGGCGAGCTGGAGGCGGATCGCGCGAAGCTCGAGGCCGAGCTGCCGAAGCTCCTCCTTCCCGCCGACCCTCTGGACCAGAAGAGCGTGATCGTGGAGATCCGCGCGGGAACGGGGGGAGACGAGGCGGCGCTCTTCGCCTCCGAGATGCTCCGGATGTACGTGAAGTACGCCGAGCGCCATGGATGGCGCGCCGAAGCGCTCAGCGTCAGCCCGTCGGGCGCCGGGGGCGTGAAGGAGGCCATCGTCTCGATCGAGGGAAACGGTGCGTACAGCAAGCTCAAATACGAGAGCGGCGTCCACCGGGTGCAGCGCGTGCCCGAGACCGAGGCCAGCGGGCGGATCCACACCTCCGCGGTCACCGTGGCGGTGCTGCCCGAAGCGGAAGAGGTGGACGTCGAGATCAAGCCGTCGGATCTCCACATCGACGTCTTCCGCTCGGGAGGCCCCGGCGGCCAGAGCGTGAACACGGCCGACTCGGCCGTACGCATCAAACACATCCCGACCGGGATCGTGGTGCAGTGCCAGGACGAGCGCTCGCAGCTGAAGAACAAGAACAAGGCGCTCAAGGTGCTTCGCGCGCGTATCCTGGATCTCGAGATCCAGGAGCGGGAAAAGAAGCTGGCCGCTCAACGGAAGTCGCAGGTTTCGAGCGGCGACCGCAGCGCCAAGATCCGAACCTACAACTTCCCGCAGGGAAGGGTCACCGAGCACAGGATCGGGCTCACCCTGTACCGGCTTCCGGACGTGATGGAGGGGGATCTGGACGAGGTGGTGAACGGACTCTTCCACGCCGAGCAGGCGGAGCGCCTGGCCGCGTCGGGCGAAGCCGCCCCGAACCGCTCATGACCAAGCACCCCGGCGCCTTGGCGCCGATCACGCGCGCGGCCCTTCTCTCCGAGGCCGAGGAGACGCTGGATCGGGCGGGCGTCGCCTCGCCGGACCGGGACGCCGAGAGGCTTCTCCTCCACGCGCTCGGGCTCTCGCGGGCGCGGCTCTGGTCGGATCGGGCCGCGACGGTGGGGGAAGAGGGTCTGGCTCGGTTCGCCCGGCTGCTCGAGGCGCGGGCCCGCCGCGTCCCGATCCAGCATCTCCTGGGCGACGTGGAATTCCACGCCGCCGAGATCGAGGTGGAGCCCGGGGTGTTCATCCCTCGGCCGGAGACCGAGCGCCTGGTCGAGGTGGTGCTGGAGGAGCTGGAGCGGGGTTCGGGCGAGATTCCCGAGCGCGGGACGATCATCGACCTGGGCACCGGAACCGGCGCGATTCCCGTGGCGCTCCTCCTCTCGCTTCCCGCGGGCTGGACCGCCGCCGCGATCGACCGGTCGGATCGGGCCATTGCGCTGGCCTCACGGAACGCGCGCCGGAACGGGGTCTCGAGGCGTCTCACGCTCCGCACCGCGGACTTTCGGGACCCGCCCCCTTCGGGGCTCGGCGCGCCCGCGGACGTGCTGGTCTCCAACCTCCCGTACATTCCGACCGGCGCCATCCCCGGGCTCATGCCCGAGGTGCGCGACCACGACCCCCGGGAAGCGCTTGACGGGGGCCCGGACGGTCTCGATGCTTTCAGGACGGTTCAGGGCGCTCTTTCTTCCTGGCTCAAACCGGGTGGCCTTCTTGCGCTGGAGATCGGGGCCGATCAGGCCGATCCATGCATGGAGCTGCTTGGGCCGCACCTCTCGGAGGCGCGCGTCGCGCGCGACCTCGGGGGGTATCCTCGAATCTTGACCGGGCAACGGCGGGGTACTCGATGAAGGCGAACACCAGGACGAAGAAGCAACCAGCGAAGGTCGCGGGGGTCGCACCGGCCGCACGGGCCGAGACATCGGATTCGAGCGAGGCGATGGGCATGGACGAAGTCTGGATCGAAGGGGGCCGGAAGCTCCGGGGAGCCGTCGCGGTGAGCGGCTCGAAGAACGCGACGCTGCCCATCCTGACCGCGACCCTGCTCGCGCCCGGGATCTACCGCTTCACGAACGTCCCGGCCCTGCGCGACATCGCGACGATGCTGGAGCTGCTCTCCCTCTTCGGCGTGCGCAGCAGGCGCGACGATGGGCACGGGCTCTTCGTCGATTCCACGAACGCCCACAACGCGGACGCGCCCTACGAGCTGGTCAAGACCATGCGGGCCTCGATCTACGTCCTCGGTCCTCTGCTCGCGCGCTTCGGAGAGGCGCGGGTCTCGCTACCGGGCGGCTGCGCCTGGGGACCGCGTCCGGTGGATCTTCACATCAAGGGCATGCAGGAGCTGGGCGCCGAGATCGAGATCGAGCACGGCTACATCGTGGCCCGCTGCAAGAAGCTCACGGGGAGCTTTCTCAGCTTCGAGATCTCGAGTGTGGGCGCGACCGGAAACCTCCTCATGGCGGCCGCGACCGCCGAGGGGCAGACCATCATCGACAACGCGGCGTGCGAGCCCGAGATCGAGGCCCTGGCGGAGTTCCTGTCCTCCATGGGCGTGCGGATCAAGGGTGTCGGCACCGCGCGCCTCACGGTCAACGGCACGGACCACCCGCACCCGGCCGACGCAGCCATGATTCCGGACCGCATCGAGGCGGGCACGTTCCTGGCGGCCGCGGCCATCACCGGCGGCGACGTTGAGGTCACGTCGGTGGAGCCGGGACACCTGGACGCCGTCATCGGGAAGCTCGAGGAGGCCGGCGCCGAAGTCACCGTGGGCCAGCGAAGCGTGCGCGTCCGCGCTCCCGAGCGCCTGAGCTCGCTCCGGGTCGCGACGGCCCCCTATCCGGCCTTCCCGACCGACATGCAGGCCCAGTTCATGGCGCTCCTGTCCGTCGCCCGTGGGACCAGCACCATCACCGATACGATCTACCAGGACCGCTTCACGCACGTGGCCGAGCTCCAGCGCCTGGGGGCGGACATTCGCGTGGAGGGAAACACGGCGACGATCCAGGGTGTGCCGTCCCTGAGCGGGGCCCCGGTCATGGCGACCGATCTCAGGGCCTCCGCGGCGCTCATCCTGGCCGGCCTCGTGGCCACGAGCGAGACGCGCGTTTCCCGCATCTACCACCTCGACCGCGGCTACGAACGGATCGAGGAGAAGCTCCAGGGACTCGGAGCCGCGATCCGCCGCGTCCGAGGCTAGCGTCGAGGAGTCATGCGTCCGGTCGTGATCGGTACGGCAGGTCATATCGATCACGGCAAGACGGCGCTGGTGCGCCGGCTCACCGGCATCGACACCGATCGCCTCAAAGAGGAAAAAGAGCGCGGGATCTCGATCGACCTGGGATTCGCGCATCGCGTCCTTCCTTCCGGCCGCCGCATCGCCATCGTCGACGTGCCCGGGCACGAGCGCTTCGTCAAGAACATGCTCGCCGGCGCGACCGGGATCGATCTCGTGCTGCTCGTCATCGCGGCCGACGAAGGCGTCATGCCCCAGACGCGCGAGCATCTGGCGATCGTGGATCTCCTCCGCGTCTCCCGGGGCATCGTGGCGCTCACCAAGTCCGATCTCGTGGACGCCGAGACGCTGGGCGTCGTGCGCGCCGAGGTGGAGGAGATCCTGGCCCCCACCGGGCTGCGCGGGATGCCCATCCTCCCGGTCTCATCCACCACCGGGGCCGGGATGGAGGAGCTGATCCAGGCCCTGGAGACCGTCGTCGGGCAGGCGCCCGGGCGGTCCACGTCGGGGACGGCGCGCCTTCCGATCGACCGCGTGTTCCCGGTCGAGGGCATCGGGACCGTGGTGACCGGCACCCTCTGGAGCGGGGCGGTGCGCCCGGGGGACGCCCTCGAGCTTCTTCCCTCCGGGAAGGCCGTCCGCGTCCGCCAGGTCCAGGTCCACGACTCCACCGTCGAGGAGGCGCAGGCGGGGCAAAGGGTGGCGCTCGCGATCCACGGGGCGCCGCGCGAGAGCGTCTCGCGCGGCGACTGGCTGGCGACGCCCGGCCGCTTCCGCCCTTCCCCTCTCCTCGATGTCAGGCTCGAGCTCCTCGCGTCCGCCCCCAAGCCCCTGGGGTCGCGCTCCCGCCTTCGCTGCCACCTCGGCGCGAGCGAGATCCTGGGCCGCGCCGTCCTCTTCGAGCGCGACACGCTTCCTCCGGGTGAATCGTGCTGGGCGCAGCTTCGCCTCGAGGCGCCCGCGACGGCGTCCGCGGGCGATCGCATCGTGATCCGGTCCTACTCCCCCGCGGTCACGATCGCGGGCGCCACGGTCGTGGACCCGGCTCCGGCGAAACGCGCGCGGCTCTCGCAGGGCGACGTCGCCCGGCTCGAAGCCCTCCACTCCGGCACCTCCGTGGAGAAGCTGGCGGCCCTGGCGGAAGAGGCGGGCTCAGCCGGCATCGTGGGGGAGAGCGTCATGGCCCGGCTCGGGATTGCCCCGGAATCGATCCTCGAGGCTGTTTCCGAGGCGGTCGACGCGTCGATCTCGGTCCGCGCCGGGGCGAAGCTGGTCCGCCTCAAGGACGGCCGGCTCCTCACTCCGGTGTCCTGGAGCCAGGCGCTCCAGGACCTCGTGAAGGAGGTAACCGGCTACGCTGAAGGGAACAAGCTCCGGGACGGGATCCCCAAGGGAGAGCTCAAGAGCCTGCTCCTGCGCCGGCTCCCCGGGGCCGTTTTCGACGAAGCGCTCGACATCCTGGCCCGGGCCGGCCGGCTCGATCTCAAGGGAGACCGGGTGGCGCTCCCCCAGGCAGCGCCGGCCCTGAGCCCGCAGCAAGCCCGGGCCGTAGGGGAGCTGGAGCGGCGGCTTGCCGGGAGCGGCTTCCAGGTGCCCGAGGTCGCGGAGCTGGTGCGGGGCATCGCGCCCGCGGAGCGTCCCGGCGATCTCATTCGTTACATGGTCGATAGCGGTCGGGCGGTCCGGGTCACGTCGGAGCTCCTCTATCCCGCCACGCTCTGGGACGAGCTCCAGGCGCGTCTCCGCGCCCACTTCGAGAAGAACGCCACCCTGAGCATGGGCGCGTTCAAGGATCTGGTTCAGGTATCCCGCAAGTACGCCGTCCCCCTGCTGGAGCACATGGACCGCACGGGGCTCACGCGACGGGAGGGTGACAATCGTGTGCCCGGCCCGCGGCTGATGTGACATTTCGGGCCTCCGTCATTGCATTTCGACGGGTAGTCTGCTATTCTAACCATCGTATGGTGGGTGGAACAATTTCCCTCCTCCCCACGTTCCACCGCGAAGCCGGCAGGGCACGGCCCCTTGAGGCCTCGTCTGGTAGGAAGGCAGCGCTCATGAGTCTTATCTCCTCCGAAAGAATCAATCGAACGATCGTCCGCGTCTTTTTCTCGATCGTCCTGTTCTTGATCCTGGCTCTTCCGGTGCCTTCGCCCGATCGAAGTCCCATCCGCGGGGTCGCTGCCGCCTTCGCGTCATCGAGCTCTTCGCCCGATGAGACTTTGAATCCGCCTCCGACGCCTCCCAAGAGGAGTTCCAAGGTGATGAAGCCGGCCCCGGGCATTTCGGGCCACGTCATCGGAAGCCGCGCGTTCCTCGGGATGATGTGGAGGATCTACTGGTCGACGGTGAGACTCTGATCGACGACTGAACCCGTCCCCGGAGAGCATCGGGTACCGACGTGAACAAGACCACCGCCGACCTCATTCGGGAGCGTGAAGAAGCGGTTTCGACCGCCCGCCTCACGCAAGACCCGGAACGACATCTGCAAAGCCTCGAAGATCTCGCGGAGATCTTCCTCCGGGCCGACAGCTACCTTCCGGCGCTTCAGAACCTCGACGAGTGCATCCTCGCCGCGGAGCGCTTGGGCCTCGAGGAGTCGCGCATCGCCACCCTCGAGATGAAGTCCGCCCAGGTGCTGATCGACAAGGCGGACGCGCCCGAGGCCCTTCGGTACCTGGCCCGAGCGCGTGGCCGGATCTCCGCCGAGACCCACACCGAGCTGGTCGCGCGCCTCCAGCTCCAGAGCGCGCGCGCCCTCATCGAGCTGAGCCAGTACGACGAGGCCCTCCGCACGTGCGAACGGGCCCACACGTATTTCCGCGATCGCGGCCTCACCGGGCCCCTCGCGCACACCTACAACTGTTTCGGCCGGATCTATTTCCGTCTCGGCGATCTGAACAAGGCCAAGGAATTCTACGAGGCCTCCCTGCATCTGTTCCGCTGGGATCTCAACGACGACGACGGCGTGATCCGCACGCACAACAACCTCGGCATTCTCTACCGGCATCTCTCCGATTGGCGGCAGGCGACCTGGCACATGCTCCGTTCCATGGAGATCGCGACCCGCCTCGGAAACTTCGCCTACCTCGCCGTCACCTGCGCCAACCTCGGAATCGTGCATCTCAAGGCCGGATCCTGGGACGAGGCGCGGGAGCATTTCGAGCGCGCCCTCACGAGCTATCTCCAGATCGGCCGTGACGGGGGCGTGGCGCGCATGAGGATCGGGCTCGCGACCATCGCGTCCTACCGGCACGATTTCACGACGGCGGAGGCGCATCTGAGCGCCGCCTGCCAGATCACCGCCCGCCTCGGTTGCTCGCGCGAGCAGGTGCTCTGCCTCATGGGCCGGGGCGACTTGAATCACGAGATGGGGCGCGCGGATCAGGCTCTGGGCTTCTACGACCAGGCGCTGGACATGGCGCGCCAGATCGCGCCCGAGGGCGATATGATCCACGAGCTGCAGCGCCGGCGCGCCGAGGTGTTCACCGTCCGCGAAGACGTTCCGCACGCGGCGGAGGCGGCGGACGACGGGCTGCAACGCGCGCTCCGGCTCAAGGACCAGCTGGAGGAGGGAGCGACGCGGCGCGTGCTCGCCGCCATCTACACCCTCGAGGGCCGCCTCGTCGACGCGCACGCGCAGGCGCGGCAGGCCATCCGACTCCTCGAAGGGATCCACGAGCGCTTCGAGCTGGCGCGGGCGTACCGCGAGCAGGCGCAGCGCACGAAGGGGGATCCCGATCCCGAGCGTCTCCGCGAGGCTCAGAACTACGCCTTCAAGGCGATGTCGCTCTTCGAGCAGCTGGGGCTGGAGGACCAGGTACGGGACTGCGAGGGAATCCTGCGCGAGCTGAACGCGCCCTCCTGGCTCGTGGCTCCGCGCACGGATCGTCCGTCTCCCAGCAAGTCCTCCCAGACCCAGGACATCGCCCGCGCGCACGGCTTCATCACCCAGCAGACGCGCACCCTGGAAGTGGTGCGAAAGGCTTCCGAGCTGCTCTCCACCCCGGCCCGCGTGCTGGTCCAGGGGGAGACGGGGGTCGGAAAGAACCTTCTCGCGTACATGTTCCGTACGTTCGAAATCGAGCGCGGTCGGCCGTTCGTGGAAGTGAACTGCACCAGCCTTCCCGGGGATCTCGTCGAGAGCGAGCTCTTCGGTTACGTGCGGGGCGCCTTCACCGGCGCGGCGATCACGAAGCGGGGGATCTTCGAGGACGCGGACGGGGGCACCATCTTCCTCAACGAGATCGGTGAGCTGTCCGAACGCACGCAGGTGAAACTCCTGCAAGTTCTCGATGACGGCACCTACCGCCGGTTGGGCGAGGTTCGTTCGCGGCAGCTCAATGTGCGGATCATCTCGGCGACGAATAAGGATCTGGACGCCGCGGTGAAGGCGGGCTGGTTCCGCGCGGATCTGTACTATCGCCTCGGCCAGGTTGTGTTGTCGCTTCCCCCGCTACGCGAGCGCCGCGAGGACATCCCTCTGCTCATCCGGAACTACCTCGACGAGCTGTCGGCCCGGGAGGGGCGGCAGGTCCTCTTCTCCGAGGACGCCATGGACTACCTGGTCTCGCTGCCGTGGCTCGGCAACGTTCGCGAGCTGAAGCACAAGATCGAGTCGATCTTCCTCTGCGCGGGTCGCCAGGAGCTCCTGGACCGCGCCAGCCTCATGCCGATTCTCTACCCCGGCGGTGGATCGGCGCCCGAGACCTATCCTTCCCGCGGTCTTCGGGGGAAGGTGGACATGGTGAAGCGGGAGGAAGTCCTGGCCGCTCTTTCACGGAACGGCGGAAACCGAAGCCGGGCCGCGCTCGAGCTGGGCATCACACGCCGCCACCTCATCCGTCTCCTCAAGCAGATCTACTAGCCCCACCGCTGTTCGCTTCCTTTATTCGGTCTTCTTAATAGGCGTGACATTCGAGTCCCTGGCGCGCGGGGCCCTGTGACATGCCCCGAGTATCCATCGCAGTAACCCGTTACCCCATTTCCGACCTGTCAAAGTGTGACATTCATGTCCCACTCGAGGTCTCACCTCGACTTCAGCAGGGCCTCGCCTCGGTCCACGGCGCGCCACGATGTGGCTGCCCACTGTGGACTTACGGGGGAATCACGTTTCGCCTGGCCGGATCGGGCCACCGGGCACGCGTCATGCTTTTTACGTAGATCCGTAACCAGTTGCTCGGACGGTCTTGAGATGACTCACGCGGCAAGTAAACGTGGGGCCGCGGACGATGGGGAACTCTCAGCAGCAGCCAGCGCCAGGGCGAACCATCTACTTCAGGTCCCAGTGGACATAAAGGCTCCAGGCCGACTCAGTCTGGGTGCCTCATCTGTCCGCGACCCACTTAAATCTCAGTGAGCACCGTTTCCCGGGTCCCCCCCGACACGATCTAGCAGCTCGGCTCGACACCTCGCGATCGGTTCACTCTTCAGTCCGCCGGCTCTGTCCCCGGTTTTCGGGGGCGGACGATCAACTCTCGTTCCCGAGTGCATAACGCTTGTCCCGGCTTTCCACGCCGGGGCTTGGACACGAATTTTCGCTCGGTATAGATCACCGGAACCCGCGTTTGCTTTCGAGCCTTGCTGAAGAATGCGGCGATCTGAGCCGCCTCCACCAGCGTCGTCGGTCTGGGTTTGGAGTTGCGAGTGGGACGGCGAAGGATCACGTGGGAACCCGGTGCCCCCACGACGTGAAACCAAAAGTCGTGGGGGTTGGACAGCCGATGGGTGATGAGGTCGTTGTCGGTGTTGCTTCGCCCGACCCAGACTTCCCATCCATCGTTCGTAACGTACGTCCTTGGCCGGAGCGACTTGTGCGCCCCTGGAGCTCCGCGCCCTGGACGTCCCGCACGGGGCGCGGCGACGGCCTGTCGACCCAGATGGGTCACTCGCATGTCGCCCCGTGCACTTGATTCGATCTTGGCATCCACCTGGAAGCGCGCGAGTCGCAGCAGCGCTTCCTTGGGATGCATGAGGAGCGCGTCGCGGCGCAGGCCGGATAGCTCGGAAAGGCGCTGACGAGTTACGGTGAGCCGGTCACTGGCCAGGCGCTCCCCTCGTTCGCCCTTCTTGGCTCTTTGGAACAGCCGCGCCGCGTTCTCGTCAGGGGAGAGTGAAGGGTCGAGTTCGATTTCGACCGTCGCTCGAGGCGAGTCCGCGAATGGATCGGGGAGACCAACGCGGCTCGCCCCCCTCTGAATCTTCCCGAAGTTGGCCAGCAGAATCTCCGCCCGCCTCCGGTCCCCCCGCATCTCGGCCGCGTTCCGCACGTCCTGCTCCGCGGCCGCGGCCCGGCGGAGGAGCGTGCGCTCGGCCGATTTCATGATGCGCTCCAGGTCGCCGCGGAATTCGGCCAGAAACGCCGCCTGAATCCGCGCGCGCAGGGTGAGACGCTCCTCGAGCGGCGTGGCGTCGCGCACGGCCGGCGGGCGCCCGGGCGCCACGGGACCGTGGGGGGGCGTCGTCTTCTTGGCCGCCTCCGCTCGCTCCTCGCGATGGAACGCCCAGAGCGTCGTCTTCTCCGGTTCCATGGTGAGCGTCAGATTCACCCGCGCCCCCTCGGCGTCCAGGGTCAGCCAGTACTCCCGTCCCTCCTCGGAAGCCGAATCGAACCGGAGATCCAGGCCGCCCGCCTCCCGGGCGCGCTCTTCGGCGAGGACCGTGCCGCGGAGCGGTGTCTCGATCGCCTGGAACCGGGAGCCGCGCGGATCCGGGTCGATGGGCAGGTCGGGGGCCACGGCGTACCAGGCGGTCTTCCTCTCGAGATGGATCCAGAGAAAGACGCGCGCTCCCGTGAACGAGATAGCGAGCGTGCCGCTCGTGAGCGGCACCACGCCGCGCACCTCGCGCCCCACGAGGGCCGAGACCTCCGCGATGCCGCTCACGGCTTCCTCCCCGCCGAGAGCCGGGCCAGGTTGTTCACGGCATTGGGGAATCCCGGGAGGAGCTCCTCCGCGCGGCGGTAGTGCGCGATCGCTTCCTCGATCCGGCCCATCCTCTCCAGCACGACCCCGAGATTGTTCTCGGCCTGCGCGAGCTTGGGATCCAGCCGGAGCGCCTCGCGATAAGCCGCCACGGCGGAATCGGGCTGATCCTTGCGGACCTGGAAGTTGCCGAGGGCGTACCACGCGGCGGGATACTCGGGCCTGAGCCGCAGCAGCAGCCGGACGTGGGCCAGGGCCGAGTCCGTCTGCCCGGCATCGTCCTCCGCCGCGGAGAGATCGAGGAGCGTCTCGTTGTACTCCGGCATCAATTGGAAGGCCCGCTTCTGGTGCTCGATCGCGCGGGGGAAGTCGTGCTGCCGGTAGTAGTACTGGCCCAGGATGGCGTGCGCGTGGGGGGAATCGGGGGAGTCGCGCACCATCGAGGCGTAGAGGGTCGCGTCGTCCTTCCAGACCCCGATCCGGGGCAGGAGAAGCAGGAGGAAAACGGGCGCCACCACCCCCGCGATCCACCGCGGCAGCGAACGCGGGAGAAAGGCCACCGCGAGCCCCAGAGCGGCGCTGGGCACGAAGAGAAAGCGCTCGGCGACGAGCGCTCCCGCGATCAGACGCACATTGCAGAGCGGCAACAGGGTCGTCGCGAAGAGCGCCAGGGGGACGAGCCAGCGGGAGCGGCGGCGAAAGAACGCCGAGAGCCCCACGAGGATCAGGACCAGCGCGGCCGCGCCGGCGAAGAAAAAAGCGTCCGGGGACGCGAGGGGCAGGACCTCGTGGCGCGCGGAGAGCCAGAACGGAAAAAGAAGAAGCGGGATGTATCGACCCACCACCGCGACGCTCGTCAGGAGCTGGGCGGCCTGCCCCTGTACGGGCGAGACCGCGGGCGCCGTTTGCCAGCCGAGGGCGGCCCACCGGGCGCCCAGGTAGATCGCGTCCGCGAGGACGAGCGGAACCGCGGCGAGGAGGATCGCCCGCCCCCGGATTCCCCGATCGCGTATCCAGAGCACGATCAGCACGACCGGCGAGGCGAGAAACGCCACCTCCTTCGCGAAGAGCGCCACGAGCAGCGAGGCCGCCGCCGGCGCCAGCTTCCACGCTGGGTTCCGGATTCGCGGCCCCCAGCGGGCCGCGAGCCAGAGCGATGCGAAGAGGAACACCCCGGACAGGAGGTCGGTGCGGCCCGATATGAAGCAGACGCTCTCGGGATGCGTCGGGTGGAGCGCGAAGACCGCGGTACCCGCCGCCGCGGCCACGGGGTCCCCCGTGAGCTCCGAAGCGAAGAGCCAGAGGAACACGCAGGCGAGGGCGTAGAGGATCAGGTTCGTTCGGTGGAACGGCCCGGGCCGGTCCGGAGCGTCGGACCGCGGAGAGGGAGGGGTCCAGTCCATCCAGAGGCTCAGGAGGGTCGCCGGACGGAAGTAGTTCGGGTGCCGCATGGGATCCCCGAGGAAGGAATCGAACGGGGTGGCCAGGACCCGGCCGAGGCCGCCTGGGCCGTAGGACTCGAGCTTGGGGAGGATGACCCCGTCGTCCCAGACGAATCCGTAGCCCAGCGACCTCCAGTACGGGAGGAGGGCCACGAGGAGCACGAGTGCCGCAAGGATCGCGCGAGATGCTTGCGATTTATTGTTTTGCGGGTGACCGCGGGCGGGCATGCGGAGACGTTAGTGACGGGGCGCCCGGCGGGTCAACCGCATTCTACCCGGAGCCCGTTGACTCGGGCGGTTCCGCCGCGATACATTGCCGGTCTACCCTAGGAGCGATCCAAACCCGACAATGGTTCGAAGCATGACGGGCTACGGTCGGGGCGAGGTCCTGCTGAACGGCCTCCGCCTGACGGCCGAGGTCCGATCCGTAAACCATAGGTTCTGCGAGCTTTCGGTCCGTCTTCCCCGGGCTCTTTCGGCCCTGGAGGGCGAGGCGCGGAAGCTCCTGACGGAGCGCCTCACCCGGGGCAAGATCTCGCTCGGGGTGACCTGGGGCGGCGAGGGAGAGCAGCAGGCGGAGCCGTCCGCCACGCTCCGCCTCGACGCCCACGCGGCCGACCGGTATGTGGCGCTCTTGCGCGAGCTGAAGGCCAAGTACGGCCTGGCCGGCGACATCGATCTCCGATCCCTCGCCTCGCTCCCGAACCTGTTCGTCTGGGAGGAGCCGACGGCGGAATCCGACGCCTATGCGGCGATGCTGCGCGAGGTGGTGCTGAAGGCCGCCGACGACATGGTTCGCATGAAGGAGCTGGAAGGGGAGACGCTCCGGACCGATCTGGAAACGCGGGTCGATTCCATCCGCACGCGCGTGGCGCACATCCGCGAGCGCGCGCCCGAGCGGCTCCGCGACGCGCGCAACCGCCTTCGCGAGCGGGTGAACCTCCTGCTCGAGGACGGGGAGATCCCGGAGGAGCGGGTCGCGCAGGAGATCGCGATCCTCTCGGACCGCCTCGATTGCACCGAAGAGTGCGTCCGGCTGGAATCGCATTGCGGCCATTTCCGAAAGCTCCTCGAAGAGGAGAGCACGCCGGGCCGGAAGCTCAATTTCCTTCTGCAAGAGATGAATCGTGAGATCAACACGATCGGCTCCAAATCCTCCGACGTTCCGATCGTGGAACAGGTGGTGGAAGTGAAGGAGGAACTTGAGCGGATCCGGGAGCAGGTCCAAAACATCGAGTGATCTGGATGCCTGGCTCCGCACCGGGCACCGGCCGTTCGTGGTGGTGATCTCGGGCCCCTCCGGCGTCGGGAAGAGCTCGTTCGTCAAGGAGCTCCTGGCCTCGGGGCTGAATCTGGAGTACTCGGTGTCCGCGACCACGCGGGCGCGCCGCCCGCACGAGGTGGACGGACGGGATTATCTCTATCTGAACCAGGACGAATTCCGGCGGCGCATCGAGGCCGGCGAGTTCGTGGAGTGGGCGGAAGTCCACGGCGAGCGGTACGGGACGCTGCGGAGCGAGACCGAGCGCCGGCTGGACGCGGGGAGCAACGTCCTCCTGGACATCGACGTGCAGGGGGGGCAGGCCGTCCGCAAGGTATACCGGGACGGTGTGTTCATCTTCGTGCTGCCACCCTCCTTGGCCAGCTTGGAGGAGCGGCTTCGGGGGCGCGGGACCGATTCGGACGAGCGAATCCGCCTGCGCCTGGAGAACGCGCGCCGCGAAATCGCGCTCGTGACCGAGTATGATTACGCGGTGGTGAACGACGATCTGAAGGCGGCGCTCGATCGCGTGGCCTCGATCATCGTGGCGGAGACGTGCCGCGCCTCGCGCCGGCACGCGATGGAACAAGGATAGGGGGTCCGCATCTTGCTTCGTGAGGAGGTATTCGTGCTGGACGAAAAAGGAGTGCTGCGTTCGAGCAATATCCCGAACAAGTACGAGCTGATCATCGTGGCGGCCAAGGAAGCGCGCCGGTTGAACGAGCTGAGCCGCCAGACCGGGCTCAACCTGGGCGGCAAGGTGACCAACATTGCTCTGGAGGAGACGATCAAGGGCAACGTCCTCTACCGGTACCGGAGCGAGACCGAGGATTTGAAGCCGGAGGCGCCCGAGAGCGTCGAGGAGTAGCGCCACCGTGGGCGAGGGGCGGACCGGGTTGAGCCAAGCGCGCGTTCTCCTGGGGATCACCGGGGGGATCGCGGCGTACAAGACCCCGGAGCTGGTCCGGCTCCTGGCCAAGGAGGGCGCCCACGTCTCGGTCATCCTCACGCGCAACGCGCGGCGCTTCGTCACCCGCGACGCCCTGCGCGCCGTCACCCGCGGCCCCGTGCTCGTCCATCTCTTCGAGGCGGAAGCGCTCGGGAACGGACCCTGGTTCGCCGACGCCCCGCGCTCCGATCTGGGCATGGCCCACATCGGCATGGCGCGCGAGGCGGATCTCTTCCTCGTGGCCCCCGCCACCGCCCACCTTCTCGGAAAGTACGCCCACGGGCTGGCGGACGATCTCCTCTCCACCGCCCTCCTCGCCACGCGCTCGCCCGTGCTCCTGGCGCCCGCCATGAACGTCGCGATGTGGGAGAACGCCGCCGTCCGCGAGAACGTGCGTCTGTTGCGGGAGCGAGGCGTTCGGTTCGTGGATCCCGAGGAGGGAGAGCTGGCGGACGGCGAATGGGGGATGGGCCGGATGGCGTCCCTTCAAACGATCATCGCGGCCGCGCGCGGCGTGCTCGCCGCCGGGCCCGGCGAGGACCGGGCCGCGGCGATGGCTCGCCGACCCTCGCCGGAGCCCGCCAACCCACGCGCGCCCCTCGACAAGCGCCCCGAAGCCGGCGCGGGCCCGCCGCAAGGTCTCTCCCTCGTCAGCCAGCCGCTCTGGGGCCGCACGGTCGTGGTCACCGCGGGCGGCACCGAGGAGCCGATCGATCCCATTCGCGTCATCACCAACCGGAGCAGCGGGAAGATGGGGTTCGCCCTGGCCGAGGAAGCGCGGAAGATGGGCGCCATCGTGAAGCTCATCGTGGCCCGTACCAGCGCCCCCGCTCCGGAGGGCATCCCGCGCGTCGAGGCGTTCACCGTCGAGGCGATGGAGTCCGCGGTGCGCGCCGCGATGGCGGATGCCGACGCCCTCGTCATGGCCGCCGCCGTGAGCGACTTCAAGCCCGCGGCACCCAGCGGCTCCAAGATGAAGCGCCGGGAGAGCGGTCTGACGCTGGACCTGAGCGCGACGCCGGACATCATCGCGTCCGTGCGCCGGGATTTTCCCAAGAAATTCGTGGTGGGCTTCGCGCTGGAGACCGAGGACGAGGAGCGACGAGGTCTGGAGAAGCTCAAGAAGAAGGGCCTGGACCTGGTCGCGGTGAATAACCCCCTCAAAGCCGGCTCCGCCTTCGGCTCCGACCAGAACGAGGTCACGCTGATCGACCGCTCCGGAGAGATGGAGCGCCTCGGGCTCCGGCCCAAGCGCGAGGTGGCGCGCGCCATCCTGCTCCGCGTCGCGCGCGCCCTCGAGCCCGTGGTCGCGCGGTGACCGACCCCCGGGGGGATCTGGCCGCGCTCGCGCGTGAGGCGCGGGTGATGCTCGAGCGGGAGGTGACGCGCGGACGGGACCGCATCGCGTTCTCGGCGCGCCCCGCGGATGCGCCGGCGCCCTCCGGTCCCATTACCCAGCTGAGCGCGTTCGCCCCGCCGGCCGCATTCGGCCCGCCTCAGGAGGCGCGCCCGACCTTTCCCCTCGCCCCACGGGACGACCTCCCCGACGATCTGGGGACGCTCGCGCGCATGGTTTCCGAGTGCCGCAAGTGCGGCCTCTGCGGCACGCGCACGAACACCGTGTTCGCGGACGGGAGCCCCACGGCCAGGCTCCTCTTCATCGGAGAGGCGCCCGGCCGGGACGAGGACCTCAAAGGTTTGCCGTTCGTCGGGCGCGCCGGGCAGCTACTCGACAAGATGATCGCCGCGATCCAGCTCCGGCGCGACGAGGTGTACATTTGCAACGTGCTCAAGTGCCGCCCGCCGGAGAACCGGACCCCCGCGCCCGACGAGGTGGAGCAGTGCCTTCCCTATCTCGAGCAGCAGCTGGCGCTGGTCCGTCCGTCCCTCATCTGCGCGCTCGGGCTCTCCGCCGTCCAGGCGCTCTTGAAGACCAAGTCCTCCATGGCCTCCCTCCGGGGGCGCACGTTCGAATACAGGGGCATTCCGCTCATCCCGACCTATCATCCCGCGGCGCTTCTCCGGAACCCGGGCCTGAAACGCGAGGCCTGGGAGGACATGCAGCGTGTGCGCGACACCTTGAAGGCTCGCCCGGCGAGCTCTGGAGCCCCCTGATGGAGGACGCGAGGAGAGTTTTTAGCGAGGAGAGTCGGCGAGCGCGTCAAGGGACGGGGGAACTGTCGGTCGAAGTCGGGCGCGAAACCCCGAAGTCCCTGGAGGCGGAACAGGCCGTCTTGGGCGCCATGCTCCTCTCTCGCGACGCGATCTCAACGGCCATTCAACACCTCAAGAGCGAGCGGATTTTCCACGATGACAGGAATCGTAGAATTTGGCGCGCCCTCACAGCCATCTACGATAGAAATGAGCCGGTCGATCTCGTAACTCTGGTGGAGGAGCTTAAGAAGAGAGACGACTTAGGAAAGATCGGCGGCGCATCTTATCTAACTGCTCTGGACCGCTTTGTCAGCACGCCAGCGAACATAGAACACTACTGCAACATCGTCGTGCAGAAGGGAATCCTACGGCAGCTTATTGATGTTACCTCTGAGATAACCGCGGACTGCTACCGCCAGCAACAGGACCCAAGCAGCCTGCTAGACAAGGCTGAACAGCAAATCTTTTCAATTGCGGACGACCGGCTCCGCACCGGCTTTCATCCCATGCGCCAGCTGGTGCTCCAGGGCTACTCGGCGATCGAGGAGTACCGTCAGCGCAAGGTGCACGTCACCGGCGTGCCCTCCGGCTTCTACGACCTGGACGAGATGACCGCGGGATTCCAGAAGTCGGACTTCGTGGTCATCGCGGGCCGCCCCTCCATGGGGAAGACCAGCTTCGCCATGAACATCGCCGAGAACGTGGCGGTCCACCTCAAGCCCGCCGACCGGCAGGCCGTCGCGGTCTTCAGCCTCGAGATGTCGAAGGAATCGCTGGTGCAGCGGCTCATGTGCGCGCTCGCGCGCGTGGACATCCACAAGATCCGGCGCGGATACGCGAGCAACGAGGAGTACAAGAAGCTCCAGAACGCGGCGGCCCAGCTGCACGAGGCCCCGATCTACATCGACGACAGCGCGGCCATGAGCATCCTCGAGATGCGGGCGAAGGCGCGGCGGCTCGTCTCCGAGGTGCCCCTGGGGATGATCGTGATCGACTACCTTCAGCTCATCCGCGGCCCCGAGTCCTCCGAGAACCGCCAGCAGGAGATCTCGGCCATCTCGCGGTCCCTGAAGGCGCTCGCCAAGGAATTACAGGTACCTGTGATCGCGCTCTCGCAGCTCTCGCGCGCGGTCGAGACCCGCGGCGGGACCAAGCGTCCCGTGCTCTCGGATCTGCGCGAGTCCGGCGCCATCGAGCAGGACGCCGACGTCGTCCTCTTCGTCTACCGCCCCGAGGTTTACGAGACCGACCCCGAGAAGAAGGACGGCAAGGCGGAGATCATCATCGCCAAGCAGCGTAACGGCCCGACCGGGAGCGTCGACCTCGCGTTCCTGAGCGAGTGCACCCGCTTCGAGTCGCTGCGATCCGTCCCGGAGCCGAAGTTCTAGCGCCCGCGTGAACGACACGGGCATCGAGCAGCTCGGCGATCGGGCTCCGTTCCGCTGGTTCCTGAACGGGCTTCGGGACACCGGCGAGGTGCTCATCCTCCTCGGGGAAGTCCTGCGGGAGCTCCCCCAGGGCCTCCGCAAAATCCCCCTCGTCGTTCAACAAATGGTGGCCATCGGGCTGGGCTCGATGCCCTTGACCATTGTCGTGGCGCTATTTACGGGCGCCGTGGCGGCAGTGCAGGCAAGTTATCAGTTCCGAGACTATGTGCCGATGATTTACCTCGGCACCGTCATCGGGAAGTCGGTCGTGATCGAGCTGGGCCCGGTCTTGACCGCGCTCGTGGTGGGAGGGCGCGTCGGCGCCTCGATCGCGGCGGAGCTGGGGACCATGCGCGTGACCGAGCAGGTCGACGCCATGGAGGTCATGGGGATCAGCCCCACGCGCTATCTCGTCGTGCCGCGCGTGGTGGCGGCGACGCTGATGCTCCCCGTGCTCACCATCTTCGCGGACGTGGTCGCGGTCTTCGGCGGCTACCTGGTGGCGGTGTTCACGCTGGACGTGAGCGGGCACACGTTCACGAGCGGGCTCAGGCTCTATTTCCATCTGCGCGACGTCTTCTCGGGCCTGATCAAGTCGGTGTTCTTCGGGACGATCATCTCGATGATGGGCTGCTACTACGGGCTTCGGAGCGAGGGGGGCGCCGAGGGCGTCGGTGTGGCGACGACCCACGCGGTGGTGGCGTCGTGCCTTCTGATCCTGATCGTGGACTACCTGCTGGCGTCGTTCCTGTTCCGGGTGCTCTTTGCCTGACCACTCGATCGTCATCGATTCGGTCTCGAAGCGCCTCGGCCGGACCCAGGTGCTTCGCGGGGTGTCCCTGAACGTGGCCGCCGGCGAGTCGGTGGTGATCATCGGGCGGAGCGGCACGGGAAAGTCGGTGCTCCTGAAGCACGTGGTCGGGTTGATGGAGCCCGATTCCGGGACGGTGCGCGTGGAGGGCATCGACGTTCCCACGCTCGGCGGGAAGGAGCTCTTGGAGCTGAGGAAGCGGATGGGGATGCTCTTTCAGGGAGGGGCTTTGTTCGATTCGCTGAGCGTGGGAGACAACGTGGGGCTGCCGCTCCGGGAGCACACCAAGGTGGGCGAGGCCCAGGTGGCCCTCGTGGTGAAGGAGAAGCTCCATCTCGTGGGGCTCGAGGGCGTCGAGGACATGCGTCCCTCGAATCTGAGCGGCGGGATGAAGAAGCGCGCCGCGCTCGCGCGCGCCCTGGCCCTCAATCCCGAGATCATGCTCTACGACGAGCCGACCACGGGGCTCGACCCCATCACCTCCGACCTCATCAACCGCCTGATCCGGAGATTGCAAGAGAGGCTGGGAATCACGTCGATTGCGGTGACGCACGACATGCGGAGCGCCTATCATATCGCCGATCGGATCGCGATGCTCCACGAGGGCCGCATCCACGCGATCGGCACCCCGGCGGAAATCCAGGCTACGACCGACCCTGCCGTGCGGCAATTCATCGAGGGGAGCGCCGAAGGGCCGCTCCTCCCCACGTAAGGGTCGAGCATGAACCACACCTCGCGACGGGCCGCCATCCAGGTCGGGATCACGGGCCTGGTCGCGCTCGCGATGCTCCTGATCGGGATCGCCTGGATCAAGGACTACCGGCTGGGGCAGAAGAAGCGGACGCTCGCCGCCCAGTTCGAGGAGGTGGGCAACCTCTCGGAGGGAGATCCGGTCTCGGTGCGGGGCGTGAAGAAAGGGGCGGTGACGGCGGTGAAGCTCCTGGATCAGGGCGTGCGCGTGGAGTTCGAGCTGGCGCGCGACGTGACGCTCCATCCCGACGCCGTGATCCGCATCGCGAACATCGGGTTCATGGGGGAGAAGTTCCTGGCGCTGGACCCCGGGTCCCAGCCCGGGAGCTTCGACTTGACCAAGCCCATCCCGGGCCGCTTCCAGTCGGGCGTCCCGGAGGTGATCTCGGGCGCCGGCGATCTCATCACGCAGGCGACCGAGCTCTCCTCCCGGCTGAACGAGTTCCTGGACGCGGTCGATCCGGCCACGATGGAGCGCGCCTCGAAGAATCTGGAGAAGATGTCGGCCTCCCTTTCCTCCGCGGTGGACCGGAACCAGGAGGACCTGCGCCAGGCCATCCTGGACTTCAAAGGGGCGGCCCACCAGATCCGGACCATGGCGGACGCCAACTCCGATCAGGTCGGAACTTCGATCCGTGATTTCGGCACGGCGTCGAAGCGCCTCACGGAGCTCTCGGAGAAGCTGGGCGTGACCGCCGACGCGCTCCAGCGCGTGGTCGGGAGGATCGACAACCGGGAAGGCTCGCTGGGCAAGGCGATCGCGGACTCCACGCTCTACGACGAGCTCCGCGAGACCCTCCACAACACGAACGATCTGGTGAAGGACATCAAGAAGAACCCGAAGCGCTACATCAAGCTCGGCATTTTCTAGCGGGATCCCCCGGCACCCGCTCGGGAGACCACGATGGGCAGGAAGGAACGTTCCACGGCCCCGCTCCGCAGCGTGTTCCTCTGCGGCGCGTGCGGCAACGAGAGTCCCAAGTGGTTCGGGCGGTGTCCGCACTGCGGGGAATGGAACACGGCGGTCGAGGAAGCGGCGGCGCGGCCCAAGGCGCAGGCCGCGGAGCGGAGCTACGGCGCCCCCGCCGCGGCCCCCACGCGGATTCAGGACATCGAGACGATCGGGGAGGAGCGGCGCCGGTCCAGGATCGGCGAGCTGGATCGCGTCCTCGGAGGAGGGCTGGTCCCGGGCTCCCTGGTTCTGATCGGCGGCGATCCCGGGATCGGAAAGTCCACCCTGGCCCTCCAGCTCGCGGTCTCGCTGGCCGGCGAGGGAGATCCCGTGCTCTACGTCTCGGGCGAGGAGTCCCCGCGGCAGGCGAAGATGCGCGCCGAGCGGATCGCGCTTCGCGGCGGCGTGGAGCATCTCTGGCTCCAGTCCGAGATCGATCTGGAGGCGATCGTGGCCGAGGTGGACCGGCTCGCGCCGACGCTCCTCGTCGTCGATTCCATCCAGACCCTCTTTCTCTCTACCCTCGCGGCCGCGCCCGGCAGCGTGACGCAGGTGCGCGAATGCGGCCTGAGGCTCCTCCGCCTCGCGAAGGAGCGCGCCCTCCCCATCATCCTGATCGGGCATGTGACGAAGGACGGGAGCGTGGCCGGACCACGCACCCTCGAGCACATGGTGGACGTGGTGCTCTACCTCGAGGGCGACGGGCACCACGAATACCGGATCCTGAGCGCCGCCAAGAACCGGTTCGGCTCCACGAACGAGATCGGGGTCTTCGAGATGCGCGGGGACGGGCTGGCCGAGGTGGAGAACCCCTCGGAGCGGCTCCTGCGCGACCGCGGGCGCTCGGTGCCCGGCTCCGCGGTGGTGGCTTCGATCGAGGGGACGCGCCCGCTCCTCGTCGAAGTGCAGGCGCTCGTGGCGCCCACCCATTTCGCCAATCCCCAGCGGGTCGCCCAGGGCGTGGATCCGCGGCGCCTCGCGGTGGTGATCGCCGTGCTGGAGAAGCGCGCGGGCCTTTCCCTTGCCGGTTCCGACGTGTTCGTGAACGTCGCGGGGGGAATCCGTCTCGAGGAACCCGCGGCGGATCTCGGCCTCAGCCTGGCGCTCGCCTCCAGCTTCCGCGACCTCCCGCTCGCGCCCGACGTGGTCGCGATCGGCGAGGTCGGGCTCGGGGGCGAGCTGCGTCCCGTGCCCCACATCGAGCGCCGGCTGGAAGAGGCGATGCGGCTGGGATTCCGAACGGCGGTGATCCCCGAGCGCCCG
>DASQBE010000149.1:0-11743 GCA_035635355.1 Binatia bacterium | reverse complement strand
CCACTCGGTCATCGGGGTTCTGGCCCCGTTCAAGATCACCACTTCTTCGCGCGCCATAATCGTTACCCGCTTTCCTTGGTTCGCTATTTCCCGTACTCGTAGAAGCCGCGCCCCGACTTCCGTCCCAAGTACCCGGCCAGCACCATCCGTTTCAGGAGCGGCGGCGGGGCGAACTGGGGCTGGCGGAACTCCTCGAACATGATGTTGGCGATGTAATAGGTCGTGTCAAGGCCGACGAAATCCAGAAGGGTCAGCGGGCCCATCGGGTACCCGCAGCCGAGCTTCATGGCGTTGTCGATATCTTCCCGCGTCGCGAGCCCCGATTCAAGCAGCCGAACGGCGTCGAGGAGATACGGCACGAGCAGGCGGTTCACCAGGAAGCCGGGGGTGTCCTTGCACACCACGGCCGTCTTTCCGATCTGCTCCACGAAGCCGCGGGCCCGCTCGAAGGCCGCTTCCGAGGTGGGTAGCGCCCGGATGACCTCGACCAGCTTCATGAGGGGCACCGGATTGAAGAAGTGGAGGCCCAGCACCCGTTCGGGGCGGGTCGTGGTGGCGGCGATCTCGGTGATGGACAGGGAGGAGGTGTTGCTCGCGAGCACGGCGTCGGGCTTCAAGGCCTTGTCCAGCGTGGAGAACACTTCGCGCTTCGCCGCGATGTTCTCCACCACCGCCTCCACGACCAGCTCGCACGCGGCCAGGTCCTCGAGCTTCGTCGTGCCCTTGATGTTCGCGAGGGTCTTGTCTTTGTCCTCGGCGGTCACCTTTCCCTTCGCGACCCCGTCCTCGAGGAACTTCCGGATCCGCCCGAGCCCCTTGTCGAGGGTGGCCTGGTCGACTTCGCGCACGATCGTCTCGATCCCGGCCCCGGCCGCGACCTGGACGATCCCGGATCCCATGAGCCCGCAGCCCACGACACCGACTCGCTTCAACGCAGTCATCCGCTGCTTCCTCCCTCGTTCAGTTCCAGTGCGATCCCCAGTCCGCCGCTCACGCACAAGGTCGCGAGCCCGCGTACGGCCTTTCGCCGCCTCATCTCATGGATCAGTGTCGTCACGATGCGGGCGCCGGTGCATCCGATGGGATGCCCCAGGGCGATCGCGCCCCCGTTCACGTTCAGTCTCGCACGGTCGAAGTGAAGCTCACGGTCGCAGGCCAGGACCTGCGCCGCGAAGGCCTCGTTCAGCTCGATCAGGTCGAAATCCTCGAGTCTCCGCTTCGTGCGCGCGAGCAGGTTGCGGATCGCGGGGACCGGGCCGATTCCCATGATCGAAGGATCCACGCCCACCACCTCGCTCTCGCCCACCCACGCGAGCACGTCGAGCCCGCGCTCGCGCGCCGCGGACTCCGCCGCGAGCACGAGCGACGCGGCGCCGTCCGTGATCCCCGAGGAGTTCCCCGCGTGCACCGTCCCTCCCTCGCGAAACACGGGAGGGAGCTTGGCCAGGTCCGCCATCGTCGTGTCCGGCCGCGGATGCTCGTCGGCCGTGACGGCGCGCTCCTGGCCCTTCCGGTCCTGGACCATGACCGGCGCGATCTCGGAGTCGAAGCGTTTCGCCGCGATCGCGACGCCGGCCCGCCGCTGGCTCTCGAGCGCGAACTGATCCTGCTCCTCGCGGCCGATCTTGTGAATGTCCGCCAGCTTCTCCGCCGTCTCCCCCATGAGAAGTCCGCTCAGAGGGTCCTGGAATCCGTCGCGGTACATCCCGTCGACGACCGCGGCGTTCCCGAGCCGGTAGCCCGTCCTCGCCCGGTCGAGAAGATAGGGGACGCGGCTCATGCTCTCGGTTCCCCCCGCCACCACGAACCGCGACTTGCCCACGCGGATGCGGTCCGCCGCGAGAATGATGGACTGGAGCCCCGATCCGCAGGCCTGGTTCACGGTGAACGCGGGCCGCTCTTGCGGAATTCCTGACCGGTACAGGACCTGGCGCGCCGGGTTGGGTCCCCCTCCCGCCTGGCGCGCGCACCCGTAGATCAGCTCGTCGATGTCGGCCGCGGGGACCCGCGCCCGCTCGAGGGCGGCCTTCGTAGCCGCCACGCCCAGATCGGCCGCGGAAAGCTCCGCGAACGCGCCGAGAAAGCGCCCGATCGGGGTCCGGACAGCGGCAACGATGGCGACGCGTTCCATGGTGGTGCTTTGGATGCCGGCTCTCAGGCGCCGGTGAAGGTGGGCTTCCGCTTCTCGAGGAAGGCCTTGAGCCCTTCGTGCATGTCGGCCGTCGCGGCGAGGAGGCCGAAGTGCCCGGCCTCGCGCTCCAGTCCTTGCGTCAAGTCGGTTTCGAGTCCCCGGATCGCGGCGTCCATCGCGTAGCCCACGGCGAGCGCGCCGCGGCTCAGGATCTCCCCCGCGACCTTTTCGCAGTGCGCGAGCAGCTCCCCCGCGGGCAGGACGCGGTTCACGAGGCCGATCCGGAGCGCTTCCTGGGCGTCGATGATGCGGGCGGTCGCGATCAGCTCCAGCGCCACGCCCAGCCCCACGATGCGCGGGAGCCGCTGGGTCCCGCCGTAGCCGGGGATGATGCCCAGCCCGACCTCGGGTAGCCCCAGCTTGGCGTTCTCGGAGGCGAAGCGGATGTGGCAGGCCAGCGCCAGCTCGCATCCCCCACCGAGCGCAAAGCCGTTGATGGCTGCGATGACCGGCTTCCCGAGGAGCTCGATCTCGCGCAGGGCCGCCTGGCCGAGCTTGGAGGACGCTTCCCCCTGGAGCGGCGTCATGACCGCGAGCTCGTTGATGTCGGCCCCGGCGACGAAGGCTTTCTCGCCCGCGCCGGTCAGGATCACGACGCCGACGTCCGCGTTGTCTCGCAGGGACAGGAAGGCGGCGTGGATCTCGCGCACGGTCTGCTCGTTCAAGGCGTTCAACACCTTGGGACGGTTGATCGTGACGCGGGCGATCCGGCCGTGGAACTCGACGCTCAGGTTCTCGAAAGTCGTGGACGTGGCCGTGCTCATAGGAACGGGGAGTGTACTACGGATTCAGGGTCAGCCCCACCCGGAACTCCCGGCCCAGCGCCGGGAAGCCCTTCACGTCCGAATAGCGCCGGTCCAGGGCGTTCTCGACCCTCACCCGCAGATCCGCTGGGATCCACCGGGCCAGCGACGCGTTCACGCCCAGATCTAGCGACCCCCGCTCTGGCGTGTCCCCGCTCAGCACGCGTCCATCCGCGTCCACGAACACGAAGGGGTCGAGCATGGAGGCGCTCCACCAGAAGTCCGCCAGAGCGGTCAGACCGGGCCGAGCCTCCGCTTGCACCGACGCCCCGGCGCGCCACTCGGGGCGCTTGGGCAACCGCCCCCCCGTGACGAGATTCTCGGACAGAAGATGCGCCGCGCGACCCTCCACCCAGATACGTGAGGTCGCGGAGTAGCGCACCGAGTATTCCTCGCCCTCGATCTTCGCGCTCCCCACATTATCCGCCACGAAGAAGGAATTGGATGTGATCAGGTCCCGGAACCGGGTCGTGTACCAGGTGGCGCGCGCCGTGACCCGTCCCTCGAGCCAGGAGCCGTCCGCTCCAGCTTCCCACGTGCGGGAGCGCTCGGGCTTGAGGGTGGGCGAGCCATAGCCGGGATAGAAAAGATCCGTCAGCGTCGGCGCCGTGAACGCGCGGCCATATCCGCCCCGCAGCTTCACGCCCGTTCGCGGTACGCCGAAGGCCACCGACACCCGCGGCACGCCGTAGCTCCCGTAGCGCGAGTGCTCCTCGAGGCGGATCCCAGCGTCCATCTGCGCGCGCTCCCTCCATTCCAGGTGCGATTGCGCGAAGAGCGCGCGGCTGTGGATGGTCTCGTTCACCTCGGTCACCCCGCCGAAGCCCCCGGAGTTGGAGTCGTCGAGGCGGTCCACGTTCTCCTGGCGATACTCCGCGCCCATCACCGCGGTCGCGCCGTTCGCGAGGTCGAGCCGCCCGCGCACCGAGGCGATGCCCCTCGTGTTATCCAGGTGGGTGCGCTGGTAATCCGTCGTCGAGGGCGGGTTCGGAGGATTCTCGTTCACGATCTGCCCCGCGAACCCGTTCACCTCCCCCTCCACCGCGAGGCGCGCGCTCAGGGCACGCTCGTACGCCATGCTGCCCGCCAGAATGCGGTCCTTCTCCTCGTTGTTGGGATCGCGAATCTCCTTCAAGGAACCGAACGGGCCCAGCGTGGTGTCTGAAGCGTCGAAGAGGAAGTCGAAGGGGAGCTCCTTCGTGCCCTGCGTCGCGAGCGCGCTGATGCGCAGACGATCGTTCCCGATCGGTATCCTCGCGTGGATCTGCCCGTTCAGCCCGGTGTATCCGTCCCGAGCCACCTGTCCCTCGGATGTCAGGCGCGTTAGCGACAATCCGGCGTGGCCCTCGCCCATAGGGGCGTCCCACGTCAGCCCCTCGCGCAGCGTGGCGTGCTCGCCGTAGTCGGCGAAGAGGCTCCGCACTGGCGCTTCGCCATCCGGCGCGCTCCGGATCTGGATCACGCCGCCCACAGCACCGGAACCGTAGAGCGAGGAAGCCGGTCCGCCGAAGATCTCCACCTGGTTCCGGCCCGACCCCATGAGGTCCGCGAAGTCGTAGATGCCCAGCCAGGGGCCGTTCAGCGGGATGCCGTCGTAGAGGACCAGGGTGTGGCGCGGATCGGCCCCGCGCAGCCGCACATCTGTAAGCTTGCCTGTGGAGCCGGAGCGCTGCACGTCCACGCCCGGCGCGTCATGGAGCGCGTCAGCCAGGAGGAGCGGACGCTGCATCTCGAGCCGTTCGGGCGTGATGACGGTCACATCGGCGGGAACGCGGTCGAGCCGTATCGGAAACCGGTCGGGCGTGACGACGACGGGCTCGAGGCGATACCGCGGGTGATCCGGCGACGGGGGCTCCGGCGCGGGAGCCGCCGGGTCCGCAGGATCGTCCGTGCCGGCCCGCGCGGGCGCCGGGGATAGAACGGCAAGAATCAGGAGTGTCGTGACGGCGAGGCGGCGGAGAAACGAAGCGAGCGGTCCCATGGTCCTCCCTCTCGAAGGACGTGATCGAAGAGAGCGGGCCGGTCTCCTGACTCGCGGATCATCCTCGAGCGGCGCCTTCCCGGGGTCACCCCAGTGGCCTGATGCCGCTCTCGTCACCGCTCACAGTGGCGGGGCCGTGTCGGATTCGCACCGACTTCCCGGGCCTCCAGAGGGAGGCCCTTCCCACTCTCGCCGCGGTTCGTCTTCCGCCGCGGCGCGCGAAGCATAGCGCACGCGCGCGCCGTTGGGAACCGCTAGAACTTCACGTTCGGAACCGCCTTGGCGGACTCGGGAGCCTCGAACAAGGGGTGCAGCTCGAAGTTGAACGCCGAGGCGACCAGGTTCGACGGGAATTGCCTCACGTGGGTGTTGTAGACCAGCACGATGTCGTTGTACCGCTTGCGCTCCACCGAAAGCCGGTTCTCGGTTCCCGCCAGCTCGTCCTGCAACCGCATGAAGTTCTCGCTCGACTTGAGCACGGGGTAGTTCTCCACCACGACCAGAAGCCGCGCGAGCGCGTTGCTGAGATCGTTGTTGGCGGCGATCTTCTGGCCGACCGTCTGGGCGCTCCCGATCCGGGCGCGGGCATCGGCGATCGCGGTGAAGATGGTGGTCTCCTGCTTCGCATAGCCCTTCACGGTCTCGACCAGGTTCGGGATCAGGTCGTTCCGGCGCTGGAGCTGGTTTTCGACCTGGGACCAGGCGGTGCGGGTCTGCTCCTGCTCCGACACGAGGTCGTTGTAGGTGGTGCGCACGTACCCCGCGATGAAGAGGACGACGAGCAAGAGCCCGCCGACCACGAGTCCCGCGACGATCCACGGATTCAGGCGTGAGGCCATGGGGGTTCCTCCTTGGTTCAAGAGTTTCGGTCCGGCGGAGCCATGCGCTCCACCGAGTCCAGCAACCGGTTCAGGATGGAGAGGGCGGAATCCAGAAGCTCGGACGCCGCCACGCGCTCCCGTGTTCGCTCTCGGATGGTGAGGAGCCGGGTGAAGGCCGCGCCGTCGACCTGGAACAGCGCGGCGCATCGTTCCGCCACGTCCCGCCGGGTGCGGGGCACGGGCTCGCCGGCCAGGTGCACGAGCCCGGATGCGGAGGCCGCGATGGCATTGGAGGCCTGAACGGCCCAGACCCTCGCCCCGCCGCGGGTCCCGGCGAGCGCCACGTAGCTCAAGCCCAGCCCCAGCTCCTGCGCGCGCAGGACTCGCTCCACCTCGAGGCGGAGCGCCCCGCGGTCCAGCTGGAGCGGGGCGAAGTAATCCGCGCCCTCCAGATGCTCGCGGCCCTCGCGGATCAGGAGGTATTCCAGCGGGTAGGCGTCCAGCGAGCGCTTCAGGGAGTCCTCGGACAGGAGGAGCGGGCGGACCACGCGGCAGCGGCGCCACACGGAGTAGGCCCGGTGAAGCGCGTGGAGCTCCGCGGTCCCGAGCGCCGCGAACACGAGTGCCACGTTCACGTCGGAGTGCGCGGGATGGAAATCGCCCGACACGGCGCTTCCGTAGAGCGTCGCCCCGAGAAGGTTGGCCCCCGCTTCGCGCCGGGCGGCTTCCACCGCGCGCCGCGCCGCCTGCCGCGGATCGAACCGATCAAACATGTCCGCCGCCTCCCGGCGCCGGAGCGCCGTCTCGCTCAGTATCCACCGCTCGCTCCTCCCCCTCCGCTGCCTCCGCCTCCGAACCCACCGAAGCCCCCGCCACCGCCGCCGCCTCCACCGAAGCCGCCCCCCATGCCGCCGAAGCCCCCGAACATGCCGCCAAACCCGCCTCCTCCCCAGGGCCCGCGGCCCATCCAGCCCCTTCGGTTCGAGCCGGCGCGAAGGATCGAGCTCAGCACGATCGCGAGGAACAGAACCACCAGGAAGGGGAAGCGGCTGCCCTGATCCTCGCCCCCGTCCTCCCCCGGCGCGGGGAGGGCGCCCGTGATCGTCACCCCGCGGTCCTTGGCGATCACGCCCGTGACCGCGGACGCCCCGTGGAGCAGGCCGGCCCCGATCCGCCCCTGCGCCAGATCGGGCGTCATGACTTGCCGGATGATCGAGCCGCAGAGCCCATCGGGCAGGATTCCCTCGAGCCCGTACCCGACCTCGATCTTGACCCGTCGCTCCTGGGACGCGAGCAGGATCAGGACCCCCTCGTCCTTCCCTTTCTTCCCGATGCCCCAGGCGCCGAAGAGATCGACCGCGACCGGTTCGATCTCGTCCCCGCCCAGGTCCGGGAGCGTGACCACCGCCAGCTCGGCGCCCGTCTTCTCGCGAAGCTCGCCGGCCATGGCCTCGATGGAATCGCGCGACGCGGAATCCATGACCGAGGCGAAATCGCTGACGTAGCCCTGCGGCTTGGGCCACGCGCGGGCGCACGCCTCCGGCGCCGCCGCGAGCGGTCCCAGGATCAGGACCGCGAGGAGGGCGTCCCTAGCTCGAGCGATAGTTCGTGAACTGGAGGTCAAGGCCGAAGTCCTGGCCCTTGAGCGAGCCGATCACCGCCTGCAGATCGTCCCGGTTCTTCCCGCTGACGCGAACCTGGTTCTCCTGTATGGCCACCTGGACCCGGATCCCCGTCCCCTTGATGAACTTCACGATCTCCTTCGCCTTCTCGGTGGGGATGCCTTTCTGTACCGTGACGACCTGCCGCACCGTCCCCTTGGCGGCCGGCTCGATCTTCCCGTACTGGAGCGCCTTCAGGGAGACGCCCCGCTTCACCAGCTTGGTCGTCAGCACGTCGATCACCGCCTTGAGGCGGGACTCGTCGTCCGAGTGGAGCGTGAGGACGTCGCCCTCGAGCGTGATGTCGCTCACGCTGCCCTTGAAGTCGAACCGCTGCCGGATTTCCTTCATCGCCTGCTGCACCGCGTTCGAGGCCTCCATCATGTTCACCTCGGAGACCACGTCGAACGAATTCCCTGCGGCCATCTTCGGCCCTCCTGAACGCGCGGCCCCGCCGCACAAGAAGACGGGGAAGCGTCGCCCGGAAGCGCGCTTCCCCGAATTGTAACAACGCTACTCTATGCAAAGTGCCTGTGTTCCGATCGAGCCCAAGTAGCGCCGGTCCCGAGGGACCGAGCCGCACGAGGCGATCTTACTTGCCCATCGTGTGGGTCGTGTCGGACATCTGCATGGTCGTGTCCGTCGCAGCCGGCGGCGTGGTGGTCTGCTCCATCCCGCCCTCCGTTCCCGAAGTGTCGGTCTTCTTGCTGCAGCCGAGTGCGAAGAGAAGGGCGCAGGTAAATACGAGAACCAGAGTGAGCGCTAACATCTTCTTCATGCCTCTATCACCTCCTTCCGGCGAATCGATGTGCGTTTAGGGTTGAACGTCGGTGAAACGAGTGAGGCGAATAAAGGAAAACACCACTGATTGCAGCGGTGCTCCGGGGAACGCGGCTCTTTCCTTGTCCATCACGCCCATCCCTCCGCCACCAAGGACTGACGGCGGCAAAAGACGGGCGGACAGTACGTGCCACGCCCGAAGGGTGTCAAGGCTCAATTGTCTGGCGGGGGTGATTATAGAACAGACAGAGCGGACCGTAAGTCCAGAAGAAGATCGTCGAGGTCCTCGATGCCCACGGAAATCCTTACCAATCCATCGGTTAGACCCACCTTCTCCCGCTCCGCGCGGGGCACGGAAGCGTGGGTCATGGTGGCGGGGTGCGAGATCAGGCTCTCCACGCCGCCCAGGCTCTCGGCGAGCGAGAAGAGTCGAGCCCGCTTCAGGACGGAGGCGGCCTGCTCGATCGAGCCGGTATCGAAGGCGATCATGCCCCCGAACCCGGAGGCCTGTCGCCGGTGCAGCTCGTGGCCGGGGTGGCTCTTGAGGCCCGGATAGAACACGTGCTTCAACTTGGGGTGTCCGGCCAGCCACTCGGCAATCGCCCCCGCGTTCTGCTCGTGGCGCTCCATGCGCAGCGCGAGGGTCTTGACCCCCCGGAGGCAGAGCCAGCAGTCGAAGGGCCCGGGGACCGCCCCCACCGCGTTCTGGACGTACTGGAGCCGCTCCGAGGCGGCCTCGTCGTTGGAGATCACGGCCCCCCCGACCATGTCGCTGTGGCCGTTCAGGTACTTGGTGGTGCTGTGGACGACCAGGTGCGCGCCCAGCTCGAGGGGACGCTGGAAATAGGGGGTCATGAACGTGTTGTCCACCACCAGGCGCGCGCCCTTCGACCGCGCGATCTCCGCCAGGGCGCGCAGGTCCGAGATGATCATCGAGGGGTTGGTGGGGGTCTCGACGAAGAGCATCTTGGTCTCGGGCCGGAAGGCTCTCGCGACGGCGGCGAGGTCACCCGTGTTCACGTAATCGAACGTGAGACCGTACGTGGCGAGGACTTTCTCGAAGAGCCGGTACGTGCCGCCGTACATGTTGTTCGAGGCGACGACGTGGTCCCCCTGTTTCAGCAAATAGGTCACCGCCGTGGTGGCCGCCATGCCCGACGCGAACGCGAAGCCGCGCTGCCCGCGCTCGAGGACGGCGAGGTTCTTCTCGAGCGCGAAGCGGGTGGGATTCTGGGTGCGCGCGTACTCGAATCCCTTGTGCCTCCCCAGCTCCTCCTGCACGTAGGTGGAGGTCTGGTAGATCGGGATCGTGACGGACCCGGTGACCGGATCGGGCTCCTGGCCCGCGTGGACGGCGTCGGTGGAGAATCCCATGGGGTCAGGTATTGATGTACTCGAGGAGATCGAAGCGGGTCAGGATCCCCGCGGGCTTGCCGTGATCGTCCACCGCGACCGCCGCGTTGCTCTGGGCCAGCACCTTCATCGCGCGGGGCAGGTGCTCGCCCAGCGGCACGACGGGGAGGGGCTTCTCGAGGAGGTACTCGACCCGGGTGTCCCCGTGGGCCGAGCCGTCCAGGACTTTTTGAAGCAGGACGCCCTCGCTGACGGACCCGACCACCTTGCCGTCCTTGAGCACCGGGAGCTGCGAGATATTGAACTCGCGGATCAGGGAGAGGGCGCGGTCCACGGTGTCGTCGTAGTTGATGGAGACCAGCGCCGGGATGTGATTTCGCTTTCCGAACATGACGTCCGAGACGGTGACGGTGCTGGAATCGATGAGCCGGTTGTCGCGCATCCACTCGTCGGAGTGAACCTTGGAGAGATACCGCTCCCCGGTGTCCGGAATGATCACGACCACCACCTCGCCCGCCTTGGCCGAGCGGGAAATCTGAAGTGCCGCGTACAGGGCGGTGCCGGCGGAGCCTCCCGCGAGGATCCCCTCCTCGCGCGCGAGACGGCGGGCGAGATTCAGCGACTGGGCATCGTTCACCGAGATGACCTCGTCGATCATCGAGAAATCCATGGTGCCCGGCAGGAAGTCCTCCCCGATGCCCTCCACCTTGTAGGTCTTCGCCGGAACCATCTTCTTCGTGTAGAAATAGTCTTTCAAGATCGAGCCGACCGGGTCCGCCCCGACGACTTTGATCTTCGGGTTCTGCTGTTTCAGATAGCGGGACGTCCCGCTGATCGTCCCGCCGGTCCCGAGGGCGGCCACGAAATAGTCGATCTTGCCGCCGGTCTGCTTCCAGATCTCGGGCCCCGTGGTGCGGAAGTGGGCTTCGGGATTGGTCGGGTTGTAGTACTGGTTGGCCAGATAGGCGCCCGGAACCTCGCGCCCCAGGCGCTTCGCCACCTCGTAATAGGATTCGGGCGAGTCGGGAGGAAGCGCGGTCGGGGTGATCACCACGTCGGCCCCGAAGCTCTTCAATAAGTTGATCTTCTCCTTGCTCACCTTGTCGGGCATCACGAAGATGGCCCGGTAGCCCCGCACGGCCGCGACCAGGGCCAGCCCCATGCCGGTGTTCCCCGAGGTGGCCTCGACGATGGTCCCGCCCGATTTCAACAATCCCTTCGCCTCGGCCTCCTGAACGATCGCGATCGCGATCCGATCCTTGACCGAGCCGCCCGGATTGAAGGATTCCACCTTGGCGAGCACCGTGGCCGGCAAATCGGCCGCGAGGTGCCTCAGGCGCACCATGGGCGTGTTCCCTACGGTATCGAGGATGGTATCGACGATCGCGGGAGGCGCCGGAGCGTTCTTGGTTTCGCGCGCGGCGAGAGAATCGGTTTCGGTCGTGTTTTTCGGAGTCATCTCAGGGCTGGGTGGAGGAGATGCAAACGTGCCATGACGCTACGGTCCCACCCTGCCCCGGGTCAAGCGGGGAATTGGACGGCGGTCAGGAGCCGGTGGGCACCGACTTGAGCAGCGCTTCGATGTGGCTCAGGACCTCGGAGAAGTCGTAGGGCTTCGTGACGAACCGGTTCGCCCCCATCTCCATCGCCAGGAGCTGGTCCCCCTCCTGCGTGCGCGCGGAGAGGATGATGATCGGGATGTTCTTGTAGCGCTCGTCGAACTTCAGGAGCCGGCAGACCTTGTAGCCGTCCAGCTTGGGGAGCATGAGGTCGAGGAGGATGATGTCCGGCTTGGTCTCTCGCGCCTTCTTCAGGGCCTCCTGCCCGTCCGATGCGGTCTCCACCTGGTAGCCGATCGCCTGCAGACCGAACTGGAGAATCCGAACGAGATCCGCCTCGTCGTCGACGACCAGCACCCGCGCGCGCGGCTGGCTAGCATTCATACCGTTCCCTCCTACTCCTCGAGCAAGTGCGGCGTGATGAAGATCATGAGATCCACCTTCTGCTTCGTTGTGGCTTTGTGACGAAACAAATAATTCAGGATCGGGATATCCCCCAGGATCGGCACTTTGCGCTCGACCTTGGTATCGATCGATCGGATGAGGCCGCCGATCATCACGGTCTCGCCGCTTCGCACCTCGACCTGGGTCGTC
>DASQBE010000148.1:0-8606 GCA_035635355.1 Binatia bacterium | reverse complement strand
CAGAATGTGCTCTTCCAGGGCGGCGCATCCCG
Source organism: Binatia bacterium (assembly GCA_035635355.1). Classification (GTDB taxonomy): domain Bacteria; phylum Eisenbacteria; class RBG-16-71-46; order SZUA-252; family SZUA-252; genus WS-7. The sequence goes on along the minus strand of DASQBE010000148.1, from coordinate 8,574 downwards.
CGAGGAGCTTGAACGTGGAGCCCGGCTCGTACTGATCCGCGATGACGCGGTTTCGACCGGGCGATCCCGCCGGCGGATTCGCGCCGTCCACGGTCGCCATCGCGAAGATGTCTCCGGTGTGCGGATCCGCGAACACCGCCGTGCCGCTTCGCGCGCCGGTGCGGATCACCGCCTGCTTCAATTCCATGGCCAGGACCGATTGCGCGTCCCGGTCGATCGTGGTCACCAGGCTCAGGCCCGGCTCGGGAAACTTCACCATGCTCTGCGGCAGCTGGTGCTCGAGGCCGCGACCGTCCCTGAAAAGTGTAGCCCAGCCGCTGACGCCGCGCAGTTCCCGATCGAAGATCTGCTCGATGCCCTCGAGGCCCGTCCCATCCAGGCCCAGCACGCCCACCACCGGGCGGGCCACCTCGTCCAGCGGGTAGACCCGGGACGGCACCTCCTCCACCTGAACGCCGGCGGGGAGCGTCGCCTTCCGGAGCGCGATCTCCTGCTCCGGACTCACCTGCGAGGAAATGCGAACGTAGGCGTTGCGGCGCCCGCGCTTGAAGCGGTCGAGGCCCCGGGCGCCGGCCGCCGTCCGGATGAATTCCTTCGCGGCGGACGCGTTCCGGACCTCCGCGGGACGAACCGAGACCTGGCTCAAGTCCACGTTGTCGGCGAGAGGCAGGAGGTGGCGGTCGTAGATGAGGCCGCGCTCGGGCTCGAGGATCACGCGCGAGGTCTGCTGCCCCCGCGCCTCGCGTTCCAGCTTGGCGTGTCCGAAGACCTGGATCGAGACGAGCCGCGCGAAGATGACGCCGTAGAAGAGAATCCCGATCACGGCGAGGAGCTTCAGACGTCTGAGGTGGAGCGGGCTCATGGGGTTCCTCCAGCTTCGACCGGTGCCGCGGGCAAGCCCACCACGCGCTCCGCCAGAGACTGCGGCAGCGCCCGGCGCAACGACTCCAAGATTCTCGTGCCGAACGCCCGGCGGAGGCCGGGGCGGGCGCCGGCCGCCGCGAGATCCACGTCCACGACCCGCGCCGGGTCGGGGTTCTGGAACCCCAGCTTGGCCAGGCTCTCGAGATCGACGCCGTTCCGGAACGCCGCCTGCTCCTCGAGGTCGCGCGTGATCCGTATCCTGTTCTCCAGAGACCTCACGTCCCGCGCCAGGTGGTCCCGCTCCATCGAGAGCGAATTCGCGACCGTCCGCTCCCAGACTTTCGTGAAGAGGAGCGAGGCGGCGACCAGAAAGAGGACCACGACGCGGCCGCTCAGGCGGCGCTTGGCCTGGGTCCGAAGCCTGAGATAGGGGCCACGGGGCCCGCGGCCCGCTTCGTCATCGGGCGCCTCGGGGGCGTGGGCGAGACGCGCGGCCAGGCTCATGCCGCCTCCCGCTCGAGCCGCGCCGCCCGAAGCCGGGCGCTTCGCGCGCGCGGGTTCCGGCGCGACTCCTCGTCGCTCGGACGGATGGGTTTCCGGGTCAGGGGCTCCCAGGGGGTCTCGGTCAGAGGCTGGTTGGGATCGGAAGGACGCGGCGGGCGGAACGCATTCTTGACGATTCGGTCTTCGAGCGAGTGATACGCGATGACACAAAGCGTCCCGCCCGGCCGCAAGAGCGAGGGCGCGCCGTGAAGAAGTGCTTCGAGCTCTTCCAGCTCGTGGTTCACGGCGATGCGAAGGGCTTGAAAGATCTGCGAGAGGCGACGCGGACGAACGGGCCCTGGGTAGAGAGGCTCGAGGGCGAGGCGGAGCGCCTCGGCGGTGAGCGGAGCGGTGCCCACCTGGGCGCGCCGGATGGCGCGGACGGCGGCGCGCGAGCGTGGGATCTCGCCCAGCTCCCGGAGGAGAAGGGCCAGCTCCTCGTCGTCGATCCGACGAAGGAGCGCGTCCGCGCTCACCGGGAGCGATGGATCGAGGCGCATGTCCAGCGCCCCCGGCGCCGAGAACGAGAATCCGCGCGCCGGATCGTCGAGTTGAATCGAGGAGAGGCCCAGATCCGCCAGGATCCCATCCACCTGTTCCACCCCCAGCCCCCGCAGGGCCTCTCCCACTTCCGAAAAGCGCGCGCGCCGCGCCACGAACCGGGATTCCGGTCCGCCTAGCAAGGCGCGCGCTCGATCAACTGCAGCCGGGTCACAGTCCAAACCCACCAGCCTCCCATCCACCCCCAGCGACTCGAGGATTGCCGCGGCGTGACCGCCGCCCCCGAGAGTCGCATCCACGTAGGTCCCGTTCGGATCTGTCAGGAGCAACTGGACGGTCTCCTCCTTGAGAACCGGGACGTGACCCGGCATTCAGTGCCTCGGTCCGTTCCTCAGCGAAAGATCTCGCGGTGCGTCGCCACCGCCTTCCATTCCAGACGCCGCAACGTGGGCCCCTGCCCCGCGACGTCGAACAGGCTCCGAACGTAGGAATTCAATCCGACGAGACAAACGTCGGCGCCCGTGCTCTGCTGGCGCGTCAGCGCCCGCGCGAAGTCCGGGACCGCCCGATAATCGAGGTGCGTCACCTGCTCGAAATCCAGGCAGATCAGATCGCGCGGCGACCGGCCCCGATCGCGGAGCGCCTGCGCCATCTGCCGAAGCTCGCGCGCCATGAGCCGCCCGAAGAGGCGAACCACGAGCGGGCCCGCGCCCGGCCGCGCGTCCCACTGGAACACCGGCCGGTCGAAGGCGAAGTGTCGCCGCGCGGGCGTCGCGAACGCGAGGCTCACAGGAGCAGCTCTCCCGCCATGTCTTCATAGCTACGGTTGGAATTCTTGAGGTATTGGTCGAAGCGGGCCGGATCCCAGATCTCGATGTGATCCACGACGCCGTTCACCATGGCGTCTTTCGTGAGCTCCGCATGCGCGAGGAGTCTCGGGGGAAGGGCCACCCGGCCTTGCGCATCGAGGGTTCCCTCGTTCAGATCGAGCGACATGAGGCGCAGGAACCGGCGGTTGGTCTCATCGTGGAAGGACCGCGAGCGGAGCCGGTCTTCCATTCTCCGCCACTCGTCGAGGGGATACAGCGCGACGCAGGTCTCGAGACCGCGCAGGATGATGAACGTGTCGGAGGCGTCGCCGGACAGGACCTTGCGAAAACGCGCAGGAATACTGATGCGGCCCTTGTGGTCGATCGAGTGCTGGTAGCTCCCCCGAAACGTGGCCATTCCCGTCCCCGACCGCCCTCCCAGCCGCCATTCAGCGCGGCTGCTTCAAGACCCACGATTCCCCACAAATCACCACCGCGGCATCCTATTCTCCTGGCCGAGGAGGTGTCAACGTTATTTCATGGGATCGTGAAAATTTTTAGCTCCTTGGAAGGCATAGGCTTGGGGGGCGGCCTGCGGCCGTCAGGAAACCGGGCTCAGCAAGGCTTGTCGGAGGCGATTTCGGAGAGGATTCCGGAGGCCTGGGCGGCCAGATTCCGGCGCTCCCAGCGGTCCAGGAGGGCGGGTGAAACTTGGGCGGACGGGCCCTTCCCGGCCCTCCACGCCTGGAGCCATCCCAGGAGCGTCGAGGCGGCGCCCTCCGCGTCGCCGGGCCGGATCACGGCGCCCGCGCCCGTGGAGCGGATCAGCTCGGCCGCGGGCCCCTCGTCCAGGATCGCGAGCACGGGCCGGCCACTGCTCAGGTACTCGTAGAGCTTTCCCGTGTAGAGGAGGGAGTCCGCGCTTCCGCCGTGTCCCAGGAGCAGGAGCGATGCGGCGCGCCGCATGGAGACGAGCGATTGGACGTGCGGCTGGGAGGGAAGAAACTCCAGGGCCTCGCCCAGGCCGTAGCGACCCAGCTCCCCTGGATCGATCTCCTCGTTCCCGCCCATGAATCGAAGGAGAAGCTCTCCCCGTGCGCGGGGGTCGCGGTCGCGCACGAGGCGCGCGGCCTCCAGCAGGGTACGCACCGTGGGGCGGTGCGCCAGCTGCCCCGCGTGGAGGAGGACGAAGCGCTTCGGCGCGTCGGGGTCCACCGCCGCGCGGTCCGCCCGCAGCCAGTCATCGGAATCGAAGCCGTTCGGGAGGCAGATGAAGCGTTCCGGAGGGATCTCGGGATATCGCTTCCGGTAGAGCGCGGCCATGGCCTCGCTCACCACCGTCACCCGATCCGCGGCGGTGACGACACGGCGCTCCATCGACCGGTTCCTCGCGTCGTGCCAGGGCGTGGGCGGGCGGTACGTCACCCGGCCCACCCAGGGATCGCGGAAGTCGGCCACCCAGGGAAGGCGATGTCTCTTCTTCAACGCGAGCCCCGCGAGATGGGCGCTCTCCGGGGAGGACGTCGTCCACACCGCGCCGATGCCGCCCTCCCCGATGCGGGATTCGGCGGCCCGCTCCGCCGCGCGCGCCCATCCGCCGTAGGCGTCGGGCACGAGCGCCCAGCGCTGGATCGCGCGAAGCGCTCCGAGCGGACGGGCTCTCCTCCGTCCCTGCGGCTCCTGGACCGGGACCCCCGCGCGACCGAGGGCACGGAGGAGTTTCCCCGCGGTGAGCCCTCCGACCCGAAGGACCTCGGCGCCGCCCGGGATCTCGCTCTCGAGGGTGGGATCCAAGATCCAGTAATCGCGGTCTCGCGTCGTCACCACGGTGGAGCGCCATCCTTGGGGCTCGAGGTAGCGCACGAGCTTGAGGGTGCGCTGACACCCGCCGCCGCCGAGCGGAGGGAAGAAGTAGGCGAGGACGAGGAGGCGCTTCATCGCTTCCCCTCCGCGGCGAGACCGCGAAGCCTCTCCTCGAGCTGATCGAGGGTGTCCGCGAAGGACCCCTGGGCCAGGACCCGCGCGCGGGCCCGCGCGGCCATCGCCCGGCGCTCCGGCTCGCGCGAGGCCTCCGCGATGGCGCAGGCGATCGCATCCTTGTCCCCCACCGGAACCAGATAGCCCTCGCGGCGGTGCGTCACCCACTCGCAGTTCCCCGCGATGTCGGTGACGATCGGAAGAAGTCCGGCCGCCATCGCCTCGAGGAGGGATTGCGACGTGGAGTCCGACCGCGAGGCCGAGACGTAGACGTCGGACTGGCGGTAAAGGGCGCTCAGCCTCTCCTCGTTCACGAATCCCTCGAGCGTCACCTCGCGCATCAGGTCCTCCTCCGCGATCCACGCCGAGACCCGCTCCCGCATCGGCCCATCGCCCGCCATCGAGGCGCGGAACGGAAGGCCGCGCCGCTTCAGCGCCCCGAGCGCGCGCACGAAGGGCTCGGGGTCGTAGATCGCCTCGAGCTGGCGCGTCCAGAGGATCCGGATCGGCCCACCCTCTCCCCCGTCATGCGGAGCCGCGAGCGCCGCGACGTCCACGCCCCAGGCGCGGGTCCACACCCGGCCGGGAGGGGCGCCGAGGGCCACCGCGGCCGAGGCCAAGACCCTGGCGTCCACGTGCACCAGCGGGGCGCGCCGGAGCACCCAGCGCGCGCGCGCGCGATGGAGGGGCGAGCGATGGGCGTTGACCAGGAGATCCGAGCCCCAGCACGCGAGCATCCAGGCTCGCGCGCCCGAGAGCGCCGCGAGGAGGCCGTAGTTCGGGAGGAAGTGCGCGACCGTGACGTCGGGCCGGAACGCGCGCGTCTCCTCGCGCACGGCCGGAAGTGCGCTCAGGTAGCGGAGCGCCGGCACGGGGTACGGGCGCCCGACCACGCGCTCCGGGACCTCCGGCGAGGGGCTTCCGTGCGCGGTGAGGAGACGGAGCTCGTGCCCGCGGTCGCGCAGCGCGCGCGCCCACCGGCGCGTGTGGACCGAGGGCCCGTGCGCGAGGAGGAGGATGCGCAACGAGGCGCTAGCCCCGGAGATTCCGGTGGACCGAGCTTCTCCGCCCGGCGATGACGAGCGGGCGCGGGGTCGCGCCCCAACCCTCCTTGAACCGGATCAGTCCCGCCGCATCGGGCGGCGAGGCCCCGAAGTTGTACTCGATGTAGCCGGCCTGGCAGAGGGTCTCGAGCGTGCGCGCGACGAGGAAGTTGTTGGGCCGAAGCGGCCAGCTCGACTCGAGCGACACCGGCAGCCAATTCATCGCCACGCCCTCGTGGAAGAGATGAAGGCTCCCGGCGACCGGCTCCTCCCCGTGGTGCACGAGATGAAATCGCGCGAGGCCCGTCGGCACCAGCGAGCGATGGATGCGCCGATAGAGGGAGTAGGGCTTGGGCTTCCCTCCTCTCCGGCGAACGGTTTCCGACGCGAGATCGTAGAAGACGCGCACGTCCTCCTCGCTCGTGGCCGCGCGGATCGTGAGCCCGCTCTCCTCGGCCTGGCGGACGAGGCGCCGCGCCGCGGGGGAAAACCCGCCGGCGAGCGCTTCGAAGTCGCCCTGGAGCGGCAGCACGTGCGTGAAGCTCTCCCGGGGATCGAGCGAGGAGGGAACCTCCTCCACCGATCCCCGATACCAGGTCATCTCCGAGCGCAGGGTCCACCGGCTTCCCATGAGGCGCGCGAACGACTCGAGCAGCTCGCGGCGGACGGAGGCGGGATCGGGGTGCCCCTCACGCACGAGAGGGCCCCCGTAGGTGCCGAACGGCATCGAGAGCACGATGCGCCCGATGCCGCGGTTTCGAACCACGGCGCCGATTCCTCCCACGTACCCTTCCCCGTCCTCGATCACGTGCGCGACCCAGCGCGCGCCGCGCCATTCCTCGAGCCAGAGATGGGCCCACGCGGAGGTGTGAAAGACCGTGGCGCCGGGGGCCCGGGCGATCAGCCCGTCCCAGGCCGCTCGGTCCGGAGGCGAGAGCGCGCTCGTTCTGCCCTGGACCCTCACCGCACCACCGCGGCGCGCAGGGTCTTGGATCCCCCGCTCTTGTCCCGGAGCACGACCAGGTACACGCCGGAGGCCGCGGGCTCTCCATTCTCCCGCCTCAGATCCCAGATCTCGTTCTGGGCCGGGTCGCAGTGGAATCGATGCACCACATTCCCGGCCAGGTCCCGGACCTCTCCATCCACGGTGTTCACGATGCCGCCGAGCTTCAGGGTGCCCGCCACGCGGGAGGGATTCGGATACACATAGGTCGCCGCCGTGATGGCGGGATCCCCGGTGGCCGCCACCACGCGCGAGATCCCGTTCGCCGTGCCCACCCAGAGCACGCCGCGCTTCACGTCCCAGGCCAGCGCGCGAACGTCGTCGTCCACGAGCCCGTCGGCCGCGGTGAAGACCTCGATCGACCCGCCCCCGTTGGCGTCCGCGCGCGCCAGGCCCGCCGAGGTGGCGATCCAGACGTTCCCGAAGGAATCGAGCGCGAGATCGTTCACCTGTCCGCCGGGGAGCACGGGGGCCGCGAGGACGCGCGTGAACACTCCGTTCTGCATGAGCCCGGCCCCCGAGCTGGTGCCGATCCACGCGGTCTGAGGCCCCAGCACGACCATCGCGGTCACCTGATTGCTGGGCATCACGTCGTGATGCACCCAGACGTCGTCGCCGTGCGTCGAGGTGCCGGCGCCGTCCCACACGTCGACCCCGTTGAACGCCGTTCCGAACCAGCCCTTCCCCGCCGCGTCGAACCGCACGGCCCGGAGATTGTTGCTGGTGATGCCTGAATTGACCGGCGTGAGGGAGTCCAGCAGGGCCCCGCTCACGGCGTCGAACACGTACACGCCGTTCTCGTGCTCCACGCTCGCCGCGTACACGCGCCCCGAGGGCGCTTGATCGATGGCCCAGATGTTGTACGCGGGGGGCGTGTCCCAGATTCCGGTCGCCGGGTCGAAGCGATCCACGCGCGGCCTGGGGCTCGCGTCCACGCAGCAGTGTCCGATCCAGAGCCTCGAGTCGCTCGCCGAGAGGAGCGCGAAGGCGTCCGCCTCCTGGAAGGCGCCGCTCGTGGTGCCGCTGGTGAGGGCGCTCCAGGAGGCGCCGTCGAAGTGGAGCACGGCGCCGCGCGTGGTGCCGACGGGAAAGTCGTTCCCGGTCGTGAACCAGACACCGCGCGAATCCACCACCGCGCGCTGCGTGCCGTTCACGAGCGGACCGTCGGAGAGGTGCGGTTCCCAGGATGTGCTCGCGGCAATGAAGCGGGCGGCGCCCACCGAGGTTCCGGCCCAGAGCGCGCCGTCGGGGCCCGGAGCGAGCGACGCGACGCGCGGACCCGGGAGCCCCGTCGAGACGGAGGCCCAGCCCGAGGCGGGGGCGTAGCGGTACACGCCGAGGTCGGACGCGCCGGAATAGAGGGTTTGCGCGCTCACGCCCAGGGTCTGGCTCGCGAACGGATGCCCCGCGTTCGCCGCCTGGAAGAGGCCCGAGCCGTAGCGGTAGGGCCCCGCGCTGGTCGCCGCCCAGAGCGTGTCCGCGTAGAAGACGAGCGACGTCGCGGCCGGAAGGAGCGCCGCGGCGCGGCTCTCCCACGCGCCCGCCGCGAAGGTCGAGAGCCCCGCGGTGGTGGCTGCCCATAGGGTATCCCCCACTTCCGCGAACGCGCGCACGTCGTCCCCTGCGAGGGCACCCGACGTGGTCGCGTTGGTGAAGGAGCGGGTCAGCCCGATCAGCCCGGTGCCTGGGTTCTCCACGAAGAGCGCCACGCCGCCGCTCGTTCCGACCCACACCGAATCTCCCCGCACGAAGATGGCCTGAACGTGATCGCTGGGCAGCCCATCGAAGGAGCTCAAGGCGCGGCGGAAGGTGCCGTCCGGGCGAAGCCGCGCGA
>DASQBE010000147.1:0-18632 GCA_035635355.1 Binatia bacterium | reverse complement strand
GCCTTCTTTACGCGCAGGCCGGCGGGACCCTGCGGCCGCTCTCTGTGGTACTCTTGTACAGAAAGGTTGCTCGGAGGCACGGAGGGAAGCTCCGTGGGCGTCCCACGGTCGCCATGCCCGTCCGGCCCGTGATCCATCCGGGCGAAAGGATCGCTCCCCATGAAACGCACCTCGCTATTTGCCGTCACCGGCCTGTTGCTGTTCCTCTTCTCAGCGTCCGTAGCATCGGCGTTCGGCGTGAAGGATGTCCTGAAGATGAATCGGGACGAGATCCCCGACTCGCTCATCATCCTCAAGATCGAGAACAGCGGGAAGACGTTCCACCTGAGCGCCGACGACATGCGCGCCTTGCACGACGAGGGAGTATCGGACGAGGTGATCTCGGCCATGCTCCGGACCGAGGGTCGTGATCGAGACTACGGCTACGGGGACTACTACTACCCCTACTCGTACCCGTACTACTCCTACCCGTACGGCCACGCGTTCCTGGGCTTCGGCTACCGCCATTACTACTCGCCGTACTACGGGGGGTACCGTGTTCCAGGCTATCGCAACTACTACTCTAATCCCGGCTCCGGGAATTACGGAAATCAGCGCTACCGCGGATCCTACGGGACCCGTCCGCCCAGCGCGGGCACCGGCTCGCAATATCGCCCCAGCCGCCCCAGCACCGGCACGCAATCCCGCCGCCGCTGAGCGCGGCGCGACACCGCGAGTCTAGCGCCGTCGGTCGGTAGGGGTCTTCTCGTCGGGAGTCTTGTCCTTCTTCTCGCGGGTGGGCCGCTCCGGCCGGGCGCCCTCATTCGCTCCCTTTTCCTGGTGAGGTGTGGGGCGCGCCGCGGGTGGCTCAGCCACCGGGGGCGGTGCATGCCCGCCGCGCTGGCGGGCCCGATACTCGCTCTCGAGATCCCCAGGTGTGGAGCGAATGGTCGGAGGCGCGGGGCGGGTCGCGGGGGTATTGTGCCGCGGCTCTCGCCGCTCGCGCGGCTGCTCGATGGGCGGCTGCGGGTTCGCCGGCGGGCGGCTAGGCCTCGTTTCCGGCGGCCGGGTGGATCCACGATCCACCGGCGTCACGGGATTGGGCGCCTTGGCGGGGACACGCGCCGGCTGCCATCCCCGTCCCTCGTTCACCTTCCACTTCCCCTTGGTGTCGCGCTGATAGACCTTCCCGTCCTGGCCCGCGAACACGTCGTTCGGGACGCGGGCCGGTCGCACCCCGGGTGGCGCGATTCTCGGGGTGAAGGTGCCGCGCACGGTGCGATCCACGCGGGGGATGTTCTCCGACCGGTTGTAGACATTCATGGGCGTGCGATCCGCCACGCGGGCGCGTAAACGCCCGGGAGGACGCGTCCGGAGGAGCGCCATGTCCTTGCCCACGAGCGGGCGGCGATATCCGCCGGGACCGAACCACAGCGCCCGCGCGCGAACCTGGGCCGTCTCGCGCGGCGCGCGCCAGCGGGTGCCCACCCGCAGGAATCCCGTGGCGTAGCTGAAGCCGAAGCTCCACCGGCTCAGCCACGGGTTGTAGCGCGCCTGGAAGCCCCAGGTGCAGGGCCGCGGATAGTAGTGGCTTCGGCTCCGCCAGGACCGGTACCGGTAGCCGGTGCCGTACACGACGGTGCCGTAGTACGGATAACAGCCCAGGTAGCCTGGAAGGTACCCCACGTAGACCACGGTCGGCGTGGCGTCATAGATATCGACGTAGCGGACGTCGTAGACAGGGCAATCGGGTGGGATGTCCTCGACACCCAGCGGCCTCGTGTCGCTCACGATCCAGGGTCCGTCCGCGTGATTCGAGACGTACCAGACCCCTTGATCGCAGGCGTAGTAGCTCCCGCCCGCGAGAATGACCTCCGCGTCGGTGTTGACCGCGTATTGCAGACGGGTGCCCGCGATGGGCGAAAACTCCGCGGGCCCGTCGTAATCCACGTCGAAGCTCCTGTCGTCGCGCTGAATCGCGCTGGTCTGTGGAATCTCGGCGTCCGCGATGGCGTCTTCGGCCTGGTCCGTGCCCGCCACGCTCGCCAGGATGTTGCCCTTCGGCGAGTCGGGGGGCACCTTCTGGAAGCTCTCCGGCAGCTGGTCGCCCCGCACGAACGTCCAGGGCCCCGCCGTCGTCTCCGAACGGTACCAGCGCCCCGCCAGCAGCACGTACAGCGCCTGCGAGCTCACCTCGCGCACAACGTCGCTCTCGGTGTTCGTCACGTAGAGGAGCTCGTCGTCGACCAGCGGCGCGTAGCGCGGCGGCCCGTCGGTCGAGATCAGCTCGGTGGGCTCCGTGGCGGTCAGCACCCGGGGCGGCGGGCCGGTCATGGCATCATCGGATGAAGTGTCCGGAGGCACGACGTCGCGCACCGCGGACGGCGGCCGGGAAATGTCGGTCCAGGGGCCCAGAGGATCCCTCGCCCGGTACCAGAGGCTCGCGCCGTTCAGGTAGTAGGTTCGGTCGTCGGGGTTGTAGACCACCGCGTACGGCGTGTTCGCGACGCGCTGAATCCTCGAGCTCTGGATCGCCTCGAGCGCCGGCGCTCCGTCGTACACGACGAGGAGGGCGCGCTCCGAGGAGAAGATGATCCGGGGCGGGGTGTTGTCGAGGCCCGCCACACTCGCGCGCTCCTTCTCGGTGGCGGCAAGGCCCGATTGCAGCTCCTCGAGGGAACCCGAGAGGTCCCACTTGGCCGCCTCCGCCTCCACCAGATGCTCGTAACGGCTCGCCTCCTCGGGCGTGACGCTGGGTAAGCGCACCTTGGTGACGTCGAAGTTGCGCGCCGCCACGCTGAGGCTGTCCCGATCGATCTCGATTTGTTCCGTGAACCAGAGCACCCCGAAGGTCGGGCTCTGGCTTCCGGCACGCTGCAGGGAGAACGCCGCGCGGCCCGTGAGCACGTCGCCGTTCAAGTCCTCGGGCTGCGGCTGGTAGATCACGAAGGAGCCGCTGGAGGAACCGAATTCACGCGGCCAGGAGGAGTCGTCCGCTCGCGCCGCGGCGGCGAACCCCAGGGCCAGGACCAGGACGGGCGCAATCATTCGGAACGACGGCATACGTTGGAGCCTCCGCGAATGGGCATCGAGCGGCCAACTTTCCCTTCTCTCCTACATAGTACACCTGGCAAGCGGCCCGGTTGCCCGCTCGAGATTCAGGAGCCGTTAGGGTGCGATGCACCGCGACGGCTCGCGCCCCATGCGCCGAGCAGCGATCCGGGCGAATTGAGTACTTCCACCGACGCGATTGTTCTATGCTGGCGCGCCGTTGGATGAGAGCTTCAAAGGAACACTCGATCATAGGGCCGCTGCCACCACTCGTGGCCCCGCTTCGCGGGGCCTTCCCGCCCAGTTTCCACCCAGGAAATCAAAAAACATGCGAAAACTGCGGATCGGAATCGTCGACCTCGTGGCCAGGGCTCCGACGACCTCGCTATACGCGCGACTCATGCATGCCAATCTCGCCAGCATCATGCCGCAGGCCATCGCGGTCTGGTGCGAGGAGGAGGGGCATGAGGTTCACCTCGTCTGCTACACAGGTTTCGAAGACATCGCGGAGCTCGTGCCGCGCGACGTCGACCTCCTGTTCATCACCGCCTTCACCCAGGCGGCGCAGCTCTCGTACGCCCTCAGCAACCAATTTCGAGGCAGGGGAGTCGTGACCGTGCTGGGGGGCCCGCACGCGCGGTGCTATCCCGACGACGCCCGGAAGTATTTCGACTACGTGCTGGGATTCACGGACAAGGAGACCCTCCGGTCCGTCCTTCAAGATTGCACGCCCCAGCGGCCCCTCGGAACGTATCTCAGCGCCAAGCGTCATCCGGAGACGCTGCCCGGCGTACGCGAGCGGTGGAAGTTCATCGAGCCCATCATCGCGAAGGCGCCGACGATCAAGATCGTCCCGATGATCGGCAGCCTGGGCTGCCCCTATACGTGCAGCTTCTGCATCGATTCCACGGTGGAGTACCAGCCCTTAGGCTTCGATCAGATCCGCGAAGACCTCCGGTTTCTCCGAACCAAGATCAAGCACCCGCGCGTCGCCTGGCACGATCCGAACTTCGGGGTCCGATTCAACGACTACATGAACGTGATCGAAGAGGCCATCCCCCCGGGGAGCATCGATTTCCTGGCCGAGAGCAGCCTCTCCCTCCTCTCGGAGCCCCACCTGGTCCGGATGAAGAAGAACGGGTTCAAGGCGATCCTTCCCGGGATCGAGTCCTGGTATTCCCTGGGGAACAAGGCGGGAACGGGAAGCGCCATGAAGGGCTCGGAGAAGGTGCAGCAGGTGTCCAAGCACATCAACACGGTGCTGCGGTACATCCCCTACGTGCAGACCAATTTCGTCCTGGGGCTGGATGTCGATCAGGGCGCCGAGCCCTTCGAGCTGACGAAGCAATTCGTGGACATGACGCCCGGGGCCTTCCCGGGCTACTCGCTCCTGACCGCGTTCGGACAGGCGGCCCCGTTGAATCTGGAATTGCAGCGGGACGGTCGCGTCCTGGGATTCCCGTTCCACTTCCTGAACAACAATCACGCGATGAACGTGAGGCCCAAGAACTACGAGTGGCGTGAGTTCTACGACCACGTCATCGACCTCACCCGGTACTCCTTTTCGTGGCGGGCCATCTGGAACCGATATCGGGCGATCGACGAGACCATCCCGCGCTGGATGAACGTCGTGCGCGCGATCTCGACGGAGGGGTTCGGACGGCTGAAGTACCACAGCACGGTCCGCCGCCTCCTCGACGAGGACACCTCCTTCTCGAGATACTTCGATGGGGACAGCGATTCGGTGCCCGAGTTCTACGTGAACCGGCTCAAGAAGGATCTGGGACCGCACTGGGACTTTCTCCCCGAGGGTGCGCTTCGGCACGATCCCAACGCCTACCTGAACGCAAAGAGCGCGGTCACCCTGGCGCCCGCCCGGGCGGCGGGAGGCCGCGCGGCGGCGGGGTAGCCCCGCCCGCTCACTTGAAGAGCCTCGGTCAGCGTCTGCTGGAGCTGGCGCTCCTCGCCCTATTCCTGGGCCTCGCGCTGTTCGTCGTCCGGCTCACGCTGAATCGCCCCTGGGACACCGAGACCTACTGGTACGCCGCGTCCGCCGCGATTTCCGGCCTGAATCCCTACGACTTGACCGACCTATCCCAGCTGGCCCACCGGGCCGTCGGGATGCCGTTTCTCTATCCGCCCGCGACCGTCCTCCTGTTCGTCCCGCTCACGGTCCTTCCCGTTCTTCAGGCGGCCGAGCTCTGGGCTCTGGCGAAGGTCGCGCTTCTGTTCGGGCTCTTTCGAATCTGGCGATCCGGCTTCCTGAAAGACGTGAGCCCCATCCTGCTCCTGGCCGTGGTGGTGTTCGGGTACAACGCCGCCGCGGTCTGGGATCTCAAGACCGGCAACATCGCCACGCTGGAGGCGCTCCTCCTCTGGGCCGGCTTCGCGGCCTACGCGCGCGGGCGGCGTGGGGAGTTCGCGGCCTGGGTCGTCGCCGCCTCGCTGTTCAAGCTCTTGCCCATCGCGTTCCTGCTCCTCCTGCTCGCGCCCTCGCGGAACGGACGGCGCGACGGGAGGACGGCCCTCTGCGCCCTCGCCGTGTGGGCGGTCGTGGTGTTCCTTCCGCTTCTCGTGGGGCCGGCGTGGGCACGCGGCTACCTGCATCAGCTTCCGGCGGAGCGCCCCTGGGGCACGGCATGTCCCTCGGCCCTCGGCCTGATCGACATGCTCCTCGGCGAGCAGACCGCGCCTCTCTCGGCGCCGTCCTGGCGGGCCATCTCGATCTGGGCGGCGTACGCCCTGGCCTTGATCGCGTTCAGTATCCCGGCGGTACGGCGGCTGGGGCGGCGTGGCGGCGATGGGGAACGCGTCATGGCGGCGGTGGTCCTCTTCGCGTTGCTCACGCCGCGGATGATGGCCTACTCCTATCTCCTGGTCGTGGCTCCCAGCCTCGCGCTGGGCGCTTCCATCCCGCGTCGTCTGGGGGGTGTCTTCGCGGTGGGGGGCGTTCTGATGGCGCAGGCGCTGCTCGCGCCGGTGCTGCGGTTCGACTACCGGAACCCGTGGCTCGCCAACGCTCCGTTTCTGTTGCTGCTGGGCCTTTGGCTGGGGTTCCTGAGTAACGAGTCGAGGCGGCACCTTTCGGCGCCGCCTCGCGCGGTGTTACGGCCGGCTTGAGCCGGGCCGCTTATGCCTTGCGGACGTTTGCTGCCTGAAGGCCCTTCGGGCCCTGGACGACCTCGAACTCCAGGCGCTCGCCCTCGGCCAGGGTCTTGAAGCCCTCACCGGAGATGGAAGAGTAATGAACGAATACGTCTTCTCCGCCTTCCTGCTGGATGAATCCGAAACCCTTCGACTCGTTAAACCACTTCACGGTTCCAACAGCCACTCTTTGCTCCTTGCGAACTGGGGCATTGCGCCCCCACGTACCGAACCTTTCGGATCGGCTGACCCGGCCTCATTGGTCGGGCCCCCGGGAAGAAGACCTTCCCGGATACAAAAGAAGCCGCAGGCTGCTCCCCCTGCGGCAATGCATCGCATCTCTGCGTCACGTACGACCGTCAGGCAACTGCTGGAACGGAGTATCCATGGGTTGGCGTGAGAAGTAAAGTCTTGTTTTTACCCTCCCGTGGCAGGGAGGTGTCTTGGACAGGAGGCTCACCATGAAGACGCGAAGGCTTGGGAAACAGGGGCTTCAGGTATCGGCCATCGGGTTGGGTTGCATGGGAATGTCCGAATTCTACGGGCCGACGGACGAGGCCGAGTCCATCGCCACGATCGAGAGGGCGATCGACCTCGGCGTCACGCTCTTCGACACGGCGGACATGTACGGCCCCTTCAAGAACGAAATATTGCTGGGGCGCGCGATCCGGGGCCGGCGCGATCGGATCGTGCTCGCCACCAAGTTCGGCAACATGAGGGGCGCCGATGGGAGCTTCCAGGGGGTGAACGGACGGCCCGAATACGTGCGCTCCGCCTGCGAGGGGTCGCTTCAGCGGCTCGGCGTGACCACCATCGATCTCTACTATCAGCATCGCGTGGACCGCTCGGTGCCGATCGAAGAGACGGTCGGCGCGATGGCGGAGCTGGTCCGGGAGGGAAAGGTTCGGTATCTGGGCCTGTCCGAGGCGTCCGCGGCCACGATTCGCCGCGCCATCAAGGTTCATCCGATCGCGGCCCTGCAGACCGAGCTCTCCCTGTGGACCCGCGACCCCGAGGACGAGATCCTGCCGACCTGCCGCGAGCTGGGCATCGGGTTCGTCGCCTACAGCCCCCTGGGCCGGGGCTTCCTCTCGGGACGGTTCCGGAAGCAGGAGGATCTGCCCCCGGAGGATTTCCGCCGCAACCACCCCCGATTCCAGGGCGAGAACTTCCAGAAGAATCTCGACCTCGTCGCCCGGGTGGAGGAGCTGGCGCGCGAGAAGGGCTGCACGCCCTCCCAGCTCGCCCTGGCCTGGCTCCTCGCACGGGGCGAGGACATCGTTCCGATTCCCGGGACGAAACACACTCGATTCCTCGAGGAGAACGTGCGGGCCCTGGATGTCGCGCTGACGCCGGCGGATCTGGAGCGCATCGACGAGGTCGCGCCCAAGGGCGTCACGGCGGGGGAACGGTACCCGCAGTCCGGGATGGCCGCCGTCAATGGGTGAGGCGCGAATGGGCGCGAGAAAGAGAAAAGGCGAGGCCGCGTTGATCCGGCTCACGATACGCCGCGCCGACCCGGGGGATCGCGATGTCTCTCTCATCGCGCCCCTCTTCGATTCCTACCGCCAATTCTACGGGGTGCCACCCGATCCGCAGGCCGCAGCGGGCTTCATCCGCGATCGCCTCCAGGCCAAGGAGAGCATCATCTTTCTCGCGGAGGCCGGCGCCGAAGGCGCGAGGGAGCCGGTCGGCTTCGTGCAGCTCTTTCCCTCGTTCTCCTCCGTGGCCGCGTGCCGGATCTGGGTGCTGAACGACCTCTTCGTGGCTCCGGACGCGCGCGGACAGGATGTGGGACGCGCCCTGATGGAGGCCGCCCGCCAACACGCGGTCCAGACCGGAGCGAAGCGATTGACCCTCGAGACGATGACCGAGAATCGCGCCGCCTGGTCGCTCTACGAGCAGCTCGGCTATGTCCGGAGCGGGGACTCGGTGAGGTTCTACTCCCTGGAATTGAGCTGACCCGCGCGGCGATCCTATCGCTTCGAGGGGCTCAGCCAGGGAGAGTTGAGCAGGTGGAGCGTCACCACGGTCGCGAAGGCCCACCCGGCCCTTCCGCCGAACGTCCGGACGCGACGGGCCCGCCACCAGTAGTAAGAGCAGGATATCACCACGACGGCCAGCTCCACCCACCACCAACCCCGCGGCCAAACGCGCCATAGACCAAACCCCAGATGCGCCGCGGACCCCGGCCAGAGCGCGAGATCGCCGGGATGCATGGGGAGGTCCAGCAGGAAGTGGGAGAAGACGGAGAATCCGAGGATCAGCGCGACGGCTCTGCCTTGCTTCACGAAGAGGAGCCCATAGAGCGTCGCCCAGACGAGGGACATGAGGAGGGAGTGGGACCAGTCGATGTAATCGAGGGAAAACCCGGGAGAGATTCCGGGCGTCAGATGGGCCCGCTCGATGCCCAGAAGGACGAAGGGGCCGAAGAGCACGTCGAGGAATCCGACCCCGAGGAGCAGCGCCCATGTCTGCGCGCGGGGCTCTTTGGCCTTGAGCGCGAGCCCCAGCCCCAGATGTCCAGCGTACATTTAGCGGGACTTCGGCGGCCGCGGGCGGTCCAGCCACGCGAGCAACGGGATCGGAAGAAGGAATCCGAGCACGCAGAAGATGGCAAACCCGGCCTGATTCATGCTTCGGAGCCTACATCAGGGCCCAGCGTTGGGCTACCATTGTAGATGCAGTCGCTGCAGTCACAGCCCCGAGTGGAGCCCCCCGCGCTCCCAAGCAGGGCCACGTAGGACTCATGGCTCGGAGCGTGAACCATGCCCGACTTGACCGATGCGCGCGGGGGCGCTGTCCGGCTCGCCGCCACGATAACGTTTTTTCTGATCGTCTTCCTCGCCGGCTGCCTCGGTTGCTCGCACGTGGGCCGGCTGCAGTTCGTGCCGCTGACCCTGACCCCGGCGGACACCACCGGGGGCCACCACCCCGAGGCGGCCGTTCGCCACACCGCCCCGCTGCATGCGCTGTTCGGGCCCGACACGCTGATCGGCTTTCAGCCCGGCACGGGCGACTCCTCGCGGCGGTACCTGGGACGCTTGCGCAACGGCTACACGGCCGACACGCTCAACATCATCCTGATCGGGGACAACCGTCCGGGCTTTCGCATGACCCGGCTCAATTCGCAAATGGCGGTCATCCGCGCGGGGCTGTCCCCGAACCCGGTCAAGATCGGCAAGGCCCTGATCACGATCCCCTACGCGCTCGTCAAGGGACTGTTTCCCGACCTTGGCCTCATTCGCGATATCCCGCCCCTGGTTACCGACATGCCGACCTGGGGCCGCGAGCACCAGGTGCTGGGCGCGGTCCTGGCCAAGATGGACACCCTGAAATCGCAGGGCAAGATGGTGTCGGCGGTCGTCAACACGGGCGATCTGGTCTATGACGGACAGAACCCGGCGCACTGGCAGCGATTCCTGCGCATCAACCAGCCGCTCTACAGCCGGGTGCCGTACTTCGCGGTGGCCGGGAATCACGAGAAGACCTGGACCGTCGAGGGCCTGGCCAACTGGCGCACCGCGACCGGGCTGCCCATCGCGGGCGACCGCATGTACTACTGCTTCGATACGGCCGACGGCTGGGTGCGCTTCGTCGCGCTGGACTCGAACCCGATCACGATGCCCGGCGTGCACTGGTCGAAGGAAGTGCAGATCAAGTACTCGAAGGAGGAGGTGGACTGGCTGACCGCGCGGCTCAAGGAGCACCGCGGCCCTTCCTTCGTGGTCATCCACAGCCCGCCCTTCTCCGCGGGCTACCACCGCATGGAATGGGAGATGGACCCGGTCATGCGCAAGCGCCGGGATCAGATCGTGCGGGCGATGCACGAGGGCGGTATCTCGGTGCTCGCGGGAGGGCACGAGCACGACTACGAGCGTGCCTTGCTCACCTTCCCCGACGGCAGCGTGCTCATCGCCATCGTGCAGGGCGGGGCGGGTGCGCCCCTTCATCCTCTTCCGCCGCCGGAGGAGGCCGCTCGCCTCCTGAGCACCTCCAAGGCCGCCGCCGGGGTCATCAAGCCCGAGAACGTCTATACGGCCATGATCAATAATTTCACGTATCTTCGCCTCTGGTTCGGGGGAGGAGAACTCCAGACCTTCGCGGTGTACAAGGACGGGACGACCAAGCTGGCGGACCAGGTGAGCATCGACCTCAAGCGCTACGGCACCCCCAAGATCGACCAGCACAAGGTTCCGATTGCCCCCACGGGGCGTGCGGCGCCCTCCAGCATGGAGGCCAAGGCCACGCACGGGATCGCGGTCAAGGCGGACACGACCGCGGCCAGCCGCAGGATCGAGTCGCACCCACCGCCGGGGAAGAAGAAGAAGCCCCGGTCATCGACAACGAAGCGGGCGCCGTCGACGGGGACTTGACGGGGCCGGAGCGACATTCCAGGGGAGGTTTCAGTGCGAAGAGTCGGATTCACGGCGGGGCTGCTCTTGGTCGGATTCGCGGCCGCGTCGGCCGCGCTCGGCGCGGGCGCGCCGCCCTTCAAGATCGCGCACCGGATTCTCCTCGGCGGGGAAGGCGGCTGGGACGCCCTGACGGTCGACGCGACCACCCACAGGCTCTTTGTCACGCATGCCACCCGGGTTCAGGTGGTGGACGTGAAGACCGACAAGGTGGTGGGCGAGATCCCCGACACGCCCGGGCCGCACGGCGTGGCCCTGGCGCACGATCTCGGCCGCGGCTTCACCAGCAACGGCAGGGACTCCTCGGTGACGGTGTTCGATCTCGGGTCGCTCGCGGTCCTGGGTCGCCTCAAGCTCGACGCGCGGAATCCCGATGCCATCGAATACGATCCTGTCTCGAAGCGAGTCTTCGCCTTCAACGGCGGGAGCGCGAGCGCGAGCGTGATCGACGCGGTCGCGGACACCCTCGTGGGCACCGTGCCCCTCGACGGGAAGCCCGAATTCGCGGCCGCGGACGGCAAGGGCCAGATGTTCGTGAATCTGGAGGACTCGAGCGCGGTCTTGGCCCTCGATACGCACACGCTCCGGATCCTCCACCGCTGGCCCCTCGCGCCCGGCGAGGAGCCGAGCGGCCTGGCCCTGGACCGGGAGCACCGCCGGGTGTTCGCGGGCTGCTCCAACCAGAAGCTGGTGGTGCTCGACGCGGACAAAGGCAACGTGGTCGCGGTGCTGCCGATCGG
Organism: Binatia bacterium; assembly: GCA_035635355.1. Lineage (GTDB taxonomy): Bacteria > Eisenbacteria > RBG-16-71-46 > SZUA-252 > SZUA-252 > WS-7. The sequence goes on along the minus strand of DASQBE010000147.1, from coordinate 7,303 downwards.
CAAGAACGTGGACGGCGTCGCGTTCGACGCGGCCCGTCAGCTGGTGTTCACCTCCAACGGGGACGGCACCCTGACGGTGATCCACGAGGACGCGCCCGACCGGTTCGCCGTGGTCGAGAACACGCCCACGCAGGATGGCGCGCGGACGCTGGCCCTCGACGAGACGAGCGGGATCGTGTACCTGCCCACGGCCGAGTTCGGTCCTCCTCCGCCGCCCACCGCGGACCGGCCGAGTCCCCGGCGGAGCGTCGTGCCGGGGACGTTCGTCATCCTGGAGGCGAAGCGGTAGGGTTCCGCCTCAGCTCCTCGAGGTGGATCACAATCGATTCGTTGGATTGCAGCAGCTTCTCCAGGGCCTCCTCCGTCGGCCGGGCTGAGGCGGGACGAGACGGTCGACGGTCTTCCAGGTGCGGCCAGAGCGGCTTTCGAATCTCGGGCGGCAGGGCGCTCTCCAAGTACTCCAACGCGGTTCCGCGCAGGAACGGGTCGTTCACGTGAAGCCCGCGAAAGGCGATCCGGAGCGGCTGGCGGGGCAGCATGAGGGCCAGCAGCGTGAACACATGCTCCAGGCTCTTGTCCGCGCGCTCGCGGATCACATCGTCGACCACGGGAGACCACGCCTCGTCGTCGAGCTGGTCGAGCAGTCGGCGCCCCTCCCATACCCCCGCGCCGACGGTCAGCTCGCGCAGAATCGCCTCGCGTACGACGGCCGGCGTGACGTGGAGCGCCGGGTCGATCTCCGTGAGGTGGCTCAGGCCCCGCCCGCACCGATAGCGCACCTCGAAACGACGGTCCCCCAGGCCGTGCGCCAGCCCTTCCACGGCGCGCGGATCCCGGTAGGTCGCGAGGACGAGCGGAATCCGGCGCCGGATCGCGAATTCTTCCTGCGGGTCCAGGAGTCCCGAGATGAGGGGCTCGATCACCACCGCGCTGGATCGCCTCAGGCTCTCGATCGCCTCGCGCGCCACGTCGTCCCACGCCAGAAGGGAAATCACCTCCGGCACGAGCGCGGTCGCGAGCGGACCCTCTCGAAGGGAGCGGCGGACGCGTTCCGGGTCGCGGGATCTGAAATCCTCGATTCGCTCCGCATGAGGCGGCTCCGGCCGTCCCCTCGGGACCGTTTCTCCCCCCCGGAGCGCGGGAAGGATCCGGCTCTGCTCCAGGGGCCCGAGCGTCTTCAGCATGATGGACCGGGTGGTCGCGTCGCGCACCTCGGAGAGGTCCAGCTCGATGGCGCGTGACTTGAGCCCGCGCTCCAGGGCGAGCACGTATCCGCCGTGGAGGCGGATGGAGACCGCGATGGCCGCCAGCGAAGCCACGAGCGCCAGAGCCGTGAGGAGCACGGGGGCGTGAGCCATCGAGACCACCAGCACCACCTGGGCCAGCCCCGCCGCGATGAGATCTCCGACTCTCGCGGCTCCGACGTCGGCGAGGGGCTTCACGGCGCGCTTGTCCCGGGGCGAGACCGGCGTGAAGAGCACCTCGTACCCGCCGCGAAAGATCGAGTTGGAGAGCACTCCCTCGGTTCCTCGCGCGAACGCGGCGGTGGGGAGCCCGGGGGCGAGGAACGCCCCCGCGGAGGCCACGGCGACCCCGGCCGGAAGGATGCCCGCAGCACGGGCCGGCCCCAGGGCCCCGAGGACCCTCCGGCTCGCGACCATCTGGACCAGCAGGGTGACGATCGAAACGGCCGCGTAGAAGACCGCGAAGAAGCGGAGCAGCTCGCGCTCGTCGTGCAACGCGGACGCGGCGCGGCTCTTCAGGGCCAGGTCCAGGAACCCCTCGCTGATCGTCACGAGAACGACGAGCGCGATCAGCCCTCTCAGGTAACTCGATCGGGCCACCGCCTGGAGCCCGGAGCGCATTTCCTTCGACGGGGCGGTGGGCGAGGCGCTCTCCGAGGCGACCCCACGCCGTAGGCCCGTCCCCACCCCCACCCGCGCCACCGCGGCCGCGGCGACGAGGTGGAACGCGGCGAGGATGGGGAGCATGGCCGTCGCGGGCAGGGTCTGTCCCACGCGCGCGGCGATCAGGCCGCCCAGGGCGCCCCCCACGGTCCCCCACACCGAGATCGAGCCCAACCGGAGCTTCGCCGTGCGAGGGTCGAATCGCTCGTTGAGCAAGGACCAGAATCCGGAGATCAAGAGGCCCCCCAGGGAGCCGCAGTGCAGGTAGACGAGCACGGCGGCCGCGGGTGTGGACCAGAGCGCGATTCCCCACTCGAGGAGAAGCAGCCCCGCGCTCGCCCCGAAGGCGGCGGGAATGACGCGCGCGGGGCCCCAGGCCGTGAGCGCGCGCCCGGACAGAAACGCGAACCCGATGGCCACGAGAGAGGTCACGAGGATCATGGCCGGAAGCGCGCCGGCGCCGAACGCGTGCAGGAACAGCGCGTCCCGGGTCGCCTTGGACCCGACCTGGAAGGCGATGCCCGCGGCGGCCGTGACCGTGGCGGCCAGGATGGCGTTCTGGGTCTCGTCGGAGTCGGGAGTCACCGGGCCAATATAACGCCTGATGGACGGTGCCCGGTTCTGGGATTAGAGTCCCGGCAGCCCGCTCCGCGCGGCTCGACCTCATGGACGACCTTCTCGACCAGACCTTCTCTCACTACCGAATCCTGAGCCTCCTCGGCGCCGGCGGCATGGGGCGGGTGTATCGCGCCCACGACGCGCGTCTCGACCGCGACCTGGCGCTGAAAGTTCTTCCCACCGACCAGATGGCGGACGAAAACGCCAAAGCCAGGCTCCTCGAGGAGGCGCGCACCGCGTCCTCCCTCAGCCATCCCCACATCGCCCATGTGTACGACGTGGGCGAAGACCGCGGGCACCTGTTCCTCGCGATGGAGCTCGTGGAAGGGAAACCCCTTCGTGATGTGATCCCGCGCGGGGGGCTTCCTCTCTCGCTGGTGTGCCGGTACGGGGCGCAGATCGCGCGGGCGCTGGCCTTCGCGCACGAGCGGGGCGTGGTCCATCGGGATCTGAAGAGCGCCAACGTCATGATCACGCCCGAAGGGCGGGCGATGGTGCTCGACTTCGGGCTGGCCAAGCGCTTCCGCGACCCGGGCCAGGAGGACCGGAGAGACCCGGGCCTCACCGCCACCGGGATGATCCTGGGAACCCCCAACTACCTTCCACCGGAAATCCTGATGGGCGGGAGCGCGGATGGCCGGAGCGACATCTGGGCGCTGGGCGTGCTCCTCTACGAGATGACCTCGGGAAGGCTGCCCTTCGATGGCGCCTCGATGGCGGAGCTTGCCGGCGCGATCGTGAACGAGAACCCGAACCCCCTGAGCGGGCGCGTGCCGACCGGCCTCCAGATGGTCATCGGCCGCTGTCTCGCCAAGGACCCGGCCTCGCGCTATCGGTCGGCCAGCGAGGTCGAGGCCGCGCTCCAGGCGCTGGATCCTTCCGCGATCCACAAGCCGGCCGGCGGCGGGTCGCGGCGGGTGTGGGTGTGGACGGCGGCGGCCGCGGTGGTCGCGTCGCTGGCTGTGGCGCTGGCCCTGCGCACGGGCGACATCCAGAAGGGAATCGCCGGCGGGGAAGGCGCTGCCGCGGGGGACCGCCCGCGGATCTCCTCCCTCGCGGTTCTCCCGCTCGCCAACCTCTCCGGGGATGCGACCCAGGAGTATTTCGCCGACGGAATGACCGAGGAGCTGATCACCGATCTGGCCTCGATCCGCTCTCTCCGGGTGATCTCGCGGACCTCGGTCATGCCCTTCAAGGGATCCAGGAAATCCCTGAAGGAGATCGCGAGCGCTCTCGACGTCGATGGGGTCGTGGAGGGGTCCGTGCTGCGTGCCGGCGACAGGGTGAGGATCACGGCGCAGCTCATCCAGGCCTCCGAGGACCGCCATCTGTGGGCCAAGAGTTACGAACGCGATTTGAAAGACGTTCTCGGGCTGCAGAGCGAGGTGGCCAAGGACATCGCGAGCGAGATCCAGCTCCGGCTCTCGCCGCAAGAGGCGGCGCGGATGACCCGGCGAAAGACCGTGAACCCCGAGGCCTACGAGCTGTACCTCCGGGGCCGGTACGAGTGGAGCAAGGTCAGCGACGAGGGCGTCCGGAAGGGGATCGACTACTATCAGAAAGCCCTCGCGCTGGATCCGGGCGACGCGCGGTACAGCGCCGGCCTCGCCGATGCGTACCTCCTCCAGACCCAGCTCCTCCAGACGTTGCCCCAGAAGGAGGGCATGGCCAAGGTGAAGGAATACGCCCGGCGCGCGCTCGCGCTCGACGATTCCTCGGCCGAAGCGCACACCTCGATGGCGTGCGCCACCCTGTTCGCCGACTGGAACTGGGCCGAGGCGGAACACCACGTGCAGCACGCGATCATGATCAACCCCGGCTACTCCACGGCCCACCTGATCTATTCCGTCATTCTCTCCTCCGCCGGCCGGATCAACGAAGCCATCGAGCAGGACGCCCTGGCGACGAGTCTCGATCCGCTCTCTCTCATCGTGAACTGGAACGCCTCGTCGACCCTCTACTTCGGGCGCCGCTACGACGAGGCCTTGGCGCAGGCGAAACGGGCCGCCCAGCTGGACCCGACCTCCATGCTGCCCAAGGGATCGCTGGGACGCATCTACGAGCAGATGGGCAACTACAAGGCGGAGCTGGACCTCATGGATGACTACGTCCCCGAGAGTGAGGGAGGCAAGGCGGTCGTCGCGAGGCTGAGGCAGGCGTATGAGACCGGGGGCGTGAAGGGGTATTGGACCCTGATGCTGGAGCTCCACAGGCAACACATGGGGAACAAAGATCCGATTCACTTCGCGATGATCTACGCGAGGCTGGGTGACAACGCCCGGGCCCTCACCGAGCTGGAGCGCGCGTTCGCCGAGCACTCGGGGGACATGATCTTCATCAACGTCGAGCCCAGCTTCGACCCGATCCGCAACGAGCCTCGATTCAAGGCGCTCGTCCGGCGCATGGGCCTCACGCCGCGGGCCTGAGGAAACCTCGAATGCCTTGACGCGCATGCGGTTATGGCGTATAATGAATCACTCTGAACCTGAGCTCGGCCCGAACGAATTAGGCCGCTGATTCTTCGCCCGCAGAGGTCCCCATGAGCCGCTCTCCCCGCGCGCCCCTCGTCGTAGCGTTGCTCTCGGCTGTTTGCCTCCTCCTCCCGCGCGTCTCGCTCGCGCAGTCGGATCACGGGCAGGGGGACCACCGGTTCGCCAAGCTGCTGCGCCCCGTGCCGGGTGTCGTTCATACCGCCAAGCGGGTTGACGCTGCGGGCACGGCGGTCGTGAACTTCAAGGATCTGGAGAAGCAGCAGGAGAACTCGGGCAAGCCGAAGCCGCCGGTCCAGGCGCTGCTCATGCCCGAGGTCGAGGAGATCGATGAGCCGGACGCGACGCCAGCGCAGGGCCCGCCGCAGTCGCCGCTCTCATCGCAACTATCGTCGCCCTCCCCGACGCTGAGCTTCATGGGCCTCGACGATATCCCGATGGCCGACTCGAGCTTCATCATCATCCCCCCCGACTGCGGGGGAGCGGTGGGGCCCGCCAAGGTCATGTCCGGGCTGAACAACAACTATCGGATCATGAACAAGTCGGACGGCTCCGTGGTCAGCACGGTGGGGACCGCGACCTTCTGGGCTCCCTCGGGGGAGACGGCGCTATTGAGCCTGACCGACCCGCGTACGCTCTATGACCCGTACAACAACCGCTGGATCGTCGAGATGCAAACCGTGACGACCGGCGCGGGTGACATCCTGGTCGGCGTGTCGCAGACGAGCGATCCCAGCGGGAGCTGGTTCCTTTATCGATTCCCTGTCGGCGCCACCATCGATTTCCCGATCGTGGGCTTCAACAAGAACTGGATCACCGTCTCGATCAACCGGTACAGCAACGCAGGCATATTCCAGCGGGGCATTACGCTGGTCCTCAACTACCCTCTTGCCCGAACGGGCACGGGCACCGGAACGCTTTTCACGCAGGCGGCCAACACGCATTTCTGCGCGGCGCCCTGCGCCACCTACTCCACGACGTCGGACACGATGTACGTGGTCACGCATCTGAGCAGCGCCGGCGGCACGTACTCGCTGGACACGATCACGGGCACCGCGTCGGCGCCGGTCTACACCTCCGGCGGAACGCTGACGCGGCCAGGTGGCGGATGGGTCCAGCCGACCGGCCAGTTGCTGCCCCAGTCGGCGCCCATCTCGGGAGCGAGTTCCTGCGGCGCGACGCCCTGTGTGATCGAAGTCCAGGACTCGCAAATCCGGTCGGCCCCCGTCTATCGCGGCGGCTTCATCTACTACACGCAGACGATCGGTCTCCCCTCGACGGGCCTGACCCATACCGCCATGCAATGGACCAAGCTCAGCACTCCGGCCGGCGCGCTGGTCGACGGCGGCCGGCTCGAGGACCCGACGGCCACGGCGACGAACGGAGGAAAGTGGTACGCGTTTCCGCACATCGCCGTGAACGACGTGGGTGATTTCCTGGTCGGGTATTCGCAGTTCTCCTCCGCGCAGCATCCGTCCTCGGGCTACTCGGTGCATCTGGCCGCGGATGCCGCCGGCACCCTTCGCGATCCCCTGATCTACAAGGCCGGCGAGGATTACTACCACAAGGATTTCGGAGGGGGCCGAAACCGATGGGGCGATTTCAGCCAGGCGCAGGTGGACCCGGTGGACGACCACACCCTCTGGACCGTGCAGGAGTACGCCAAGACACGCGTCAACACGAACGACGGCACTACCGGCGCGAATGGGAGCCGGTGGAGCACGTACTGGGCGAGCGTCCCAGGGACCCCGCCCATCGTGACCATCGCGCCTGGTCCGAGCCAGAACGAAGGAAACACGGGGCTCACGGCGTTCAATTTCACCGTCAACTTGTCGTCGGCATCCAGCCTCCCGGTGACCGTCAGCTACCAGACCTCCAACGGCACGGCGACGGCGGGGAGCGACTACCAGGCCGCGACCAGCGCGATCGTCATTGCTCCCGGCGCCACCAGCGGGCCCATCACCGTGAACGTGATCGGGGACACGACGGTCGAGCCCAATGAGACGTTCAATGTCGCCCTCACGGGCGCGACCAACGGGACGATCGGGTCGCCCTCCACGGCGGTGGGCACCATCGTGAACGACGACAACTACGTCATCACCGCGTCCGCGGGCGCCCACGGCTCGATCACCCCGAGCGGGGCGGTCAGCGTCGTTCCGGGAGCGAGCCAGGCCTTCACGATCGCCCCCGACAGCTGCTACCACGTGCAGGATGTGCTGGTGGACGGCTCCTCCGTCGGGGCGGTCACCACGTTCAACTTCCCCAGCGTGGCCGCCAACCACACCATCG
>DASQBE010000146.1:0-5074 GCA_035635355.1 Binatia bacterium | reverse complement strand
GCGGAGGCAGTCGTCTCATCAGGGGCGGGGCTTGGACCCCACGAGGAGGATGACGCCGCCGGCGAGCCCGACGATTCCGAGGACGGTGGCGAGGGGCGTCGTGACGTGCTCCGTGGCGGTCGCTTTGTATCCGCCCACGTTGATGACGGCGGTCTCCCGATTGTAGCCTACCAGGCCGTAGGCGGAGGCCACGATCCCCAGGACGATGAGGAGGATGCCGAGCTGTTTCTGCTGCATGGGGTCTCCCTCCGGCCTACTTCCGGACGAGCTTCTTGAACTTCAGGCGGTGCGGCTGATCGGCGGCCGCGCCGAGGCGCGAGTGCCGGTTCACCTCGTAGTCCTGGTAGTTCCCCTCGAACCAGACCACGCTCCCGTCCTCCTCGAAGGCGATCATGTGGGTGGCGATGCGGTCCAGGAACCAGCGATCGTGGCTGATCACGCAGATCGAGCCGGCGAAGTTGAGAATACCCTCCTCGAGCGCGCGCAGGGTATCCACGTCGAGATCGTTGGTGGGCTCGTCCAGGAGCAGGAGGTTTCCTCCCGAGCGCAACAGCTTGGCCAAGTGCACGCGGTTCCGCTCTCCGCCGCTCAGGTTCTTCACCAGCTTCTGCTGATCCGCCCCCTTGAAGTTGAACATCGCGACGTAGGAGCGGGAGGGGATGGTCCGGCTCCCCAGCTCGATCTCGTCCTGGCCGTCCGAAATCTCCTCCCAGACGTTCTTCTCGCCCCGCAGCGCGTCGCGGCTCTGATCCACGACCGCCAGCTTCACCGTATCGCCCACCCGCACCGTGCCGGCGTCGGGCGGCTCCAGCGCCGCCATGAGGCGGAACAGGGTCGTCTTGCCCGCGCCGTTCGGCCCGATGATGCCCACGATGCCCCCGGGCGGGAGCGTGAAGCTGAGCCCGTCGATGAGCACGCGGTCCCCGTACCCCTTGACCAGATCCCGGGCCTCGACGACGAGGTTCCCGAGACGCGGCCCCGCGGGAATGGAGATCTCCACGGCATCCTGGCGCTTCTCCGTCTCCTGCCGCAGCAGCTCCTCGTAGGCGGTGACGCGGGCCTTGCTCTTCGCCTGACGCGCCCGGGGCGACATGCGAATCCACTCCAGCTCGCGCTTCAGGGTGCGCTGCCGCGCCGACTCGGTCTTCTCCTCGAGGGAGAGGCGCTCCTGCTTTTGCTCCAGCCACGAGGAATAATTCCCCTCCCAGGGGATGCCGGCGCCGCGGTCCAATTCCAGGATCCAGCCCGCCACGTTGTCCAGGAAGTATCGGTCATGGGTCACGGCCACCACGGTGCCCGGATACTCTTTCAGGAAGCGCTCGAGCCAGGCCACCGACTCGGCGTCGAGATGGTTCGTGGGCTCATCGAGGAGAAGGAGGTCGGGATGCTGCAACAAGAGCCGGCAGAGCGCGACGCGTCTACGCTCCCCGCCCGACAACGTCTCGACCTTCGTTTCCCCCGGAGGGACCCGCAGCGCGTCCATCGCGATCTCCACGGTGCGATCCAGCTCCCAGGCGTTCTTGGCCTCGATCTCGGCCATGACCCGCCCGTGCTCTTCGAGCACGCGCTCCATCTCGCCCTCGGACAGAGTCTCGCCCAGCTTGAGATTGAGCTCGTTGAAGCGGTGGAGCAGCGCGCGCGTCTCCGCGACGCCTTCCTCGATGTTGCCGAGCACGTCCTTGGAGGGATCGAGCACGGGCTCCTGGGGGAGATAGCCGACGCGGATTCCCTTCGCGGGGCGCGCCTCCCCCCCCGAAGGCTCCTCGACGCCGGCCATGATGCGGAGCAGGGTGCTCTTTCCGGCGCCGTTCAGGCCGAGCACGCCGATCTTGGCTCCGGGCAGGAACGAGAGCCAGATCCCCTTCAGGACTTCCCGGTTCGGGGGATAGACCTTGCGCAGGTCCTTCATGGTGAAGATGTATTGGGCCGCCATAAGGGGACGGAGTATATACTCAACGCTCCTCCCGTGTCGCGGATGGCGCGATGCGAAGGGAGGATCGATGAGAACGAGGAGGGCGCATGCCGGGAGCCACGATCACCATTCGCAACAACGCCTCCATCCGGATCGAGGGGGAATTCCAGATTCTGGATCAGGACGGGAAGCCATTCGATCTGGCGGGCCGCACGACGGTCTCGCTCTGCCGCTGCGGACAATCCTCGAACAAGCCCTTCTGCGACGGGACCCACTCGAAGTGCGGCTTCGAGTCGCTCGTCGTGGCGCGCGTTCTTCCGCCTCCCGCGCCCAAGCCGGCATGACACGCGCGGGCGGGACCTCGGTCCGGATCGAGTCCTTTCGCGTCGAGGCGCTGAAGAGCCTGCTCGCCGACGGCCAGGGCCCGCACCTGTCGATCTATCTCCCGACGCAGCGGCGCCATCCGGACCGGAAGCAGGTTTCGGCGCGTCTCCACTCGCTCCTCCATCGGGCGAAGGAGCTCTTGGAGTCCAGGAACGCGGTCCGTGACGTCGAGGCCTTTCTCGAGCCGCTGCGTCAGCTCGACGCGGAATCCCTCGCGGAGCACGCGCTCGACGGACTGGCCCTCTTCCGCTCCGAGGCGTCGGTGGCGGCCTATCGGCTCCCCATGCCGGTCCCGGAGATCGTGGTGGCCGCCGACACGTACCACACGAAGCCGTTGCTCCGGTTTCTGCGCTCGAACGGGCGATACCTCGTGCTCTGCGTGAGCCAGAACGAGGTCGCGCTCCACGAGGGGGGCCCCTACGGCGCGGGCCCCGTGGACCTGCACGGCGTGCCGAAGAGTTTTCGTGACGCGATCGGGGTGCCCGATTTCGACCGGAGCCTCGAGAGCAGCTACCTCCGGGGCGCGGTGTTTCACGGGCAGGGGCCGGGCAAGGAGCTGAAGAAGGAGGAGCTGCTCCGCTTCTTCAACGCCGTCGACCACGGACTCCACGAGTATCTCCGGAACGAGCATGTCCCGCTCCTTCTCGCGGCGGTCGACTACTACCATCCGATCTACAAGCTGGCGAACCGCTATCCGGGGCTCCTCGACGAGGGGCTGGTGGGGAATTACGAGCGGGCGAACGAGGACAAGATCCACGCCGATGCCTGGCCCATCGTGAGCCGGGTCCTCGAGGCGCGCCTGAGCTCCCGCAAGGAGCGCTTCCGGGAGCGGCTGGGAACCGGCCTCGCCTCCGACCAGATCGAGGAGATCGGACCGGCGGCCGTGGCGGGCCGCGTGGAATGCCTCTTCGTCGCCGAGGACGAGTCGGTCTGGGGCGTCCTGGACCGGAAGACCGGTTCGATCGAGAGGCGCGAGGCGCAGAGAGACGCGGAGGACGCCGACGTGCTCGACGACCTCGCCGAGGAAGCATTCAAGCGCGGGGCCGAGGTCTACGTGGTCCCGCGCGCCTCGATGCCGGGCACAGGACCGATCGCCGCGATCTATCGCTTCTGACCCGGAAGTCCTCCCTGGAATCGAGCGAACGGGGGGCGTATAGTCCCGGGTCCGAGTCCCGCGAACCACTCCCCGCTTGGGGGCTCCCGTTCTTTTTTCGGAGGGGCGCTTGCACGTCGCCGACAGCCAGACAACCGTCCTCTACCCAGCCAGCAATCCCACAAAGCGCCGACTGACCGCCGAGGATCTCTGGAAGATCGCGCGCGTCGGCACGCCGGTGCCGGCCCCGGATGGAACGGTGGTCGTTCCGGTCACAACCTACGACCTGGAATCCAACAAGGGGAAGACGAGGCTCTGGCTCGTTCCGCCCGAAGGGGGCGCGCCGCGCCCGCTCACCTCGGAGGAGCACAGCAGCACCGAGCCCGCCATCTCGCCCGATGGACGCCGGCTCTCCTTCCTCCGCGCCCGCGGCGAGGAAAAGCCGCAGCTCCACGTCATGCCGCTCGACGGCGGCGAAGCCGAACGCTTCACCGACCTCCCCCTGGGCGCGCTGGATCCCCGGTGGTTCCCGGACGGGAAGAGGATCGCTTTCGTCTCGATGCTGCTCGCCGCCGCTCCGACTCCGGAGGGGACGAAGGAGCTGATCGAGAAGCGGGCCAAGGATCCCGTGAAGGTGCAGATCACCGAGGACCGCGTGTACCGCTACTGGGATCACTGGCTGCTCGAGGGGGAGCGCCCCCATCTCTTCGTTCTGGATCTCGAGACGCGTGCCCTGACCGACCTCACGCCGGCGGGAACCGGCTGGTTCGATCTGATGGATCCGTCCGGGCAGTACGACGTGGCGCCCGACGGAGCCGAGATCGTGTTCGCCGCGAACGCGAGCCTTCCGCCGCATCAGCTCCTTCGCTGGGCGCTGTACACGGTGCCGACGAGCGGAGGGGGCAAGGTCCAGTGTCTCACCCCGGAGGGGACGCCCCCGCAGAGCGCCGATTGCTGGCGGCCCCGCTACGCGCCGGACGGCGCGTCGATCTACTACGGGATGCAGCGCGATCCCTATTTCTACGCCGACCGGGTGCGCATCGTTCGCTACGACCGGGCGGCCAGGACCCACACGGTGCTCAACGAGGACTGGGATCGATCGCCGGCCGCCTGGGAGGTGGCTCCGGATGGCTCGCTCATCCTCGAGGCCGAGGATCGCGCCCGGGTGCTCCTCTTCTCGATGGGCGCCGCGGGCGGAACGCCGAAAGCGCTCCTCGAGCAGGGCACGGTGTCCGGGTTGAAGATCGGCCGCAATAACCGCGTCTATTTCACCCTGCAGTCGATCTCGGCCCCGGCCGAGGCCATGAGCTGCCGGCTGGACGGGCGGGACCTCCTCAAGCTGACCCGGTTCAACGACGCGCTCCTGAGCGAGATCGCCCTCGGCGAGGTGCGCGAGGTGGAGTTCGCCGGGGCGGACGGGCGGCGCGTTCAGATGTTCGTGGTGCTTCCTCCGGGGTTCGATCCCGCGAAGAAGTGGCCCCTGGTCCAGGTGATCCACGGCGGCCCGCACGGAATCGCCGGCGACAACTTCCATTTCCGCTGGAGCCCCCACGCGTTCGCGGCCCCCGGCTACGTGGTCGCGTGCGTCAACTTTCACGGATCGACCTCGTGGGGACAGGAGTTCGCGGCGTGCATCCAGGGGGGCCACGGGGACAAGCCCTTCACCGACATCATGCGCACCACGG
>DASQBE010000145.1:0-15007 GCA_035635355.1 Binatia bacterium | reverse complement strand
CGTCACGGCACAAGGGCGCCGACGACCGCGCCTCGCTGGCCCTGGAATTCAACTCGCTCGACACGGTGGACGGTCCCAAGACGCTCCACGCCACGGTGAACAACGCCGAGGGGAAGATGGTCGCGAAGGGCACCAGCACGCGCGACAAGCTGATGATCGCCGGCGGCGCGGTGGCCGGCGCCATCACCGGCAAGGTGGCGGGTGGCGACACCAAGGCCACCGTCATCGGCGCCGTGGCCGGCGCGGCCGCGGGCACGGGCGCGATGCTCATGGTCAAGGGACACGAGCTGACCATCGAGCAGGGGGCGAAGGTATCCCTTCGCGTGGACAAGCCGATTACCGTCGTCTCACGCTGATCCAGGGTATCGCGCGTGCCGCTCACGAGCGGTAGCACGCTGTTGGCAATCGCGTTTCGGACGGGGTTCGTCTACCTGGCGCTTCTCCTGGGGCTTCGCCTCACGGGGAAGCGTCAGGTCGGACAGATGACCCCGTTCGATTTTCTCCTCCTCCTTCTTCTCGCCAACGCCGTCCAGAACGCCATGACCGGCCCCGACACGTCCCTCGGGGGCGGCCTCGTGGCGGCGGGGACCCTCTTCGTGATGAACATGGGCGTCGCGTGGTCCGTACGCCGGAGCAGGAAGGCGGAGCACGTGATCGAGGGGATCCCCACCCTTCTCATCCGCCGGGGGCAGATCCTGAACGCGAACCTCGTTCGGGAGGGGATCACCCGCGATGACCTCCTGCGCTCTCTGCGCGAGCACGGCGTCCCGACCGTGGAGGAGGTTCGCTCGGCCGTCCTCGAGGTGGACGGCTCGGTGAGCGTGATCAAGGAGGACGAGGTGCCCACCACGGATCGTCCCCATCACCACATCCGGGGGATCCCCCGCCGCGCCGCCTGACCCAACACCCCCCCGGCCGCATCGCTTGACACCCCTGGCCTCCGGAACGATACTCGCCCCGCCCATTCCAACCCATTCTCACGAAGGAGCCACCGGATGGATGCCAGCCAGACACTCTTGAAAGAGCTGACCGAAGCGTTCGGTCCGCCGGGACACGAATCCGAGATCGCGGGGATCATGAAGAAGCAGCTCCGCGGTTTGGGAACCGTGACCCAGGACCGCTTGGGCAGCGTCATTTGCAGGCAGAACGGCAAGGCGGACGAGCCCCGGATCATGATGGCCGGCCACATGGATGAGGTCGGGTTCATGGTGAAGGGCGTCACCAAGGAAGGATTCATCAAGTTCCTCCCCATGGGAGGGTGGTGGGGCCACGTCCTCCTCGCGCAGAAGGTGCGGATCCGCACGTCGAAAGGGGACGTGATCGGAGTGGTGGGCAGCAAGCCGCCCCACGAGCTGCAGGACGAAGAGCGCCGGAAGGTGATGGAGCTGAAGGACATGTTCATCGACGTCGGCGGCACGTCCACCTTCGACGTGAAGAAGCGCCTCGGCATCAAGCCGGGCGATCCCATCATCCCCGAGGCGGGCTTCTCGGTGATGTCGAACGATCGGCTCTACTTGGCAAAGGCCCTCGACAACCGCGTGGGCTGCGCGCTGGTCGTGGACGCCCTGCGCCGCCTCTCGAAGACGCCGCACCCGAACGCGGTGTACGGCGTGGCCACCACCATGGAAGAGGTGGGGCTCCGCGGCGCGCAGACCAGCGTCGCCAGCGTCAAGCCGCACGTCGCGATCGCGCTGGACGTCGGGATCGCGCACGACACCCCCGGCTCCCAGGGAGACGGGGACGAGAGGTTGGGCGGCGGCGTGGGCATCCTCGTCTACGATGCCTCGCTGATTCCCAACGTGAAGCTCCGGAACCTCGCCGTCGACATCTGCGAGAAGCAGAAGATCCCGTACCACCTGGGAACCGTGGAGCGGGGGGGCACCGACGCCGGGCGCTTCCACGTCTACGACCAGGGCGTCCCTTCGCTGGTCATCTTCATTCCGACGCGGTACATCCACAGCCACTCCACGATCATGGACCGCAAGGACTATGACGCCGCGGTCAAGCTTCTGGTCGAGCTGTCGAAGCGCCTGGATCGAAAGACGGTGGAAACGCTCTAAGGGCGGGGAGGTCGAATGAATCAGGGCGCGCGAAGTTTTCTCGCGGAGACGATCGGCACCTTCGGTCTCATTTTTTTCGGCGTCGGCTCGATCATGCAGCAGCAGGCGACGCAGACGGTCGGCACCACGGGAATCGCGGTGGCCCACGGACTCGCGATCCTGATCGGGGTCTACGCCTTCGGCCAGATCTCGGGCGCGCACTTCAATCCCGCGGTCTCCTTCGGGTTCTGGGTGACGCGGCGGATCGGCCTCCTCAAGATGATCTCCTACTGGATCGCCCAGCTCCTGGGCGCCTCGCTCGCGGCGTGGGTCCTCTGCACCATATACCAGGGCGGCCCGGTGGACGTGCACCTGGGCACGCCCGCGATCGACCCCACGATCGGGCCCAAGATGGGGGTGGCGATCGAGGCCATCCTGACCTTCTTCCTCGTGACCGTGATCTTCGGAACCGCGGTCGACCCCCGGGCCCCCGCCGGGTTCGCGGGCCTCGCGATCGGCCTCACCATCACCGTCGACGTCCTCATGGGCGGAGCGCTCACGGGCGCCGCCATGAACCCCGCCCGGGCCTTCGGGCCCGCACTTGCCGCGCGCTACTGGCAGGATCAGTGGGTATACTGGGTGGGACCCCTGCTGGGCGGTGGGGTCGCGGCCATTCTCTACGATCGGTTTTTCCTAGCGCGACGAGCCTGACGTACCCCCGCGCGCCGGGGGATTTATGGATCCACGACAGCTGAAGATCGAGCGCGAGTTGAGGCCCCTCCTCCAAGGCGAGGCGCGGACCGACCCGATTGCGCTCGCGCTCTTCTCCACGGCGGCCTGCATCTTCCGGCGCAAGCCCCTCGCCGTGGTCTCGCCCCGCTCCCAGGAAGACGTGGCCCGGACCGTCGCGTTCGCGCGCGGTAACGGCATTCCCGTGACAGCGCGGGGCGGCGGCTCCAGCCTCGCCGGCCAGGCGCTGGGCCCCGGCATCGTGCTCGACTTCGCGGCGCACCTGAATCGCGTGCTGGAGGTGGATCCGGAGCGTCGGGTGGTTCGCGTCCAGCCCGGGGCGATCCACAGCCGCGTGCAGAAGGCGGTGCGCGGCGCCGGCCTCAGGCTCGGTCCCGATCCCTCGAGCGGCGACTTCTGCACCATCGGCGGCAACGTCGGCACCAACGCCTCCGGCGCGCACACGCTGCGGCACGGATCGACGAAGGACCACGTGGTGGGGCTCACCACCGTGCTCCACGACGGGACCGTGGTGGGCCTGGGGACGCATGCCCCTGGGGCCGAGAGCGAGACCTGGCGCGCGCTCTCGGCGGAAGTGGAGTCCATCCTCCGCGAGGGCGCGCCCGAGTTCCTCCCCGACCGGCCGCGCGCCAACAAGAACTCCTGCGGCTACGACCTCTGGGGCGCGTGGGCTCCGGGGGACCAGGTCAGCTCCATCCAGCCGAGGTTCGATCCCATGCGGCTCCTCGTGGGCTCCGAGGGAACGCTCGGCATCGTGACCGAGGTCACGATGCGCCTCGTCCCCAAGCCGAACGCGACGGCGGTGGCGCTCCTCTACTTCGCCTCGTGGGAGGACGCCACCGAGGCGGTGCTCGAGGCGCGGCGCCTCGGCGCCTCGGCCATCGAGGCGATGGATCACACCTTCCTCGCGTTCGTGCGCGCGGACCGCGCCGACCTCCGTCCCCTGATCCCCGAGCGCTTCGATTCCTCCATCCTGATCGAATTCGAGGGGGAGACGGCCGAGGAGGCCCGGGCGGGGATCGCGGCGGTGGAGGAATGGGCCGCGGCGCGGCGGGGCAAGGTGCTCGATTTCCGGGCGGCGCGGAACGACGAGGAGCAGGCTCGGTTGTGGGCCGTGCGCAAGGCCGCGCTTCCCCTCATCTACCGCGCCTCGCCCGTCGAGAAGCCGATGAATTTCATCGACGACACGGCCGTGCCCCCCGAGCGCCTGGGCGACTACGTGAACGGGCTCCGGGCGATGTTCGCGAAGCACCGCACCCCGTTCGCGATCTTCGGCCACGCGGGAAACGGCAACGTGCACGTGATGCCCCTGATGGACCCGCACGACGGGACGTTCCAGAGCCGCATGGCCGCCATGGCCGAAGACGCCTTCGAGCTGACCTGGAGCCTGGGTGGAACCATCACGGGTGAGCACGGGGACGGCATCCTGCGCGCGCCGTACCTCGAGCGCCAGTACCCGCGCGCCTACGCCGTCATGGCGCGGGTGAAGCGCGCGATGGATCCGGCCGGAATCCTGAATCCCGGGAACGTCATCTCGGACGCGCGGGTCTTCCCGGAAGAATCCTCGCGGTACACGAACACCTTTGTCACGACCGGCACGGTGTTCGACGAATCCGACTACCGCGACATGATCGAGATGTGCCACGGGTGCGGGACGTGCCGCGATTACTGCCCCGTGGGATCCACCACCTCGCTCGAGCCGCACACCGCGCGCGCGAAGGCGGTGCTCCTGATGGAGATGATCCGCGGGGAGCTGCGCCCCGATTCTTTGACCGAGAAGCCCTTCAAGGAGGTTATGGATTCCTGCTTCAACTGCAAGCTCTGCCTGAGCGAGTGTCCCAGTCAGGTGGATATTCCGGGGCTCGCGATCGCCGCGCGAAAGGAATTCGTCGAGAAGCACGGAATGCCGGCGCGGAACTGGGTGCTGGGCCATGCCGACAAGATCGCCGGGCTGGCCGGGATCGCGCCCGCGGTCGTGAACCTCGCCGTGGGAAATCCGCTCGAGCGCGCGGCGCGTGAGGCCGTGGGGAGGGTCGCGGGAAAGCTGGATCTGCCGCGGTTCCGGAGACCGTTCGGCACGGGGACCGAGGCGGCGAAGCGCGCGCTGGCGCTCCCCTTGACGGCCGGCCCGACCGGCGCGGCCGGATCGCACGCGCACGCCCGGCTCGGACCGATGCCGCATCGCGACGTTCCCATCACGAAACGCGTGGCCTATTTCGCGGGCTGCTTCGCGCGGTTCCACGATCCCAAGGGCGAGGCCGAGGCCACCGTGAGGGTGCTCGAGGCGAACGGGATCGAGGTGGTGGTGCCGGAGCAGCGCTGCTGCGGCATCGCGCTCATCACCATGGGCGCCGAGGGCTCGGTCGTCGCCGACGCGCGCCGCAACCTCGAGACGCTCCTCCCCCTCGTGGACCGCGGGTTCACCGTGGTGGCGAGCGCCCCCTCGTGCGGCCTGTCGCTGATCGAGGATTACCCTCGGATCCTGGACACGGACGACGCGCGGCGTCTCGCGGCGCACACGATCGATATCCATCAGTATCTGTGGCAGCTTCACGAGCGGGGCGAATTGCGGACCGATTTCCGCCCCGTGCCCATCTCCATCGTGTACCACAACGCCTGCCACTCCGTGGCGCAGGGCATCACCGAGGAGCCCATCCGCCTGTTGAAGCTCATCCCGGGCGTCGAGGTGCGGCCCATCGAGGACTCTTGCTGTGGAATCGCGGGGACGTACGGCATGAAATCCGAGAATTACGAGCGCGCGCAGGAAATCGGAACGCCGCTCTTCCAGGAGATCCACCGCACCGGGGCCGAGGCCATCCTGACGGGCTGCGGCACGTGCAACATCCAGATCGCGCACGGCGCCAAGCGAGAGGTCGTGCATACGATGGCCATCCTGCGCCGCGCCTACGGAGTCTGACGGCGCCCGCCATGCGAGGTGTCTTGTGACGAGCTTCTTCGGTCTCGATCTTCACCCCGCCGTGGTCCATTTCCCCATCGCGCTGGGCTTGATCGGCGCGGTGGCCGAGCTGGTCTACCTCCTGATCCGCAGGCCGTGGGTGAAGTGGTTCGGGCCGGTGCTTCTCACGCTGGCGCTCGCCGGGTCGGGCGTGGCCTACTTCAGCGGCAAGGCGGTCGGGGACAAGGCCGAGCGCGAGGGGGCTCCCCAGGCCGCCGTGGAAAAGCACGAGACCTCGTGCGTCTGGGCGCTCGGCGCGCTCGGGCTGGCGACCCTCCTATCCTGGGCGGTCCGTCCGACCGGGAGGGGGATCTGGCTCTCCACGCTGGTCGCGCTGGCCGCCGCCGGGCTCACGCTCTACACCGGCTACCTGGGGGCCGAGCTGGTCTACGTGCACGGCGCGGGGCATGTGAAGGCGAGCGTGAGCCATGCGAAACCGCCGCCGCATGCGGTGAAGCGCCGGAAGCGATGAAGAAGCCACCCTTGAATCCCGTCCTGGGCGGGAGCAGACTAACTGGTGGCAGCCGGTCTCCAGGGGGTGAATCATGAGGCGGTACCTCCCGTTCTTGCTTCTCTCGTTCGGTCTCATTCCAAGCCATTCCTCAGCTTCCGTCCTGCCATCTTCAGCAACCCTGAATTGGGGCTACTCCAAGGACCTGGGCGCCAGCGTGACCGCGATTCCCGCGCTCTCGGCGACGTGGCCGATCGCCTCCCGTCTCGCGGTCCGTGCGAACGCGGCCTATATCCAGGATCGGGTATTCGGCATGGAGAGCGGGATCGCCAGCCCACCGCCCTTCTTCTCCGTCGAGCCGCCACAGACCACTCGTTCGCAGTTCTTGCCGCTCGCGGCCGGGCTCCGCTTCTATGCCGGCACCAACAAGGAGCACACGCGCGGGCTCTTCCTCGACGCGGCGCCGGCGGTGTTTCTGGCTCGCGCTCCGGACGGGACAGGCGACCACTTCTTCAAAGCGCCCCTCGGGTTCGAATTGGGGGGCGGCGTCCGCTTCGCGGGGGTCAACAAGTCGAGGTTCGAGGTCGGCTTGAACTATTACCATTCTGCGGCCGTTGGGGGTTCGGGTACGAACATACGACCGCTCTTTGAAACACCGGTGGAGTCGACGCTGTCCGGGCTTGGCTTGTTCTCGCTCTACCTCGGGGTTGGGTTCGGAGACTAGATTCCATCAAGTTCCTCAGGCGACAGAACCTCCGCATGGAAGATCTCGATGCCCTCTTCGCCGCCGCGTGGGGGGCGCCGAAACCGGGCTACGAACGCGTATTCGCCCACAGCTTCACCTGGATCACGGCATCCAGCGGCGAGCACCTCGTGGGCTTCGCGAACGTGGCCTGGGACGGCGACGTCCATTTCTTCCTGCTGGATACGACGGTGCATCCCGCCTGGCAGGGGAGAGGCATCGGCCGCCGGCTGGTCCGGGAGGCGATCGAGGCCTGCCGGCAACACGGCGAGTGGCTTCACGTCGACGCCTCCCAGGAGCTGATGACCGGGTTCTATCAACCGTGCGGCTTCGAAGTCACCCCGGCTGGGCTGGTGAACCTGACCCGGCTTGCGCCCGGCGCATCCCCCTGATACACTCGGCGGCTGCCAATCGATTTTCATTCCTCGGGGGAGATTTTGCCGTGATCCCGGCCACTCAAATCAAAGTGGGCATGGTCATCCTGTTCGACGGGAAGCCCTGCCGTGTGACGAACGTGCTCCACGTGACCCCGGGGAACTGGCGTGGGATGGTTCACGCCAAGATGATCAACCTGGTCACCGGAAGCCAGGTGGAGAACCGGTTCCGCTCCGAGGACAAGGTGGTTCGGGCGGACCTGGATCATCACCCGTTGCAATACCTCTACCGCTCCGGCGACGAATTCACGTTCATGAACACCGAGAACTACGAGATGGTGAACGTGCCCCGGGACCACCTGGGCGACGCGGTCAACTACCTCATGGACGGCATGACCGTGGAGATGAGCTACTTCGAGGGCCGCCCGGTCGGCGTGGATGTCCCCATGTTCGTGGAGCTGGAGATCATCGAGACCGACCCCGTCATGAAAGGCGCCACCATCTCCTCCTCGCCCAAGACGGCCAAGATGAACACGGGGCTCGTCACCAAGGTGCCGCAGCACATGGGCGTCGGCGACCGCGTGAAGATCGACACCCGCGACGGGAGCTTCGTCGAGCGGGTGTAGTCGCTAGCTCTTGACCCGCCCCAATAACCGCGCCATCTCCCACGCCGCGGCGGCGCCCTGTCCCGCGGCGTTCGCGATCGTCGGGCAGCGAGGCGAGCAGACGTCGCCGGCGGCGAAGACGCCCGCGACCCTGGTCGCGCCGCCGGGGCCCACGCGCACGTAGCCGCCGCGGTCGAGAGGGATCTGCCCGCGCAGAAGCTCGGTCCTCGGTTCCCAGCCGATCCGCAGGAACACCCCGTCCGTTTTCAAGCTCCGCGTGATCCGGGAGCCCTTCGTTCGATACTCCACGGCCTCGACGTTGTCCTGGCCGACGATCCGCCGCGGCTCCGCGTGCGTGATCATGCGAATGCCGGGATCCTTGCGCGCACGGGCCAGAAAATCCGTCCGGGCGCGAAACCGCGCCGACCGGTGGAGGAGGGTGACCTGGCATCCGACCTCCGAGCACAGCAGCGCATCCTCCACCGCGCCGGTGCCGCCGCCGATCACGACCACGGGCTTTCCCGCGTACACCGTGCGGTCACGGTTGGCCGAGAAGCTGACGCCGTGCCCCAGGAGCTCGTGCTCGCCCGGGATGCCGAGGGACCGGCGACCCAGTCCCGTCGCGATGAGAAGGGCGCGCCCGCGCAGGGTTCCGTCCTGCCGCTTCACGGATTTCGCACGGACCGAGACGCGGAGGACAGGAGCGCCCACCAGGATCGAGAGCTCGGCCCGGCGCGCCGTCTCGAGCACGAGGGACGCGTAGCGCGCTCCGTCGCTTCCGAACGCGAAGGGGTGATCGGTGATCGGGGCGTGGATCTCGTGGAGCTGGCCGCCCGGGCTCCTGGCCTCGTCGACGAGAAGGGTCTCGAGTCCGAATCCTTGAAGGGTCAGCGCGGCCGTGAGTCCGGCCATGCCGCCGCCCAGGATCAGCGCGTCGACGCGCTCGGTCCGCTGCATGAGCCCGGGCTCACGGTGTCCGCGACTTCCCAGAACGTCTTGGGCTGGATGGGGGCGAGGCCGTAGCGGCTCGAGATCAGGTCGAGGCAACGGCGGCGCTCGGCAAGCCGGACGGGATCGTCCAGCTGACTCATCCCGCCCGGATGGATCCGGATCGTGACCGAGGCCCCGGGGACCCGCGCGATGCGGCCGCGGCCGATCGCCACGCGCATGAGCCAGTCCCAGTCCTCGGAGTAGGGAAGCTCGACGTCGAAGAGGCCGAAGCGGTCGAACGCGCGTCTCCGCGCGAGGATCGCGCTGGGCGGGATGAAGCTGTCGCGTCCGAACACCTCGAGATCGAACTCGCGCGCGAGCGTGCGGCGCTGCCCGCTCCCTTCCTCCAGGATCCACGCGTCCGTGTAGGCGACGTCGATCTCGGGATCACGGTCGAGCGCTGCGGCGAGGCGCGCCACGTGGCCGGGCTCCCAGAGGTCGTCGTCGTCCAGAAGCGCGACCGCCTCCCCGCGCGAGGCGTCGATGCCGCGATTGCGCGACGCGGCGAGACCGTGCGGCGGGTCGTCGTGCTCGAGTCCCTGCGCGGGGAACTCGAGGCCGCGCAGCCGCTCCAGCGCCCGCTCGTCCAGCGGCGATCCCCCGTCCCGAACCAGGACCAGCTCCAGCTCGGGATGCGTCTGCGACGCCACCCGCTCCAGCGCCTGGCTCAGCTCGTCCGGGCGATTGCGTGTGGGGAGAACGATGGAGACCGAGGGCACGCTACCGGCGGCCCTCGAGCCTCGGCTTCGCGGGTGGCGCGCCGCTTCGCCGGGCCTCGGTCACGAAGAGGGCCTTCTGCTCGACGCCGCGCATCTCGAGGCAGAGGTGGCGCGCCCGCACGATCACTTCGATCGAGGCGGGCTCGAGGTCGCGCTCGATCGCGTCGGCGATCGCCTGGGTGAAGTTCTCTTGGAGTCGGGGAGCGCAGGAAACCTCGCGCACGAGCCGCGCGATGGCCCCGATGCCGCAGATCCGGTCGGTGGGCACGTAGCTCACGGAGACCGACCCGAAGTAGGGGACCAGGTGGTGCGGGCACATGCCGTAGACCGGGATGCGCTCGAGCCGGACCGTTTCGCCCGGGCTTCCGCGATATCGGGAGGGCCGGATGGGGCTGGGCTCACGGCGGAGCGCCGCGGTGCGCTCGGCCAGGAAGTCGGCGGTGAGCTGGGCCGACACGGTGTACTCGGGGTCGCGCCTCGGGTCGATGCCCAGGGAGCGCAGGAACGTCGTGAAGGCGGCGACCGCCGCGGGCCCCGCGCCGGGGGGGCTCTTGGCGTCGGCGGCGATCTCGTTGTGGGCGTGGATCTCCTCTTCGAGGAGCGCCTCGTCGTCCTCGGACGGCACCGGCGGCCGATCCTGCGCCGTGGGTCGTAGCGGAGTTGGCGTGGACCCAGGGCTCGGGGTGCGGCCCCGCCCTCCGCGCGATCCGCCCCGTCCGCGGCGCCTCGGGCTCATAGCCCCAGGGCTCCCGCTTCCGCCTGCAATGCCGCGAGCACGAACGCGACGTGCTCCTCCAGGGTAACGCCCAGCTCCCGCGCGCCCTGCTCGATCTCGTCGCGATTCACGGAGCGCGCGAAGCTCTTCGATTTCATTTTCCGGAGCACCGAGTCCGGCGTCACTTCGGCGAGGGTCTTGCCCGGCTGCACCAGGGCCGTGGCCGTGATCATGCCGCAGAGCTCGTCCGACGCGAAGAGCGCCTTCGCAAGCGGGGTCAGGCGCGGCGTGCCCGTGTAGGCCGCGTGCCCCATGATCGCCTCGATCAGGACCGACGGGTAACCGCGCTCCGTCAAGATCGCGCATCCGAACCGCGGGTGCTCCTCGGGCGTGGGGTGCTTATCGTAGTCGAAATCGTGGATCAGCCCCGTAGCGCCCCAGAGATCGGGGTCCTCGCCGAGGCGACCCGAGTAGGCGCGCATGGCGGCTTCGACGGCGAGCGCATGTTTCCGTAGACCCGGCGTCTCCGTGTGCTCGTGGAGAAGGGCCAGGATCTCCTCGCGGGGAGGCAGCGGCTTGTATGTCGTGTTCGTGAGCGTGTCCATGAGCAAGCCACGATGGTATCGGGGGCGAAGCGTCCGCTACAAGTCCTTCTTCATCACCACCGTGGCCTGAAGCTTGGTCAGGGTCTCGGTGCCCTGGATCGGGAAGGCCGTGCCGTTGAAGATCACGCGGAGACCCACCTTCGCGCGGTCGTGGGTCAAGACCGCGGCCAGGGCCGGCGAGGTATCGACATGTGTGTTCACGTTCGTGATCTGCCCGGCCAGAAGCGTGAACGGCACGTCCGCGATCGGGGTGGTGGTGAACGGGCTCGCGGAGTCGGCGGCCGCGAAGAAGATCAGGAAGTCTCCGGTTGCGGCTCCGGACGTGTTGTCGAAGGAGGCCGCGATATCGAGGCTCGCGGAGGCGACGCGCGTCACGTCGCCGATTCCTTGCAGAAGATTCAGGCTGTCCGAGAACACCTCGACCGTGTCGTTGGGAAAGCCCGAAGGGATGGGCCCGTAGTTCACGACGCGGGTCGCGGGATCCATGAAGCTCAGGATGTCGACCGTGAGAATCAGGTTCCTGTTGCCGCAGCCCACGAGGAGCGGCAGGAAGAGCGCGATCGGGATCAGTCGGCGCACGGTAGGCCTCCTAGTACAAAGAGAGCGAGGCGGAAAGCTCCGCTCCGCGTTCGCGTTCGATGTTGCGGCTGTTGGTCGCGATGGCGAGGTCCAGGCCCAGCTTTCCGAACCGGTACCCGCCGCCCCCCGCGAACTGCATCATCTTGTTCTGATCGCGGTAGAGGCCGCTGCGCACCGCGAACATCCCGAACCAGAGCTCGGCGCCCGCGTGCATCGTGGTGCGCAGATCCCCGTGGACCACGTCGGCGGCCAGGGTCGTGCGCCCGACCCGCTTGGCCACGTTCACGGTCGTGGTGACGGGGATGCGGCTCGTGAACTCCTCGTTCCTGGCGACGACCGTGGTGGTGAACTGATTCGTGACGTCATCGTAGATGTGCCGCCGCACCGTCGTCTTCCACTTGATCTGGCTGCCGAAGTCGTTGAGCCCCAGCCCCAGCTCGAAGTTCGAGTAGTAGAGCACCGCCCCCACATCGGATCCGAATCCGGTTCCGGTGCCGCCGTCCCCACCCACGGTCGCGTTGCGCGTCTCGGTGTCCATGTCGATCGTGACCGGGTTGCTGCCCGCGAAGAGCGTGTCACCGGTCGTGACCCCGCCGACCGCGTGTACGTCGCCGTACGCGAGCCCGAGCAGGTACTTGGGCGCGGCGCCCAGGTAGAGCGCGGTCGCGCCGTTCCGCCGGGGGTCGGAGGAGTCCTTCTCGCCCTCCGAGGCCGTGTGGAGCGCCCGGACGGCGTAGCCCGCCTGGAAGGAGATGGCCGCCTGGGCCCGTCCCTCGTCGGTCGCGCCGTACCGCGTGTTGCCCGTGAAGGGGACCGCGTCGCGGAGCGCGTCCCGAAGCTGGTCGCTCAGGATGAGCTCGTTCCGGAGATGGATGAGCGGGGAGATGCTGACGAACCCCTTCCCGAAGCTCTTCCCGATCCCGCCGATGTGATAGACGCCGCCCTGCTTCATCGAGTGCTCCGGGATCACGCGCTTCACGTCGGCCAGGTCTACTTTCAAGGAGTCCTGGGCCACGAAGACCGAGATGTCGCCCGACACATCGCTCGGTTTGTGTAGCTGGATCGTGAGCGGGGGATTCAGGAACACGTTCGCGATCTCGTAGATGTTGAACGTGGAGTCCTTGGAGTCGAACGAGGGGTGGTCGCTCAGGTACTGGATGAGGCCCAGCGGGAGCGGGATGGATCCCGATCCACCGGTTCCCTTCGGCACCGCGCGAAAGGCGATGTTCGAGCCGGTGTGGTCCCCGACGTCGCTCGTCAGCACGCCGCCCATGCCGAGCCGGCGGGCGTCGAGCGTCTGCGCTCCGGCGGTGCCGGCGCCGGTGCCGCACAGGGCGATCAGAATCGCCACAGAAATAGCTTTCATCATTGGAGTTACCCCCCGGATCGCCTCCGCGGCCGTCGGGCGACGCCGCGTCCTCGGACTCATCGGTTTATCGGCACACGCGGGGCGGTGCTTGAGTCCGGGGGGCGCATTCGCGCATCAGACACAGGGCCGCGGTGGAGGCAGGCGTGTTTGACCGGCGCGCCGCGATGTGATAGCTTTCATTCGCTTGGCATCGCGTCAGTTAGACTGCTTCGCGACCCCGGCAATCCCATCCACTCCGCGCCGAGGCTATCCGACCACGATGAGTGATACCGAGCTTTCGAAGATCTACGAGCATTCCCTTGTGGAGCGCCGTTGGTACGACCACTGGGAGAACGCCGGATACTTCCGTCCGCGCGACGAGGACGCGCCGCCGTTCGTCACGCTGATCCCTCCCCCGAACGTGACGGGGACCCTGCACCTGGGCCACGTCTTCAACCACACGCTCCAAGACGTGCTCACCCGCTGGCAGCGTATGACGGGCGTGCCCGCCCTCTGGCTTCCGGGCACCGACCATGCCGGCATCGCCACCCAGAACGTGGTGGAGCGGAAGCTCGCCGCGGAGGGGAAGACGCGCCACGACCTGGGGCGCGAGGCGTTCGTGCAGGAGGTGTGGAAGTGGAAGGGGCACTACCACGAGCGGATCACGGCCCAGATGAGGCGCATCGGCGACTCGGTGGATTGGTCGCGGGAGCGCTTCACCATGGACGAAGGGCTCTCGCGCGCCGTGCGCGAGGTGTTCGTGACCCTCTACAAGAAGGGCCTCATCTATCGGGGAAACCGGATCATCAACTGGTGCCCGCGCTGCCTCACCGCGCTCTCCGACGAGGAAGTGGATCATCAGGAGACGGACGGGAAGCTCTATTACATCGACTACCCGATCAAGGGAATGAAGAAGCACGTGACGGTGGCGACGACGCGGCCCGAGACGATGCTGGGGGACGTGGCCGTGGCCGTGCACCCCAAGGACAAGCGCTACACGCCCCTCAAGGGGAAGACCGCGATCCTGCCGTTCCTGCGTCGCGAGATCCCGATCCTCTTCGACGATTCGGTGGATCCCAAGTTCGGCACCGGCGCGGTGAAGATCACGCCGGGGCATGACCCGAACGACTTCGAGCTGGGCCAGCGCCACAAGCTGACCCCGATCGTGGTCATGGACCCGAGCGCCAAGATGAACGAGAACGCGGGCGACTTCCGCGGGCTCACCCGGGAAGAGGCGCGGGCGCGCATCGTGGAGGCGTTGCAAGACCGGGGTCTTCTGGCTCGCGTGGAGCCGCATCGCCATTCGATCGGGCACTGCCAGCGGTGCGATTCGGTGGTGGAGCCCTATCTCTCGCTCCAGTGGTTCGTGTCCATGAAGCCGCTGGCCAAGCCCGCGCTCGAGGCAATCGAGAAAGGGGAGCTGACCATCCTCCCGCGGCGTTGGGAGAAGGTCTACCTCCGGTGGCTCGAGGGGATCCGCGACTGGTGCATCTCGCGGCAGCTCTGGTGGGGGCACCGGATCCCCGTCTGGACCTGTGCTCCTTGCGCCGAGACGATCGTGGAGGTGGAGGCGCCCACGCGCTGCCCGAAGTGCGGCCAGGAAGACCTGAAGCAGGATGAGGACGTGCTCGACACGTGGTTTTCCTCCTGGCTCTGGCCCTTTTCCACGCTGGGCTGGCCGGAGAAGACGGCGGACCTCGAGCGCTTCTATCCCTCGAGCGTCCTCATCACCGGACCCGACATCATTTTCTTCTGGGTGGCGCGGATGGTGATGGCGGGCTACGAGTTCATGGGCCGAGCGCCGTTCCCGGTGGTGTATCTGCACGGGATCGTGCGCGACGGGCAGGGACGGAAGATGTCGAAGTCGCTCGGGAACTCGGCCGATCCCCTCGAGATCGCGGAGAAATACGGCGCGGACTCCCTGCGGCTCACGCTCCTCCTGCTCTCGCCGCAGGGCTCGGACATCCACTTCGCCGAGGAACGGGTGGATCTCGGCCGCCATTTCGCGAACAAGCTCTGGAACGCCTTCCGGCTCGTGGCGCCCTATCTTCGGGAGTACGCGCCCGACGAGCAGGCCGCGCGCCCCTTCCTGACCGACGCGGACCAATGGATCCTGAGCGTGATGGGCACGACG
>DASQBE010000144.1:0-2687 GCA_035635355.1 Binatia bacterium | reverse complement strand
CACGCTGAGCCGCGCCTACCAGGAGTACAGCGGCCTGACGCCCGAGCAATCCCTGGATCACCTCCTGGGCGCGCGCCGGCACGATCACCGCCCCCTGACCATCCTCTATCTCGCGTGGCACCCGCACGCTTCCCCCGAGTCCCTGGGGGCCTGGCTCGGGCGCACGGCGGACCGGGACACATCGCTCTCGGCGGAGCGCCTGGCGAAGATCTACGACCTGCCCCGGCTGGGACTCCAGGACTACGCCTATCTCCTGGGCAAGGAGCCGCTCGAGATCTGGACCGCGGGCGTGCTGGCCCAGAATCCGGGGATATCGCGGGCGAAGCTGATCGGGGAGAGCGCGGACACCCGGCGGCTGGCATCCGAATGGCTTTTCCGGACGCGCAACCGGCGGGCCCAGGACCTGAGGCTCCGGGCGCGCTTCGAGCGGGATGCCTTCGACAGCATGACCCCATCCTGGCGCCGCCTGGGATTCCCCTTCGCCCGGCTCGTGCCTTCCTACGCCACCGCCATCGGCAGCTCGGCCGATCGGCCGGTCGCCCTGGCCGAGCTGATGGGAACGATCATGAACGACGGCGAGGATCTCCAGCCCGAGAGAATCAACCGCCTGGTGTTCGCGCCTGGCACCCCGTACCACACGGCGCTGGAGGCCGAGGCGCCCGCGGAGCGCCGGCTCCTCTCCCCGGCGGTCGCCCGGGTCGCACGCGACGTCCTGCTTCAAGTCGTCGCGAGCCCATCGGGCACGGCGCGTGGGTTGAACGGCGTGTTCCGCGACGCGCAGGGGCACCCCATTCCGATGGGCGGGAAGACGGGAACGGGCGACAACCGATTCGACACGTTCGGCCGGGACGGCCAGGTCATCTCCTCGCGGGTGGTGAGCCGCACCTCGGCGTTCGCATTCTTCATCGGGGACCGTTATTACGGCGTGGTGACCGCCTCCGTCTTCGGAAGCGGCGCGGGCGAATACCGGTTCACGAGCGCCCTCCCCGTCCGATTCCTGGAATTACTCGGCCCGTCCATCGAGAAGCGCTGGCAGGGAGCTCCCGCGAAGCCGGACACCAGCCTCGCCGAGCCCCGCCCGGGCCGCATCCCGAAAGACCTTTCCCTACCCGTCGTTCCTTCCTAGACTTAGGGGACCTATGAGTCCCGCGAAGACCGACGTGGGGGAGCGCGTGAGGCGGGCGCTCACCCGGATGGCGAGCCGCCAGGCCCTCGGGGCCGAGATTTCCGAGCAGACGCGCCCCGAGGATCTTGCGCGCGCGGCGCGCCTGTACCTGGGCGAGGCGCCGATCGTGATCGCCTCCAATCGGGAACCCTACCAGCACGTCCACACGCCCTCCGGGATCGAGGTGGTCCGGAGCGCGGGCGGGCTGGCCTCCGCGCTCGACTCGGTGGCGCGCGCGACCGGCGCCACGTGGGTGGCCCAGGGGGCCGCCGACGCGGACCGGACGGCGTGCGACGCGCTGGGGCGGGTGCGCGTGCCTCCGGGGGACGAGCGATACACCCTCCAGCGGCTCTGGCTCGAGCCGGAGGAGCGAGCCCTGGAGTTCCGTAGGTTCTGCAACGGGTGTCTCTGGCCCCTCTGCCACATCGTCTACGTGAGGCCCCACTTCGAGGCCGCGAGGTGGCGGGCGTACCAGGAGGTGAACGAGCAGTTCGCCGATGCGATCCTGGAATCGCTCGGCAGCAAGCCCGGTGTGGTCCTGTTACAGGACTATCACCTCGGCCTCTGCGCCTCCGCGCTTCGGGCCCGACGTCCCGACCTCTCGATCATCATGTTCTGGCATATCCCCTGGCCCAACCGGGAGGTCTATCGCACGTTCCCCTGGCGGCGCGAGCTCCTCGAAGGGCTCCTGGCCTGCGACCTGGTGGGCTTCCACATCCAGTACCACGCGGCGAACTTCCTGGACACCGTGGCGCAGGAGCTCGAGTCGAACATCGACCAGGAACGCATGGCGATCCGGCGCCGCGGCCGGAAGACGTTCGTGCGGACCTACCCGATCAGCCCCGACGCCGCGGAGATCTCGCTCGCCGCCTCGGAGCCCTGGGCCATCCGCGCGGCCTCCGAGATCCGGGCCTCGCTCGGCCTGACCGGCCACCGCGTGGTGCTGGGCGTGGATCGCCTGGACTACACCAAGGGGATCCCCGAGCGGCTGGCCGCGTACGAGCACCTCCTCTCGACCCGGCCGGAGATGCGCGGCAAGGTCTCCTTCATCCAGATCGGCGTGCCTTCCCGCGTGGACCTTCCCGAATACCAGGCCCTCGCGGTCCAGGTGGAGGAGAGCTGCGCGCGCTTGAACCAGCGCTTCGGAGAGCCCGGGCGGCCCGTGATCCACCTCATCATGAAGAACCTGGGATTCCGCGACCTCATCCCTTACTACGTGCTGGCGGATGTGGCGGTGGTGAGCGCGCTCCACGACGGCATGAACCTGGTCGCCAAGGAATACGTCGCCGCGAAGGTGAACCTGGATGGCGCACTGGTCCTGAGCCCATTCACCGGCGCCGCGCGTGAGCTGGACCAGGCCATCCAGGCCTCCCCCTACGATGCCGAGGCCCTGGCCGCCGCCATCGGGCGCGCGCTCACGCTCTCCGAGGACGAGCGGGCGCGGCGAATGAAGGCCATGCGCGAGGTGGTGGCGAGCCAGAATATCTACGACTGGGCGACGAAGATCCTTCGAGACGTGCGG
>DASQBE010000143.1:0-9245 GCA_035635355.1 Binatia bacterium | reverse complement strand
ATCCTGGACGGTCTCGAGGCGCTCCGCTCCGAGGCGCAGGCCAAGGGACGCTTCGGCGCGGAGGCCACGCTGGACTCGGTCGTCCTCGCGGACTCGGTCACGGCGCGCGCCTACGTCTTCCTCCATCCCGGCCCGCCCGTCACGGTGGACAGCCTGGACCTGGGGGGCGCCACCATGCGGCCGTCGGTCGTGGGCTCCATCGCGGGGCTCACGAAGGGCCGCGTGATCACGCCGGAGGTGCTGGTGGACGCGCGCGACCGCCTGATGGCGAGCGAGCTCTTCGCCTCGGTCGGCGAGATCCAGGTCGCCCCGGGACCGGATCCGGGCCGCGCCCGGGTGATCGCGCCCGTGGTCGAGAGCCGCTTGAGCCACTTCGACGGAGCGCTGGGCATCCAGCAGGGCGGCGGCGTGACGGGGCTCTTCGATCTGGCCCTGGGGAACATCGGCGGGACCGGCCGCGCCGCGGGCGCCCGCTGGGCGGGCTACGGGGCGGGACGGTCCGAGTACGCGGCGCACTACCGGGAACCCTCGCTCCTCGGCACCTCGCTCGACGGGCAGATCGCGCTCGAGGCGCAGGTCGCGGACTCGCTCTACACCCAGACCCAATGGTCGCTCGGCCTCTCCGGGCGCCCGCTCCGGAACGCCCGCGCGGGCGCGACGGTGCGGCACAGCGGGAGCGCCTACACCGGGGCGGGGCGCGGCACCAGCTCCACCTGGTCCCTGGAGGGACGCCTCGCCTGGAGCGCGCTCCTTCCCCTGGAGAATCCCGTGCGCGGCATGTCCATCACGCTGACGGGGGAGGGGGGCCGGCGCAGCGAATCGTATCCCGCCTTCCCGCGCGCGACGCGCGGGCTCTGGAGCGGCGCTCTGGCGTGGGAGGCGGCGCATGCCACGGGGAGGAGTCGCGCGCTCTACGCGGCGGTGCGCGCCGAGCAGGTGAGCCTGGGAGGCGAGGCCCTGCCCGCCGAGGAGCTCCGGTTCCTGGGAGGATCGGAGGGACTGCGCGGGCACCGGGACCGGGAGTTCGCGGGGGACCGGATCCTCGCGATGACCCTCGAGCACCGCTGGCTGACAGGGCCCAGGGGCGGGCGCGTGTTCCTGTTCGTGGACGGCGCGCGGCACGAGCTCACGGTGCCGGTGGAAGCCGGCAGCGCGCGCGGGATTCCGGATCTGGGCGCCTCCCTCGCGCGAACGGAGTTGAGCACGGGCTGGGACTTCGGATACGGTGCGGGCCTGAGAAGCCCCGTGGGGGCGGGAGCCGTGGGGTTCGAGCTGGGCTTCGCCCCCGGGGCGCCGCTGCGGGAGAGCAAACTTCATCTTCGCTACTCGACCGACTGGTGAGCCAGAACGCCGCACGCAAGATCGAAAGCCTCCGCCGGCAGATCGAGCGCCACGACCATCTCTATCACGTCGTGGGCGAGCCGGAGATCACCGATCGCGAATACGACCGGCTCCTGCGCGAGCTCGAGGAGCTGGAGGCAGCGCACCCCGAGCACCGGGACGCCGACTCCCCGACCCAGCGCGTCTCCCACGGGCTCCTTCCCGGGTTCCAGAGCGTCCGCCACTCGGTTCCGATGCTCAGCCTCGACAACACGTATTCCCTGGAGGAGCTGGAGGAGTTCGACGCCCGCGTGCGGCGGCTTCTCGAGAAAGACGAAGTGGAGTACGCCATCGAGCCCAAGGTGGACGGTGTGGCGGTCGCGCTCCGGTACCGCGAGGGACGGTTCGTCCTGGGACTCACCCGCGGCGACGGGGCCGAGGGGGACGACATCACCGCGAATCTCAGGACGCTGCGCTCGATCCCGCTCCGGCTGCACGGATCGAAGCCGCCGTCCGAGCTCGAGGTTCGTGGCGAGGTCTACATGGAGACGCGCGGCTTCGCGAAGCTGAACGAGCGGAGGGTGGCTGCGGGGCTGAGCGCCCTCATGAACCCGCGCAATGCCACGACCGGAAGCTTGAAGACGCTCGACACCTCCGAGGTGGCCAAGCGCCCGCTTCAAGTCTTCGTCTTCTCCCTGGTTCGCCCCGAGACCCACGGCCTGAAGACCCAGATGGAGGCCCTATCGACCGTCCGGGACCTCGGGCTGCGCGTGAACAAGGACAACACGGTCGCGAAGGGGTTCGTGGCGCTTCGCCGCGAGTGCGAGCGGTGGGAGACGAAGCGGGAGAAGCTCCCCTACGGGACGGACGGGTTGGTGATCAAGGTGAACTCCTTCCGGGAGCAGCGCGCGCTCGGATTCACCGCGAAGAGCCCGCGCTGGGGAATCGCGTATAAATTCGGTTCGCACGAGGTGGAGACCCAGCTGCTCGGGATCGAGTGGCAGGTGGGCCGCACCGGGGTCGTCACGCCCGTGGCGCAGCTCGAGCCGGTGACCCTCCTCGGAACCGTCGTGGCCCGCGCCACGCTTCACAATCAGGACGAGATCGAGCGGAAGGACTTCCGCGTGGGGGATCGCGTCGTGATCGAGAAGGGCGGGGAGGTCATTCCCAAGGTCGTGCGCGTCGTTCCCACCGGCGGACGCCGCGGGCCCAAGTACGTCATGCCCACGCGATGCCCCGTCTGTGGCACGGCGCTCGTGCGCGATCCCGAGCAGGCGGCCGTGCGCTGCGAGAACCTCTTCTGCCCCGCGCAGGTGCAGGGCCGCATCGTCCACTACGCGAGCCGCGGCTCGATGGACATCGAGGGGCTCGGCTGGAAGACCGTCAACGCGCTCGTGGACGCCGGCCTCGTGAAGGATCCGGCCGATCTCTACGCGCTTCGGGCGGAGGACATCGTCGAGATCGAGCGCATGGGAACGAAATCCGCCGCGAATCTCCTCGCCGGAATCGAGAAGAGCAAGTCAGCGCCGCTCGACCGCCTTCTCCACGCGATCGGAATCCGACACGTGGGCGCGCGCATCGCGCAGGTCCTGGCCGAGCACTTCGGGTCGCTCACCGCGCTGGAGGAGGCGGACGAGGCGGCACTGCTCACGGTCGAGACGATCGGGCCGGAGATCGCGTCCAGCGTCGCGGGGTTCTTCTCGTCGAAGGCCGGCAAGAGGTTCCTCGAGCGCTTGCGTCAGGCCGGCGTGAAGCCGCCGGCGCGCGCGCCGCGCCGCGTTTCCACCACCGGACCGCTCGCGGGGAAGACCTTCGTGTTGACGGGCACCCTGGAGGAGTTCACGCGCGAGGAGGCGGCGCGTCTCGTGCAGGAGGCGGGCGGCAAGGTGACCTCCTCGGTGAGCGCCAAGACCGACGCCGTCGTCGCGGGCACGGAGCCCGGATCCAAGCTGGAGAAGGCGCGGAAGCTGGGGGTCGAGATCTGGGACGAGGCGCGCCTCAAAGCCGCGCTGAAGACGGCCGGAGTCGTCCCCGCCTCGCGTTGACTTATCCCCGCAAGTCCCGTAGCTTGGGATCGGGCTCGTGCCCGTTCCCATGCCGACTACCGAACGACATTCCAATGAGTTGCTGGACTCGGCCCTGGAGCGGCTGGGTCGCCGCGAGCGCGGCTGGGAGGACCGTCCCGGGCAGCGCGAAATGGCCCGGCTGTGGTCCGAGGCCCTTCAGGAGGGCGGCACGCTCGTGGTCGAGGCGCCGACCGGAATCGGAAAATCCCTCGCCTATCTTCTTCCCGCGCTCCTCCGGCGCGTCCGCGGCTCCGGGCCCGTCGTCGTCAGCACCTGCACGAAGGCGCTCCAAGACCAGCTCCTGCGCCGCGATGTTCCCCTCGTCTGCCGCGCGATCGGCGCGCCCTTGCGCGTGGTCGCGCTCAAGGGGCGGCAGAACTACCTCTGCCGGCGACGGGCCGAGGCGCGCCTCCACCAGCGCGCGCTCTTCGCGGGCCAGGGGCTGGACGAGTCCGTTCTCGAGGAGGTGCGCGCGTGGACGGAGCGGACCACGACCGGAGAGCTGACGGAGCTCTCGGCGCTCGGGTTGGACCTCCCGGCCGCGTTCCTCCTCGAGATCGCCTCCGACCCTCTCGTCTGCTCCGGGTCCTCCTGCGAGGCCGCGACCGGTTGCTTCGCGAAGCGCGCGCGACGCGAAGCGCTCCGGGCGGACATCGTGCTGGTGAACCACGCCCTTCTCCTCTCCGACCCGGGCTTTCGCGCGACGCTTCTCGCCGAGGCCGGCGCGCTGGTGCTGGACGAGGCGCACCACGTGGAGCGCGTGGCTCGCGAGCAGCTGGGGGTGACGCTCGGCTACCACGACTTCCTGAGATTGGCGGGGCGGACCGACGGGCGCACCGGCGTGCTCCGCATCGTGAAGCGCTCGATCCGGCGCGGCCGCGGGGGTGCTACGGCGGAGCGACTCCGGGTCGCGGAGGAATCGATCGCGCCCGTCCTCGCGAACGCCGCGACGCTCGCGCGCGACCTCCGCGCGCTGCTCCCCGACGGAGCGCCGTCCGCGCGGATCACGCGCGAGATGGACCTGGCGCGCATCAGCCCGGCGGCGCTCGATTCGCTTCTGGCCTCACTCGGATCCCTGTCCCGGGCGCTGGAGGACCTGGCGGACACGGCGGCGGGCGAGGGAGAAGCAGTACTTCGGTCCGAGGGCCTCGAGGCGCTGGACGAGGTTCGCGCCCGCTCGCTGGCGTGGCTCGAGACCGAGCGCGCGCTCCGGGCGGTGGTGGCGCTGGAGGAGCGAGGCTCCGCCTTCTTCCTCGACCGCGACGAGCGAGGCCTTCCCAGGCTGAACCGCCGCCCCATCAAGGTCGGCGGCGCGCTGCGGGCCACGCTCTTCTCGGTTTGCGATCGTGTGCTCCTCACCTCCGCCACCCTCTCCGACGGCGAGGACTTCGGTCCCATCCTCGAGGCCCTGGGGCTGGACCCGGATGAGGTCTCGACCCAGGCCCTTCCCTCGCCGTTCCCTCTCGAGCGCCAGGTTCTGTCCGCCGTGTGGGACGGCAGCCGGCCCAACGATCCCGATTACGCGGAGCGGCTCGCGGCGCTCATCGTCTCCCTGGCCACCCGCTTCCATCGCAACACGCTCGTGCTCCTCACGTCCTACCAGATGCTCGATCAGGTCGCCCAGCGCTGCGCGGGCCCGCTCGCGCTCGCGGGCGTTCCGCTGCTGCGCCAGTCGCCCGGAGAAGCGGCGGGGCCGCTGGCGGCCGAGTTTCGCGCGGGCGAGGGCGCGGTGCTCCTGGGCACCGCGTCCTTCTGGGAGGGGATGGATTTCCCGGGCGCCTCCCTCGAGGTGCTCCTCATCGCGAGGCTGCCGTTCGCGGTGCCCACCGATCCGCTCCTCACGGCGCGCTCGGAGGAGATCGAGGCGCAGGGAGGCGATCCGTTCCGCGACCTGGCGCTTCCTGAGGCGGTCCTGCGCTTCCGCCAGGGCATCGGCCGGCTCATCCGCACCGCGGAGGATCGCGGGGCCGTCGTCGTGGCCGACCCGCGCCTCGCGCGTTCCTCGTACGGGAAGCGCTTCGCGTCCACGCTGCCCTCGCCGCCGTTCGTGACCTCGTCGTCCGCGGAGCTGCTCGAGCGGATCGGGGCCTGGTTCGCGCGCGAGCCGGCGGACGGGATGGCCACCGGGACGGACGGGCGGGAGGCCGCGTGCCCAGCCTGACCTTG
This sequence comes from Binatia bacterium, assembly GCA_035635355.1. Lineage (GTDB taxonomy): Bacteria > Eisenbacteria > RBG-16-71-46 > SZUA-252 > SZUA-252 > WS-7. The sequence continues at coordinate 3,693 of DASQBE010000143.1, read as the reverse complement.
AAGTCCGCCGCGAGGGGCCGGGTCGCGATCGGCGGCGCGGCGCTCCGATTCGAGGATCTCCGCGCCATCGCCGCGGGCGCGCGCGTCTCCCTCTCGCCCGACGTCCCCGCGCGCATCGCGCCCTCGCGCGCCCTGATCGAGCGCGTGCTGAAGCAGGGGGACACCGTCTACGGCGTCAACACGGGCTTCGGACAGCTCAAGTCGGTCCGGGTTCCGGACCAGGACGTGGAGCATCTGCAGCTCAACCTGATCCGGAGCCACGCCTCGGGCGCGGGTCCGGCGCTCGAGCCGCGCGCCGTGCGCCTCATGCTCGCGCTCCGGGCCCATTCCCTGGCGCTCGGATACAGCGGCGTCCGCCTCTCGCTCCTCGAGCACATCGTGCGCATGATCGAAGCGGAGATCCTCCCGGTCGTGCCGAGCCGGGGCTCGCTGGGGGCGAGCGGCGACCTGATTCCGCTCGCGCACCTGGCCCTGGGGCTGATCGGCGAGGGTGAGGTGTGGGTCGAGGGAAAGGAGGCCCCCGCGGCCGATCTCATGCGCGGCAACGGCATGGCGCCGCTCGCGCTCCAGGCGAAGGAGGGTTTGGCGCTCATCAACGGGACCCAGGGCATGACCTCGGTGGGTTCGCTGGCGCTCCTCGAGGCGTCCGATGTGTTGCGCGCCGCGCACGTCGCGTGCGCGCTCTCGGTCGAGGCCGCCCGCGGGAGCGTCAAGCCCTTCGATCCGCGCGTCCACGCCATCCGCCCGCATCCCGGGCAGAAGGACTCGGCCGCGGCCCTCTGGGGGCTCTTACAGGGCAGCGGCATCGTCGCCTCGCACGAGAATTGCGGCAAGGTGCAGGATCCCTATTCCCTCCGGTGCGCGCCGCAAGTCCTGGGCGCCTCCATCGAATCGTTCCGGCGCGCCCGGGAGACGGTGGTGACCGAGGTGAACAGCGTGAGCGACAACCCGCTCTGCTTCGCGGATACGGGCGAGGTGATCTCGGCGGGGAACTTCCACGGCCAGCCCGTGGCGCAGACCCTGGATTTCCTCGCGATCGGCATGGCCGAGGTGGGCTCCATCGCCGAGCGGCGCACGTTCCTTCTCCTGGACAGCTCGAAGAGCGGCCTTCCCGCCTTCCTGGTCCAGGGCGCGGGGGTGCAGAGCGGGCTCATGATCGTGCAGTACCTCCAGGCCGCGCTCGTCTCGGAGAACCGGATGCTCGCCCAGCCGGCGAGCGTGGATTCCATCCCGACTTCGGCGGGCCAGGAGGACCACGTGAGCATGGGAATGCACGCCGCGATCAAGGCGCTGGCCCTGGTGCGGAACGTGCGACGCATCGTGGCCGCCGAGCTTCTCTGCGCGGCGCAGGGGATCCATCTCCTCGGGCCGCTCCGGTCGAGCGGCCGGCTGGAGCCCGTCCTCGCCGCCCTCCGCGAGATCGTTCCCCCGCTGACCGAGGACCGGCGGCAGGACCGGGACTTAGCGAGCCTCGACGAATGGATCGCTTCGGGCGCGCCCTCGGATCTGGCCCAGGTGGAGCCCTTCTGATGGCCCGCGCGGACGTGATGTCCGGAACCCCGCCTCGCGAGGTCGTGCGCGCGCCGCGCGGGCAGAACCGCTCCTGCCAGGGGTGGCATCAGGAGGCGGCGCTCCGGATGCTGATGAACAACCTCGATCCCGACGTCGCCGAGCGTTGGCAGGATCTCGTCGTGTACGGCGGGACCGGCAAGGCCGCGCGGAGCTGGGAGGCGTACCACGCCATCGTCCGATCGCTCCGCGGGCTCGCGAACGACGAGACCCTCCTCGTGCAGTCGGGGAAGCCGGTCGGGATCGCCAAGACACACCCCGACGCGCCCCGCGTCCTCATCGCCAACTCGCTCCTCGTGCCGGCGTGGGCCAACTGGGACGAGTTCCGCCGGCTCGAGGCGAAGGGCCTCACGATGTACGGCCAGATGACGGCGGGCTCCTGGATCTACATCGGGACGCAGGGAATCTTGCAGGGCACGTACGAGACCTTCGCGGAGGCCGCGCGGCAGCACTTCGGCGGCTCCTTGCGCGGACGCTGGACGCTCACCGCCGGGCTCGGCGGCATGGGGGGCGCGCAGCCCCTCGCGGTCACCATGAACGAGGGCGTCTGTCTCGCCGTCGAGGTCGACCCGGAGCGCGTTCGCCGTCGCGTGGAGACACGCTATCTCGACAAGAGCACGGGCTCCCTCGAAGAGGCGCTCCGCTGGGTGGAAGAGGCAGTGTCCCAGGGGGAGGCGGTCTCGATCGGGCTCGTCGCGAACGCGGCGGAGGCGTTGCCCGAGCTGGCGCGGCGCGGGGCGCGCCCCGATCTCGTGACCGACCAGACCTCGGCGCACGACGAGCTGAACGGCTACATCCCGTCCGGGCTCCCGCTCGCGGACGCGCTGGCGCTGCGCCGCTCGGACCCCAAGGAGTACGCGCGCCGCGCGGTGGACTCCATGGGGGTGCACGTGAGCGCCATGCTTCGGTTCCAAACCCTCGGCTCGATCACGTTCGACTACGGGAACAACATCCGCGGCCAGGCCGTCCGAGCCGGCGTCACGAACGCCTTCGACATCCCCGGGTTCGTTCCCGAGTTCATCCGCCCGCTCTTCTGCGAGGGCAAGGGACCCTTCCGTTGGGTGGCGCTCTCGGGCAACCCGGCCGACATCGCGGCCACCGACCGCGCGGTCCTCGAGCTCTTCCCCGAGAACGAGGGGCTGAAGCGCTGGATCAAGCTCGCCTCGGAACGGGTTCGCTTCCAGGGACTTCCGGCACGGATCTGCTGGCTGGGCATGGGGGAGCGGGAGCGCTTCGGCGAGGCGCTCCACCGGCTCGTCGAGCGCGGCGAGGTGGAGGCCCCGATCGTGATCGGCCGGGACCACCTGGACTGCGGCTCGGTGGCCTCGCCCTACCGCGAGACCGAGGCGATGAAGGACGGAAGCGACGCCATCGCCGACTGGCCGATCCTGAACGCGCTCCTGAACGCGGTGTCCGGCGCCTCCTGGGTGTCGGTGCACCACGGCGGCGGGGTCGGGATCGGAAACTCGATCCACGCCGGCATGGTGATGGTCGCGGACGGAACGCCGGCCGGGCTCGCGCGCCTGAAGCGCGTCCTGACGAACGACCCCGCGACCGGGATCTGGCGCCACGCGGACGCCGGGTATGACGAAGCGCGCGCCGTGGCGCGCCAACACAAGCTCCCCATTCCCACCGACACGTGACGCGTCCGGACCGGTGAGGGACGGCCGCCCGTGAAGTGCGACCTCCTGGTGGTCTCGGCCGCCCAGCTTCTCACGGCGCCCGCCGGGGATCGCCCGCTCTTGGGCCCGGACCTCGACCGTCCGGTCCTGATCGAGGACGGCGCTCTGGCCTGCGTGGGCGGAAGCGTGGCCGCGGTCGGAACGACGCGGGACGTCCTCGCCCGTTATCCCGAAGCGGAATCCGCCCGCGTGCTGGACGCGCGCGGGCTCCTGGTCGCTCCCGGCTTCGTGGACAGCCACACGCACCTTCCCTTCGCCGGCACGCGCGAGATGGAGTTCGAGGCGCGGGCGCGGGGGGAGAGCTACGCCGCGATCGCCGAGCGCGGGGGCGGAATCCGGGCGAGCGTGCGACATCTTCGCGACATGAGCGAGGAGCGGCTTACGGACGCGGTGGTGCGGCGCCTGGGCCGCCTCCTCGAGCAGGGAACGACCACGGTCGAGG
>DASQBE010000142.1:0-16917 GCA_035635355.1 Binatia bacterium | reverse complement strand
GGGGCTGACCGGATTCAACTTCCCGGTGGATCCCACCCCCATCCTGAAAGCCGGTCTGACCGGCGCCCTGCGCGAGGTGGGGCCGGGCGTCTCAGGAGGCGCGCGCCCGCGTGAAACGGCCGCCGAGCCGCGCACCCTGGGGAGGCTCGCGGTGGAAGCACCGGGCTCGCCGCTCGAGCCCTTCGTCCGTCGAGCGTTTCAGGAATTCTCGGGAGCGCGTTACGACCCTCGGCCCATCCTGGATCGGCTCGACCGCCTCTATGCGACCGGATGCTTCGACGGCGTCTGGCCCTCGGTCGAGGACTCGATGGGGACCGAGACACCCGCCTGGGTCGTGCGCGCGGAGAGCGAGAGCCGTCTCTCCCTGGTGGGATCGGCCGGATACGACAACGACCGCGGCGGAAGGATCTGGGGCGCCATGCGCGAAATCGGAGCGCGGGGTTCCATGCCATTGGTGTTGGACCTGGAAGGCTCTGCCAATGGCATCGAGCGAGGGGGCGCCGTGAGCCTCCGAATTCCTACACTGGGGAGTCCGCCCACCGCGTGGTCGGCGGGGGGATTCACGAGGGAATCCAAGATTCCATTTCTGACCGAGAACGCCGAAGTTCGTCGCGCCGGAGGCTGGGCGGGCGCGGACTGGCTCCGCATCCAACCCGCGATGGAAGGGACCGCCGTGTTCCGGAGCGAACGCATCTCCTCGGATGTCGGTCCCCACGGATCGTCCTTCGGGCCCTACGTCCGGATCGGACGCGTCGCGCCGCTCGTCGAAGAGGTCGGAACCACGTCCTCGGCCGAGGGCGAGCTGCGGTTCGGGGCGGTGCGGTATCAGCGAGCGCGGCTCAAGGGCTCGCTCGGCGTAACGCGCGGCCGATTCGCCTTGGCGGTGCTGGGGGATCTCGAGGCCGTATGGGGCGAGCCGCCGCTGGACGCGGCGCCGGCGCTTGGAAACGAGCTCTTGATCCCGTCCTTGCGATGGGGGGAACACCGGGGGAAGGCGCGCGCCGTGTCGGGAGTGGATCTGGCGTACGCCTTTCCGCGCCGGGCAACCCTTCGCCTCAGGATTCGCGGCGGGGTCGTCGAGGACCCCACGAGCGCGGACGGAACGTTCGGAACGGGGAGGACATGGCTCGGGGGCGCCGGGCTGACCGGATTATGGTGGACCCCGTTCGGGAGGATCGAGGCGGGCGGGGAAGCCGGGACCCTGGGAGAACGCCGCATCGTGGTCCGGCTGGGGCAGGATTTCTGATGGTATCCCGAACTCGCTGCGCCCGTAGCTCAGCCGGATAGAGCGTCCCTCCGGAAACCGGGGGCGCTAAAATAGGCCCGCTCGGCCAAGCCGAAACGCGTAACGCAATACCAAGCGCTCCTGCGAGATAGCTCTCCGGGGGCGCTTGCCGTTTGCAGCACTCTGCCGCGCTCTGGGGACCCCATAAGCACCCTCAAACCGTGAACGGCGTAGTCGGAGCGGATCAGTGCCGCTTGACGCCACCATGCCATAGGCAAATGCTCCCTAGGCGCCGGGCGGGATGGGCCCGCCCCGGTTGAGCGAAGACTCAAGGGAGGGACTACCCATGCGTCGCACGTTTCCTCGCCTCGCCTCATGCGGAGTTCTCGCTGCCCTATTCATACCGCTTCTGCCTACCCAGCTCCTCGCCCAGAAGCACATCGGAGGGTGCGGCGGTGGGACCGGCTGCGTCCACAATGCCGTGTCGTCGGATGCCGCCAATCAAAGGTTTCCGGGATGTGCGATCCAGCTCGGAGGGTCCATCGCGGACCTCAATCACTTGGATGGTGTCTACGAGGTTATCCGGGAGACAGCGATCCAGCATGAGGACGGCACCGCATGCGGCTGCGGTGAGTGGATATGGGTATTCAACAACGTGCCGCACGGCCAACGGTACCTGAGGTTCGGTGGATACTCGGACCACAATACCTACAAACTCATATACAGGTTCTGCGACACACAAGGGGATAAGACATGCCCTTCCCAGGCGAACCCGACGAACTGCCCATGGGATGGGTACAATAGCGTAGGGACAATAGGCCCTGGGGCAATCGGAGACAGTCTTACCACCGTGTCCCTCGGGAACGATCTGTACGACGGAGGAAATGTTTGCGTACTGTTGCAACTCTGCGGTCCGCTCTCCGGATGCACCAACTCCTCATGCGCGACGGCCGATCAAGTGCACATGGACATTCTCATGCTCGCGCCCGACCCGAACTGTTTCCCGTAAGCGCGAACGCGGCAACATATCTCGGCGGGGCATTGCAGCATCGGCCCGCGAGGAGGCCCCCTGTCGCCTTTGAGATGGTCCAGTGAAACGGTCGGGATTCGGGATCGTAGAGGCGGGACGGTTGACATGAAGGCATACGATCAGCAGAGCGGCGTGATCGTGAAGGCGGGGCGGTGAGGAGGCTCGCGTTCGTTACCAGCTTCATCGTCGTTGTGCTGTTTGCGATCCCCATCGTCGGCGCGATCCTCGCGGCGATCCTTGGTAATTTAGTGAACAATGTTGCGGCGATCCTCCTGCTAAGCTTCGCTTGGTACGCAGCCGTCCTGATGGTCCTGCGCATAAGAGCGCGTAGGCGGAAGCTCTTTCAACTCTCACAATACGCCGCGATTCTTGTGCTTCTCCTCAACATCCTGGTCTGTGGGAGCGCCCAAGCGGGCGATTCCTCCGAAGAGGGCTGGGAGCAGTTCGGTGTGGGCTTGCTTCCCGCCGATCACGTCGGCTCAGATGGATCCTGGAGAATCATGGTGTCGACATGGAGTGAGTCAGACTCGCTCCATGGCACGGTGGCGACGGTACTTCTGGAACCGGGGCCGAACCTGGAATGCGCCACCGAGGATCGAACGAAGACCGTTCCACTCGGTCCCACTGGGGCAGGCCACGTGTCCTGGCCCGTAAGGTTCGTGACGAAGGGTGATGGCCCTCGGCGAATTGTCGCCACGATCAGAATTGGCCGTCCAGGCGGGCCTGCGATCGATGAGCAGGAGGTCCGTCTGGACGTGACGATCCATGAGGGTTTGGTCCAAGTCGAGCGGCAAGACAAGATCCGCACGACACGAGTGGAGCGCGGCCAGCGCTTTCGCTACGGAGGCAGGTACCTCGTGGCCATCGACGAGTCGGAAACAGTACACCCGCGCATCGACGTTCGCCCGTCCATCAAGCGGGAATATGTCGCACGATGCCCTTCGTGCGCTGCGGAATCCGACAAGGTGGATCTGGTGGTTACGGTCGGGAGAAACGGACGCGTGACCTGGATCCAACCCAGAAGGCCATGGAACTCCAATATCGCTCCCGAGCTTCTTGAGGCAGCGATTCAAGGTGCGAAGAGGTGGCGCTTCGAACCGGCTCGCTCCAACGGGAAGCCCGTCGCAGATTGGGCAACCATTTCCGTGATCGTCCGGCGAGGTTGAGGAGGGCTCACGGTCGTGATGATCGCTCTCATGGTCGCGCAGATCGCGGTCGCGAAGGTGCGGTGACGGGAACCAGCGCTCTTGGAAAAGCTGCACTTTCCGTGCTGCTCGCTGTCTCCTGCTCGGCCGCGATCATCGCGACCGCGCCACGCGGTGTAGAGTCGAAGAACCTCATGCCCATGGGCCCACCGGGCGCCGTGGACCTTACCGTCTACCGAACGGAGGCAGATAGTTCGGTAACGTACCATTACCTCCTGCACAACCATGCCGGGGAAGACGTCCACAATTTCTTCATCGGCATGACGATGTCGTCGGACTCGTGCCCAGACCTTCAGCGCGCACCCGTTGGGTTTGACGCGGAGAAGAACAGGTGCCCCAATTCGATCGTCATTCGAAAACCATGGACGGGTTGTGTGAACGGCCAAGAGGAATGCTACGGTGGGTTCCTTGAGTTTGATTATCCAGACGCGCACGCCTTCGACGGGTTGGCGCCGGGCGATTCGCTTGTCTTCTCGGTAACGCTGTCGACAGCGGATTCTACCTACGAGCATCCAGGCTTCTGGATCTCAGGCAATAGTTACGACTACGAGGGCCGGGCGCGAAGCGTGCTCGCGCCCAAGATCGTAAACGTGCAATCGATGCCCCACTTCGGCGACTGGGGCCAAGCACGAATGCCGGATAGCTCTGGCGCGCGCGTGAAGGGGGCGAAGCCATGATCGAGGAGGGTCCAATCGCGGGCGACGGTCGCGCCCACGAAGAGAGCGAAGCGCCGGTCCTGGTCCATATCACGACGCGTAGTGGGCGGCAAGGGCGGCCAGCCGCCGGTGGGGAAGCGCAAGAGCGGAAGTCCCCGACGGGTCACGCCATCGAGCGGCGATCCTCACGGAGATCATGCGCCTCCGGTGGAGTGGATCGTGCCGCCGCGGCGCGCGTCTTTCGCGGCGTGGGAACGGACCGGATCATGACCTCAAACCGGGAACATTTCCGGGAACATCGGCCCTTTCGGGGGTCCCGGCACTATGCCGGACTCGTCGTATCGTGTACTCTCTCAACGCGTCGCGCCCGTAGCTCAGCTGGATAGAGCGTCTGCCTCCGGAGCAGAAGGCCAGGGGTTCGAATCCCTTCGGGCGCACCATTTCACATGCCGGAACCGCACATACCTTTCCGCTGGTCGGAACGCCGGGTCGCGCGACTTTCGACGCTCATCGTCGCGGGGGCCGTGGTTCTCCTCGACATCGTCCTGTTCTTCGTCTTCTTCCGCACCGTGGCCCCGATGCTCCAAGACTTGCCGCTCTACCGGTACATGATCCCGGCCGGTATTTTGGCGGTTCTGCTCTTCGCCCTGAGGCGGTTCCTCTCGCAACTCCGCCTGTTCCGCGAAGATCTGTAGCCCCGTGCCGAACGGCATGGAGGTTGCAACAATCTCCTCTGCCATGAAGCGCCCCGATGAAATCGTGCGATTTGCAACGACCGACCTGGCGGAGAACGAGCTTTTCTTTGCCACCCTCCAGGAGATCACCAGCCTCATCAACGGGGGCCGGGCGCAGGATACTATCTTCGAATCGGTGCTCGACTGCGCCCTCCAGATACTCCACGCCCAGGCGGTGTTCCTCATCACGGTCGAGGGCCGGAAAATCCGCAAGTACGCGCGGCGGATGTCCCACGACGGGCAGCTCCACAACCTCGAGCGCTACGACATCGAGAGCCAGAGCGGCATCTCGCGCTGGGTGATGCTGGAGGGGCAGCCCGTCCATGTTCCCGACGTGGGCGCCGACCCCCGCTTCCGGGCCGAGACCGACTCGCTGCCCGGCTTGAGCACCACCGCCTGCCTCGCGGCGCCGCTCAAGGTGAGGGACACGACCCTCGGCGTGCTGGTGGCCGTCAACCGGCTCGACAGCTCGCCCTTCGAGGTGCGCCACCTTCGCGTGCTCTCGCTCCTCGCGAACCACACCGCGATCGCGATCGAGAACGGGAAGCTCTTCCGCCGCGCCGAGCAGCTCGCCGTGACGGACGATCTGACCCAGGTCTACAACTACCGCTTCCTCAAGATGGCGCTCCGGCGCGAGGTGAAGCGCGCGGCGCGGTTCGGACAGAACTTCTCGCTCATGATGCTCGACGTGGACAACTTGAAGTCCTATAACGACCACCATGGGCACCTGCGCGGCAGCGAGGTGTTGAAGCTGGTGGCCCAGGCGCTGGTGCGCGAGGCCCGCGCGATCGACCTCGTGGCGAAGTACGGAGGGGACGAGTTCGTGATCATCCTCCCGCAGACCGCGCGCGAGGGCGCCTGCGTCCTCGCCGAGCGCGTGAAGCAATCCGTCGAGGCCAGGGCGTTTCCGCTCGTCGACGCCGGCGCGATCACCGTGAGCGTCGGAGTCGCGACCTTCCCCGAGAGCGGATCCACCGCCGGGGAGCTGCTCGAGGCCGCCGACATCGCGCTCTACGCCGCGAAGCAGGCCGGGAAGAACCAGGTCTCCACCGCCTGAGGAGAAAGGGTCGATGGCGCTCGTAGGCAGCCTCCGCGATCTCAGCTTGCCTGAGCTCCTCGCCATCATCTCGAACGGCGAGAAGAGCGGGATCATCACGATACGCTCCGACGCCGCGACCGCGCAGATCCACGTGGACGAGGGGCGGATCGTGCTCGCCTCGGACACCCTCCGGGACGAGCGCTTCGGCGAGATCATGATGAAGCTGGGGAAGATCTCGCAGGACACCCTGAACTCGGCGCTGGAGTCGCAGGAGACCGCCGGGGGCTCGCGAAGACTCGGCACGATCCTGGTCGACATGGGGGCCATCACCTCGACCGACCAGGACGCCGCCATCCTGTACCAGACCTGCGAGGCCCTCTACGACCTCTGCACCTGGCAGGTAGGCTATTTCCAGTTCGACGCCCAGGAGACTCCGGAGCGGAGCGGCATCTCGATCCAGGTGGACACCCTCCTCGAGGAAGTGGACCGCAGGGCCCTGGCGGGGGAGCGCACGCGCGCGGAGTCGATCCGCCCGGCCGCGGATTCCCCCCTGCGCGGGCGCCGCGAGATCACGCCCGACAAGCTGGAGCTGCTCCGCCTCACGAGGAGCTTCCACCTTCACACGGACGAGTTCACGCCCTTGCAAGACTCCGACGCCACCCGCGAAAAGACCCCGGCGGCCAAACCGGAGCTTGCTCCCGGGCCGGCTCCGGCCGCGGAAGAGGACCCCGTGTTCGACGTCGGGGAGTTCGAGGCGAGCGCCGGGGACGGCGAATCGCTTTGACACCCGCTCTCCCGAGCGGATAAGGTCCGGCCGTGCTGGCGCGGCTCCACGATCCGATCCTGGCCCTCGTTTCCGTCGGGCTGGTCGCGCTCCTTCTGCGTCTGGTCCGCTGGTATCTTCCCGGGCACCCTCTTCCGCGCTTTCTCTTCCGGAAGCTCCTCCACGCGCTCATCGGCGCGGTGACGCTCCTCATGACGATCCCGTTTCACCACAGGGGATGGGCGATCGTCCCCCCCGCGCTCTTCGCCGCGCTCAACGCCTCCCCCCGGATCAGGGCCTATGTTCCGGGCCTCGCCGAGGACGCGAGGGAGGCGCGCGGTCTCTGGATGTTTCCGCTCGGGGTCTGCCTCGTGGATCTCCTCTTCTGGGACTTCGGCCACCGGGGCGCCGTGCTCGCGGGCATCGCCGCCCTGGCGTTCGCGGACCCCGCCGCGGCCCTCGTGGGGAATCGGTGGGGACAACGGCGCTACACCCGGTGGGCCCACGGCCGCAGCGTGGAGGGCTCGGTCGCCTTCCTCGTCGTCGCCGCGCTCGCGGCCGCCCTCGTGGCCGCGGTCTGTCCCGGCGGTCCCTCTCCGGCCCGGGCCGCCGTGGGATGCGGCGCGATCGGCGCGATCGCGGAGGCCCTCTCGCCGGCCGGCGTGGACAACTTGACCGTTCCGCTACTCGTGGCCTTCGCGTATCAGCTCCTCGGATGAGGGAGGGCGCGTGATCCTCCATCCCACGGCCGGAGCGGGCGCGCTCTGGGCGCTCGCGGGCGCGGCGCTGATTCTCCTCACCCGGCAGGGAACACGGGCCGGCGCGCTCGCGGGCCTGGTGGTCGCGCTCCTCGCGGCCCTGGGCTTCGGCGCGGCCGCCCTCCTCCCGCTCGCGATCTTCGTCCTGGGCTCCGGGCTCCTCACGCGCGTCGGTCGGGGGCGAAAGGAACGGATGGGCGCCGCCGAGGCCGACCAGGGGCGCCGTGGGGCGCGGCATGTGGCCGCCAAGCTCTCGCTGCCCGCGGCCGCCGCGGCCCTGGCCCTCTTCGGTGCCGCCCCGGAGCGGGCCCTGGCCCTGGTCTACGTCGCCTCCCTCGCCGGCGCCTTCGCGGACACGGCGGCGACGGAGCTGGGTCCTGTGATGGGCGGGCCGGTGTTCGGCTTCCGCGGCGGACGGATCGCGATGGTCTCGCACGGGACGCCCGGAGGGATGAGCGCCGCGGGATTCTTGGCCTCGGCCGCCGCGGCCTGGGCCGTGGCCTGGGGCGCGTGGAGCGTTGGTCTTCTCGACGCGGCGCCCGCCGCGGGCGTGGCGACCGCCTCGGGATTTCTCGCGAGCGGGCTGGAGAGCCTTCTCGGGGGAACCGCGTGGGGGGCGCGCGTGGGGCACTTCGGACGGAACGTCTTCCTCTCGGTCGCTTCGGCCGGGCTCGCGGTATCGGCCCGGGCGCTGGGCTGGTCGGGCTCGTGATCGAGATCCTCTGCGTGGTCGGGGCGCGTCCCAACTTCATGAAGATGGCGCCCATCCTGTCGGGGCTCTCGAAGTATCCCGGGATCCGGCCGTACCTGGTCCACACCGGACAGCACTACGACGAGGAGATGTCGCGCATCTTCTTCGAGGAGCTGGGGCTGCCCGCGCCGGACAGAGATCTCGAGGTGGGCTCCGACTCCCACGCGCGCCAGACCGCGCGCATCATGATCGCCTTCGAGCCCCTGGTCGAGGAGCGCGCCCCGAAGCTCGTCGTGGTGGTGGGGGACGTGAACTCCACGCTGGCCTGCAGCCTCGTCGCGGTGAAGCTGGGCGTGCCGGTGGCGCACGTGGAGGCGGGCCTCCGGAGCCGCGACCGGACGATGCCCGAGGAGATCAACCGCCTCGTCACCGACGCCGTCTCGGACCTTCTCTTCGCGACCTCGGCGGACGCCGTGGAGAACCTGCGCGCGGAAGGCGTGGCCGCGGAGAAGATCCATCTCGTGGGAAATCCGATGATCGACACGTTGAAGCATCACCTGGATGCAGCCCGCGCGCGGCGCGCGCTGCAACGATTCGCCCTGGTACCGCGCTCCTACGCGCTCGTCACGCTCCACCGGCCGAGCAACGTGGACCGCGTCGAATCCCTTCGCGGCGTCTTCGCCGCCTTGAGCGACCTCTCGGAGCGAATCCCGGTTCTCTTTCCCGTGCATCCGCGGACGCGCGAACGGATGGTCCGCGCCGGGATCGAGGCCAAGCCGGGACTTCGCCTCACGGAGCCCCTGGGCTATCTCGATTTCCTCTGCCTCATGGATCAAGCGCGGTTCATCGTCACCGACAGCGGAGGGATCCAGGAGGAGACGACGGCCCTCGGCGTTCCATGTCTTACATTGAGGCCGAACACGGAGCGCCCCATTACCATCACCGAGGGAACCAACCAGCTCCTCGGGGACGACCCGGCCGCCATCCTGCCCGCGGCCAAGCCCCTGATCGAAGGAAAGTTCCCCAAAGCCCGATCCCCGAAACTTTGGGATGGTCGCGCGGGTACACGAATTGCAAGGGCCCTGGCACGACACTTGGGCGCCGATTGACATGGGGGTTCCACCTCGGTAGACTGATCGACCGTAACCATATGCAGAAGTTCGAGCTTATCGGTGGCCGCCAGCCAAGAGGCGGGAGTTCCTGCGCCTTGAGCCCTTCGGCGCGGGCTGCCCTTGTTTGGGTGTTTTCGCTGGTCCTTCTGCTCAATGCCACCCCTTCAGGCGCCGCCGACCGCACCCCCAAGGCTCCGGATCGCGCGCAAACCCCTCCGGGGAACGCGCCGGGGACCGAGAATTACCGGATCGGCGTGGGTGACGTGCTCAACATCGAGGTGGTCGGGAGGCGCGACCTTTCCGCCCAGTACACGGTCGCGCAGGACGGCGTTCTCTTCATGCCGCTGACCGGCGGGGTGCCCGCCGAGGGGAAGACCGCCGTCGAGCTCTCCGCGGATCTGGCGCGGCGGCTGTCGCTCTACGACCGCGACATCACCCAGGTCAACGTATCCATCGCCGAGTTCAAGAGCCGTAGGATCAACGTCCTCGGCGCCGTGATCCACCCCGGCAAGTTCTCCTTTGCGCAGCTCCCGAACATCTGGGACGCGATCGGTGAGGCCGGCGGCCCGACCGAGGACGCGAATCTCTCCGCGGTCGAAGTCGTTCCGAGCGATCAAAGCGGCGGCCAGACGCCGCAAGTCGTGGACGTCGCCGCGGCCGTCCGCGAGGGACGCGTGCGGAGCCTGGACCACCTGAAGCCGGGGGACACGGTCCGCGTCCCGAAGGCGCTGCCCGGGACGATGCCGAGCAATGGTTTGACCGGCGGCGCGTCGAGCTCGATCTTCGTCTTCGGCGCGATCAACCGCCCGGGGCCGCTCCCGGTGGGCGGGCAGACCGATCTCATGTCCGCCATCGCTCAGAGCGGCGGGCCCTCTCCGGACGCCAACCTCTCCGCGGTCCAGATCGTGCGCCGCACGGGGCCGCGGGCCGTGCACATGAAAGTCAACCTGAACAGCTACATCGACAAGGCGATGATCTCGGGGAACCCGCCGCTCATGGCGGGCGACACCGTGTTCCTCCCGCGACAGGGCACCAAGGGCTTTCTCGCCGTCATACGCACCTTGTCCCCTGTCCTAGCACTCGCCTCGACGGTGATCCTCATCTTCAGACGGTAGGGCGGACCCATGGAACAAGACACATCGATCCTCGACTTCAGGGAGATGCTCTGGAAGGCGCGCCGGTACAAATGGCTCGCGCTCTTTCCGATGGTCGTCGTTCTCTGTGGCGCGTTCGTCTACCTCATGATCACGCCCCCTCTGTACGAGTCCACCGTGGTGGTCTCGGTGGACGACAAGGCTCCCGTCTCCCAGGCCCTGGGGAACATCGTCCGCTCCGACCAGAGCGAGGAGACCCGCCGCGAGCGGGCGATGCGGGTCGACAGCAAGATCCATAGCCGCCCCTTCCTCGAGACCCTGGTCAACCAATTGGGGTACGCGCGCGATCCCGCCCTCCTCGCGAAGGCCGCCGTGGCCGCGAAAGAGCTGCGCGGGATCACGCCCGCCGAGTACGCCATGCGGATGTCGGTGTTCGGGCTGGGGAAGCAGATCGTCGTCGCTCCCACGACCGAGACACGGGTGAGCATCGCCGCCCTGGACACCGATCCGCGTGGCGCGCAGCGGCTGGCCTCCATGATCGCCGACAACCTCAACGCCACGAACAAGGCCTCGTCCATCCAGCGCGCCACGGAGCGCGGCGAGTTCAGCAACGACCAGATCGCGGTCTACGAGGAGCGCCTCCACAAGTCGGAGGCGGCGCTGCGGAGCTACCAGCAGTCGGTGATCGGGCAGAAGCTGGTGAGCAACCCGATCAACGAGAGCAACTACGACGGCGCGCGGGAGGTGATCTCCGATGCCCGCGCCGAGATGGATCAGATTCGCTCCCGCCTCCAGACGGATCTGGGCGCCTGGCAGAGCTCGGGGGGCACGGGGGCCGGTCCGCCGGTGCTCCGGAGCTCGAGGACGGCGGAGCTGGAGAGCCGGCTGAACGAGCTGGAGACCTCCTACGGGCTGGCCGCGACGGACACGAAGCGGGCGGCCGAGGAGGAGAACATCAAGCTCAAGATCGGCGGCGTGCGCCAGGGACTCTTTGCCGAGTACCAGGCCCTCGCGGGGGCCCAGCCCAACCTGTCCCCCGGCGCCCAGGATGCGGCGGCCGGCATCGCGCTGGACCGGGCCGAGCTTCGCTCCCTCAAGCTCAAGGAGGAGCGTCTCAGCGGGTATGCCGCCTCCTTCTCGCGGCGGATGCAGAGCCAGCCCACGGAGCAGCTGGAGTCGGAACGGCTCACGTCCGAGGTGCAGAACAACCGCGACCTGCTCCTCGCGCTCCAGAAAGAGGCGACCTCCTCGCGCATCTCGGCCGCGCTCGAGACGAGCCAGCTCGGGATGGATTTCGAGATCCTGGAAACCCCCCAGCTTCCGCTCCGGCCGTCCCATCCGGATCCGGTCCGGATTCTCGGGATCGCCTTCCTGGTGGGACCGCTGATGGGAATCGGGCTCGTGATCGTGGCCGAACGCCTGGGCGCCGCCCTCCACTCGCTCGAGCAGGCCGAGAAGGAGATCGGAGTCCGGGTCATCGGGACCATTCCTCGGATCGAGGGCTGGGCGCAGCCCGGCGGGTACGTCCAGAAGTACTGGCCGGTCCTGTCCATCGCGCTGGTGCTCTTCGCCACGGCCGTTTTCTACACGCTCCACGTGACGGTCCTCAAGACCGGCGCGACCGAGAGCGTGCAAGCCCAACCCAAGCCCTAGAGGGAAATCCGCGCTCGTGCCTCGCCCGACCTCTCGGAATCTCCTCGAGGAGTTCAATATCAACGCGCCGCACGTCACCGAGGTGCGGCGTCTGCTCCAGACGCTCACGCGCCAGGACGCGGGCCTGAACAAGAAGGTCTACATGATGGCGAGCGCGGGACGCGGGGAGGGGAAGAGCACCGTGTGCGCCCTGCTCGCGATCATCTCCGCCAAGATCTTCCACCGGCGCACGCTGGTGATCGACGGCGACATGAGGCGACCCACGCTGCACTATCTTCTGGGCCTGCCGCAGCGCCCCGGGCTCTACGACGCGCTCCACCACATCCAGCCGCTCGACGTGGTCACGCGCCCGACGCCGCTCTCCAACCTCTTCGCGATCACCAGCGGACGGGCCACGGGGTCGGCGGGAGAGGCCTACATCGACGGCGAGTTCGCGGATCTGGTCGAGACCGTGCGCCCCCAGTACGACATCATCTTCATCGACGCGGCGCCGGTGGTGCCGGTGGTCGAGCCGCTTCTCATGGCCGAGCACGTCGACTCCGTCCTGGTCGTCGCCATGGCGGGTCGCACGCCGCTCATGCTGGTGCGGCGAATGCGCCAGCTCATCGACCCGATCCATTCCAAGGTGTCCGGCGTGGTCTTGAACAACGCCGTGGAAGGGCTACCGTATTATTACGATTACCGCTATTACGGGTATGGAGAACAGCCGCTACCGAAGAGGATCCGGACGACCGCCCGCTCCACGGGACCGGCCGGACCGCCTGCGGACGGTCACCATGTGCGCGAGGGGGGAGTGGATGGCAGCAACGAGTAGAACGGAAGAACGCCTCCGGCGCCGGACGGCGCGGATCGGGGTCATCGGATTGGGGTATGTGGGTCTCCCCCTCGCCGTGGAGTTCGCGAAGGCGGGCTTCCAGGTCGTGGGCTTCGAGATCAACGAGCAGCGCGTGGCCGAGCTGAACCGGGGCCGCTCCTACATCCAGGACGTCCCCACCCGCGAGGTGCGCGAGCTCGTGCGCAGCGGGAAGCTCCGGGCCACGATGAAGTTCGACGATCTGCGCCGGATGGACGTCGTGGACATCTGCGTTCCGACGCCGCTCCGGAAGACCAAGGATCCCGACGTCTCCTTCATCCTCGCTGCCGTCCGCGAGATCGCTCCCAGGCTCCAGCGCGGACAGCTCATCGTGCTCGAGAGCACGACCTACCCGGGCACGACCGACGAGCTGGTGCTTCCGCTGCTTCAGCGGGACTCCTGGAAGATCGGACGCGACTTCTTTCTCGCGTTCTCGCCCGAGCGCGTGGATCCGGGCAACCCCACCTATCAGACCCACAACATCCCGAAAGTGGTCGGCGGCGTCACGCCCGCCTGCAGCCGGGCCGCGGCGGCGCTCTACGGCGCGGTCGTGGACCGCGTGGTGCCGGTCAGCTCCACGCAGGTCGCCGAGATGGTGAAGCTCCTCGAGAACACGTTCCGCAGCGTGAACATCGGCCTCGTGAACGAGGTCGCGCTCATGTGCGACAAGATGAAGATCGACGTGTGGGAGGTGATCGACGCGGCGGCCACGAAGCCGTTCGGGTTCATGCCGTTCTATCCGGGGCCGGGCCTCGGAGGGCACTGCATCCCCGTGGATCCCTTCTATCTCTCCTGGAAGGCGCGGCAGAGCGGATTCGAGGCGCGCTTCATCGAGCTGGCGGGACAGGTGAACGGGAACATGCCCTACCACGTCGTGAACCGGGTCCGGGAGGCGCTCAATTCGCGCCGGAAATCGGTCCGCGGCTCCCGCGTCCTCGTGCTCGGCGTGGCCTACAAGGCCGACATCGACGACGTGCGCGAGTCCCCGTCGCTCGACATCCTCGACATCCTGGAAAAGGAGGGCGCGCGAGTGACCTTCTGCGACCCCTACGTGGATTCGATCCATCACGCGGGTCACAAGCTCAAGGCCACGCCGTTCCGGGCAAGCACGCTCCGCGGCGCCGACTGCGTGGTGATCGCGACGGCGCACAAGGGTTTCGATTTCGGCCTGGTGACGAAGCACGCGAAGACCATCGTGGACTCGCGGAACGCCCTCAAAGGCCGCCGGACGCGCGGCGTGTTCCGCCTCTAAGGGGATGAGCGTCTATCTCGTCACCGGCGGCGCCGGGTTCATCGGGTCCCATATCGCGGTCCGTCTCCTGGGAGAGGGGCACGGCGTGCGCGTGCTCGACAACCTCTCGACCGGCCGCCGGGACAACCTGGACGTGATCCGCGCCGCCGATCCGGGCGGCAGGTTCGAGTGGATGGAAGGGGACATCCGCTCCCCCGAGACCTGCCGGGACGCGTGCCGGGGCGTGGAGTTCGTGCTCCACGAAGCCGCGCTCGCCTCCGTCCAGCGCTCGATGGAGAACCCGGGCGACACCACCGCGGTCAATGTCATCGGTCTCGTCAACATCCTCTCGGCGGCCCGGGAGCACGAAGTCCGCCGCGTGGTCTGCGCCAGCTCCTCCTCCGTGTACGGGGACACGCCCACGCTGCCCAAGCACGAGGGCATGCTCCCGGCGCCGCTCTCGCCCTATGCCGTCTCGAAGCTCGCGGGGGAGCAGTTCGCCCGGGTCTTCTCGACGTCGCTCGGCCTCGAAACGATCTCGCTCCGTTACTTCAACGTGTTCGGTCCACGCCAGGACCCGCAATCCCAATACGCCGCGGTCATCCCGCTCTTCGCCGCCTCGCTCCGGGAGGCGCGGTCTCCGCGCATCTTCGGGGACGGGGAGCAGAGCCGGGACTTCACCTACATCGACAACGTGGTGGACGCCAACCTCGCCGCGTGCGTGAAGGGAACAGGGGACGGCCAGGCGATCAACATCGCGTGCGGAGAGCGATACACGCTCCTGGGGCTGCTCGAGGGCATGGGCCGCCTCTTCGGGGTTGAGGTGAAGCCCGAGTTCCTGCCGGCGCGTCCGGGGGACGTGCGCCACTCCCAGGCCAGCATCGACCGGGCCCGCCACGAGCTCGGGTTCAAGCCGCGGGTCGGATTCGAAGAGGGGCTGAAGCGGACCGTGGAGTTCTTTCGCCGTGCCGCTTGAGGACGCGCGCGCCCAGGGTCCGGCGCACGGGGGCGTGCGGATCGACACGAACCCTCCGGCCGATGCCTGGGAGCGCTACGTGGACGCCCATCCGCACGCGTCGCTCTTCCACGGCCTCACCTGGCAGCGTTCGCTCGAGCGGACGTTCCCCAGCTACCAGCCCTGCCACCGGATCGCGTGGCGCGGCGATTCGGTCTGCGGCGTCCTCCCCCTCTACCGCGTCCCCGCGCTCCCGTTCGGGTGCTCCCTCATCTCGACCCCGCTCGGGGTCTACGGCGGCGTGTGCGCGGACGACGAGGAGGCGGCCTTGGCGCTCATCGAGGACGCGTCCTCCCATGCGCGCCGGATCGGCGCCCGCTACGTGGAGTTCCGCCACGAGCGTCCCGTGGGCTCCTTGCTCACCAAGGATCTGTACGTCACCTTCCTGCGCGCCATCCACCCGGACCCCGAGGTGAATGCCCTGGGGATCCCCGGGCAGAAGCGCCGGGGGATCCGCGCCGCGGAGAGCCGGGGACTCGCGCTCCGCCCCGGGGGCGCCGAGCTCCTGGCGGACTTCTACGACGTCTACTCGCGCAACATGCGGAGCCTGGGCTCTCCCGCGTTCCCGCTGCGGCTCTTCGAGATCCTCCTCGAGGAATTCGGACCCAGGGTCCGCATCTTCGGGGTGTTTCGAGGGGACACGATGACCTCCGCGGCCTTCGCCTTCTTCCACCGCGACCGGGTCATGCCGTACTACTGCGCTTCGACGAAGGAGGGAATGGCCGACAATACGAACGAGTGCATGTACTGGAACATCATGCGCTACGCGGCGGAGCGCGGTTTCAAGGTGATGGATTTCGGCCGGAGCAAGAAGGACAGCGGCTCCTACCACTTCAAGCGGCGGTGGGGCGTCACCCCGACGCCGCTGCCGTATCAGTATCAGCTCGTCGCCCAGCGTGAGATGCCGAACCTGAGCCCCAACAATCCCAAGTTCGCGACGGTGATCTGGACCTGGCAACGGATGCCCCACACGATCACGAGGTGGCTCGGGCCGAAACTCTCGCGATACTTCCCGTGAACATTCTCTATCTGGCGCACCGGATTCCGTACCCTCCCAACAAGGGGGACAAGATCCGGTCCTTTCATCAGATCGAGTATCTGTCCCGGAGGCACCGGCTCCACGTGGCCTGCCTGATCGACGCCGAGGAAGATCGCGCGCACGTCGCGGACCTGAAACCCTACTGCGCGTCGCTGGACGCCGCGTGGCGGGGAAGCGTGGCGGCCAACGCTCGCGCGGCCCTGTCCCTCTTCGGGAATCGGTCGCTCTCCGTGGCGGCGTTCTACTCGCCCGACCTGGCGAGGAGGATCCAGAGCCGCCTCCAGACCGAGGCGATCGATGTCGCGATCGTCTTCTCGTCGCAGATGGGGCAGTACGTTCCGGCCGGCGCCCCGTTCCCGACCGTGGTGGACTTCATCGACGTGGACTCGGAGAAGTGGCGCGTCTACGCCGAGCGGAAACCCTGGCCCCTGTCCTGGCTGTACCGCGTCGAGGCCGATCGCCTCCAGCGCTACGAGTGGGAGCTTGCCCGGGCCCACGCGGAGTCGGTCTTCGTGGCCCAGAACGAGGCCGACGTGTTTCGGCGGGGCATCGAGGGCGTGAGCGCCCGCGGCATTCCGAACGGCGTGGATCTGGACTTTTTCCGGCGCCCGGCCGGCGCGGCGAGCCCCGGGGGCCCGGTTCTCGTCTTCGTCGGAATGATGGACTATTTTCCGAACATCGACGCCGTCGTGTACTTCGCCGATGAGATTTTTCCGCACATCCTGGCCGAAAGCCCGGAGGCCGTGTTTCGCATCGTCGGCCGCAACCCCACCAAGCGCGTCCGGGACCTGGCGCGGCGGAGCCACGTGGAGGTGACCG
>DASQBE010000141.1:0-5393 GCA_035635355.1 Binatia bacterium | reverse complement strand
GAATGCGATGGCGAGGGTCCGGTCCCCCCGCGACCGCTCGAGGAGTCCTCCCTGAAATCCCGGGATCGGGTGCGCGCCCAGGGCGACCGAGCCGCCGAGGACCCTGGTTTCCGCCCGGCCGTTCCCGCCCAGCGCGCGGGTCATCGACTCGATCGACCCGGGCAGCGTGGGACCGGCCCCGGGAATCCAGAGGCCGCAGAGGCCGCTCATCGCCGTCTCATACGCGTCGTGTCTCCGGATCGACGTAGGCGCGGTGCCACTCCTCCAGCACGAGAAGGCACCAGATCCATCCGCTGTAATCCCGCTGGCCCTGGGCGTGATAGGTCAGCACCTGGTCGAGGACGCGGGGATCGAAGTAGCCGCGCTCCAGGGCGCGCCGGTCGAGCAGCCGTTCCCGCGCGTGCTCCTTCAAGTCCGAGCGAAACCACGTTTCCCGAGGGATGGCGAATCCCTGCTTCTTCTTTGCCAGGATCTCGGCCGGGAGGTGGCGGGCGATCATGTTCCGGAAGAGAACTTTCGAGACGCCGTTCCGGAGCTTCCACGTCGATGGAAGGGTGGCCACATAGCTCACGAGGAGGTGGTCGAGGAGGGGGGCGCGGGATTCCAGGCTGTGCGCCATGGTCGTGCGGTCCACCTTGACCAGGATGTCGTCGGGCAGGTAACGGGTCGTGTCGAGATACTGCAGCCGGGAGAGGCGGTCCAGCGAGCGGAGCCGCGGCTGCTCCTCGAGCGCGATCGCGGGCCCGCTCGACCGCAGGCCCTCGTTCAGGTCGGCGCGCATCCCCGGCGAGTAGATGCGCTCGCGGATGTAGGGATAGAGGCCCATCCAGTCGGGCGAGGAATCGCGGTGCATGTTGCCGATCTCGTAGAGGCGGTTCCTTCCGGGCCAGTCGATCGGCAGACGGTCGGCCACCGATCCGATGAGACTCCTGCGTACCCCGCGCGGGATCCACCGCCAGGGCCGCGGCTGGAGCGCCTTCTTGTAGGCGGAATAGCCCGCGAACAGCTCGTCTCCCCCGTCCCCGGAGAGGACCACCTTCACGTCCTGGGCCGCGAGCTTCGCGACGTAGTAGCTCGGAACCGCGGAGGAGTCCCCGAACGGCTCGTCCAGGTGCCAGACCAGATCGGGCAGGATCTCGACCGCGTCGGCGCGGACCTTGTATTCGTGATGGTTCGTGCCGAAGTGCCGGGCCACCGCGCGGGCGTCCTCGACCTCCGAGAATCCCTCTTCCTCGAATCCGATCGTGTAGGTGCGGACCGGATCGCTCGAGAGCTGGGCCATCATGGCCACCACGGCGCTGGAATCGAGGCCGCCGCTCAGAAACGCGCCGACCGGGACATCGCTCACCAGGCGCCGGCGGACGGACGCGCGGAAGAGCTCCTCGAGATGCTCCTGCGCCTGCGCTTCGGTCTCCCTCGAGCCGTTCGCTCCGAACACCAGCTCCCAATACGAGGCCGTGGTGACGCGGTCGTTCTCGTACCAGAGGTAGTGCCCCGGGAGAAGCTTGGTCACGCTGCGGAACACCGTTCGTGGGGCCGGCACGCAGGAATAGGTCAGGTAGGCGTCGATGGCCGCGGGATCCACGTCACGGGGCACCTTGGGGTCGGCGAGCAGCGCCTTCAGCTCCGAGGCGAACGCGAGATGGCCCCGGCGGTGGTGGTAGAAGAAGGGTTTCTTCCCCAGCCGGTCGCGGGCCGCGAAGAGCGCCTGGCGCCCGGCGTCCCAGATCGCGAACGCGAACATGCCGTTCAGCTTTTGGAGCGACTCCACGCCCCACGCTCGGTAGGCCCGGAGGATGACCTCGGTGTCCGAGCGCGAACGGAAGGTCGCGCCCAGGGCCTCCAGCTCGGCCTTCACTTCCTGGTAGTTGTAGATCTCGCCGTTGAAGACGACGTGGATCCCGCCGTCCTCGAGCGTCATCGGCTGATGCCCGGCGGGCGAGAGATCGATGATCGCGAGACGCCGATGTCCCAGGCCCGCGGGGCCCAGGATGGCGATCCCTTCGTCGTCTGGCCCGCGGTGTCGGATGAGGGCCGTCATGCGGCCGATCGCCTCCCGGGTCGGAGGATCTCCCGCGAAATCCACGATGCCCGCGATGCCGCACATTATCGTTTCCCCCGAGAGATCAAGGCCTTGATCCTGCGCTTCATCCACCGGAACGCCTGCCCCCCGCGATACCGGGCGAGCGCGGGCAGATGTTCCTGCGGCACCACCGTCAGGCGCCAAGTCTCGCGGACGCACGACGTCCAGCGTTCCTTGTATTCCTCGCGGCCGCGCAGGAAATCGAACTCGCGGGCCCCGCGGTCCACGGAGTCCTCGATCGTATGGGCGAGGAGCGTGTAGCCCGGCTTGTATTCCTCCCAGGCCGGGTCCGGATCGAATGCCGTCTGATAAAAATACACCGTCTTCCCCCGCTGGAGCACGTAGTCGCACGCGACGGCTTTCCCCTCCCGCTCCAGCGTGTAGATCCGCATCGCGCCCTGCGAGCCCAGGGTCGAGGCCAGGCGATGGTGAAAGGCGCGCACGGCCGCGTCGTGGAGGTTTCCGGGTAACCCTCGCGCGGCCCATCGCTTGGCGTGAAGCACGAACAGCGCTTCCAGGGCGGGGCCCAGCGTCTCCGGACGGTCCGCGAGCGTGTAGGAGCAGCCGATCGCTTCCACCGCCTTCTTCGCCCGCTTGAGCCTCGAGCGCTTGGAGCGACCCAGCGAGTCGAAGTATTCCTCGCGGGTGGGGGCCAGTGGGAGGTAGGGACACCACTCGCCGGTGGAGACGCCGACGGCGCAGCGCGTGGCGCGCGCTTCCCCGCCCAGGACGCGGAGCCCGACCGAATCCTCGGGAAGGTCGCTCAGCTCGGCCAGGTCCCAGACGCCCCGGTCCTCGCGAAGGGCCTGGAGCACCGCGGCCGACACGTCGCGCTCGAGCCCGGGGACCGCGAGGACGTCGAGGTAGTCGGAGCTCACGAGCTTCGTGCCCAGGAATCTCAGGATCCGGGCCGGCCACAGCCCGCCCAGGCGTTCGATGCAGAAGGGGCCGATCCCGACGACCGCGCCCTCCGCGTCGCGGACCACGATCACGTGCAACCGCTGCCCCGCGCCGAGGGTGGCCCACCAGGCATCGAGCCACTCCCAGGTGAGAAAGACGTTCGGGCGCTGGCTCTGATCCACGAGCCGGTTCCAATCCTCGCGGATCGGGGCCAGCGCCGCCGGCTCCCGGATGCGCTCCACGCGGAGGGCGTTCACCATCGCGCCCGCGCGGAGACCCGCTCCGCGATGAACTCGATGTGCTTGGGCCGGAGCGCCTGGTAAATGGGAATCTCCACGACGTGGCGGCGGAGGAAGTCCACTTCCGGGAAACGCTCCCGGGGGACTTCGGGGCGCCACCGGGACCAGAAGTTCACGTTCCCGACCCCATCGTGCAAGAGGCCCTCGTGCACGCGCTCCTTCTCGGGGACGAGGATCGGGAGCGAGAGCGGGCAGACGCCCTCCGGCAGCGCGCCGTAGAGGGTGCGAACCGAGGGATCGAGCAGGGATCTCAGGCGCTCGTAGTTCTCCCGGCGGATCCGGACCACGTCGGCCGGTCGTGTCCGGGCGAGGATGTAGCGCGTGGCGAACCCCATGCCCAGCGGGATCACGCCCATGTCCAGGTCGTTCGTGTCGATGGCCACGGTCGAGGCGCGCATGGCGCGCTTGGTCGTGCGCCCCAGGTCCCTTCCCCACTCCGCGAGCCGGTGGCCCAGGCCGTCGACGTGGAGGGCCATCGAGTCGAGGAGGAGGTTCGCGGTGTACCCCACCGAGGAAAGAGCGTCCGGATTCTCGGGTCGCGGCGGGATCAGAAGCCCGGGGCGATTCAACGCCAGCGTCCCCCCGTGCGGGAGAGGCAGCGTCTTGTAGAGACAGAACACCCCGATGTCCCCGAAGCTCCCCAGGGGGCCCTCGGGCGCCGCGCTGAACAAGGAGAGGGCGCAGTCCTCGATGAGCGCCAGCCCGTGCTCGCGAGCAAACGCCTGGATCTCCACCATGGGCTGAGGAAATCCGAAATAGTGGATGACGTAGAGCGCCTTGATCTCCGGGCCGAGGCTCTTCGCCATGTCCTCGAGATCGATCTGGGTGGACTGATCCACGCGATAGAAGCGGGGCTTGAGGCCCCGCCCGAGAAGCACCTCGAGGTCCACGCCGTGGTGATAGGCCGGCATGAGGATCCCGTCCCCGGGCTTCAAACCGAGGGCGCCGATTCCGTGCCAGATGGCGTTTCGCGCGAGGTAGTAGTGGCGGCGGCGCGGCGCGGAAAACGGAAAGGTGGCGCGAAGGGTTGGCTGGCGGGTCGAGACCAGGTCGATCGGAGAAAGCGGCGAGAAGAACGGGATGTGATAGCGCGGCGATTTCATCGTCCGAGCGCTCGCTTCAGCGAGGGCTTCAGCCCGAACTTGACGGCATGGTGAAGGCGGGATTGCGGACCGCCGTTGTAGAGGTACACCCAGTTGAACGGCCGCCCGGTGGAGGTCCAGTCCCCTTTCGCCTCGTCCATCACGCCGAGAAAGTCATATTCGCGGATCCCCTCCCGGAACGCGCGCTCCAGGACGGCGGCCTTGAGCGTCTGTCCCGGCGAATACGGGTGGAGCTCCGAATCGTAGCCGATCTTCATGCAGTAGAGGACGCGCTTGTACTCGAGATTGTATTCGAACGCCACACGCCGCTCTCCGAGGCGCAGGAACCAGAGGCGCAGCCACCCCCGATCCGCCGCCAGCTCCCCCCACTCCGTGTAGAAGCGCGTGAGGGTGGGGTCCATCCCGATGGCGCTCTTCTGCTCGCCCTTCCAGCCCGAGCCCTCGATGGCGAAGGCGTCCCGAAGCGCCGCGAGGGATTCGCCGCGCGTGGTCACGAGCTCGTAGGAGACGGCCCCCAGCTTCTGGAGCCGCTTCAGGCGGTTCCGCAGATTGGAGCGCAACTTGGGTTTCAGGGATCCCAGATAGGCCTCCCAGGTTCCCTGGAGCGTGAGGAACGGGGAGGTTCCGCCCTCCCAGACGCCGACCGGGCGCCCCGTCCGTTCCGCCGCGAGCATGAGCTCCCGGTCGGCGGGAAACCCGGTCGGGAAGCGCTCGAGCTCGAGCATGTGCCAGGGGCGTCCGCGCCGCGCCAGGAAATCCAACGCCGCGCGGACGCTCCCCTCCTCGCCGCGGCGAAGGGGGATCTGGAACCGGAAGCTGTGCGCGTTCGTGAGCGAGCGGAGCTTGACCAGCGCCGCGGGAAACCAGCGCTCGCGCTCCTCCACCATCGGAAGCGCTAGCGCGAGGAGGCCGCTCCGGCGCGCCGTGACGACGGAGAGGCGCCGGCCCGCCCCGAAATGGCCCCACCAGAGGCGGAACCAATCGTGGCGAAGGAACGGCAGGTCGCAG
>DASQBE010000140.1:5000-18199 GCA_035635355.1 Binatia bacterium | reverse complement strand
GGAACTGGTATCGCGGGCCCTTCCGGGTCCACGCATCTTCTCCCGAGGGTTTGACGCTCGTGAACGTGGTGGGGCTCGAGGAGTACCTGCGAAGCGTCCTGCCCAATGAGATCGGCACGCCGCCCGAGTCGGACTTCGCCGCCGTGCAGGCCCAGGCGGTCGCGGCCCGCTCCTACACCATGGCCTACCTGGGGCGGCGCTCGGACCTGGGGTTCGACCTCTACGCCTCGGTGGAGGACCAGGTCTACGCCGGAACGACCCGCGAGAATGCACAGAGCGATCGGGCGGTTCAATCCACCCGGGGGGAGGTGCTGCTCTCGGACGGACAGCCCATCCGGGCCCTCTATTCCTCGGCGTGCGGCGGCAGGACGGCGAACGTCGAGGACGTGTGGCCCTGGGACTGGACGGCCTACCTGCGAAGCGTCCGCGACGATGCCGGGCCCGGCACGACCTCGTATTGCTCGCTCTCCGCCAACTACCGGTGGCGCGAGGAGTGGGAGCCGGCCGCGTTCCTGGCCATGCTCCGCCAGTACGGGGCGGCCGAGAACCCCGCGGCGGCATCCGCGGGCGGAACGCTTCTGGACGTCCGGGTGGACAAGCGGTCGCGGTGCGGGCGCGTGCAGGATCTGGGGGTCAGCACCTCGACCGGGGACCTGTCCTTCCACGGCGATCGAACCCGGTGGGTGCTCCGCCGCCCGGGCACGAGCGCGATCCTTCGCAGCAGCTTCTTCAAGATCGGGGTCCTTCGCGGGGAGGACGGGCGCGCGGTGAGAGTCGTCGCGACCGGGGCCGGGAATGGGCATGGCATCGGGATGTGCCAGTGGGGCGCCATGGGAATGGCGCGCGCCGGGGTGGAGTATCGCGAGATCCTGAGCCACTACTACAAATCCACCCGCCTCGAGCGGATCTGACCCCAGGGAACGGCGTTGACCGGCCTCGCCGTAGCGCGTTAGACTACCGTTTCTGCGCCCGAAAAAACGAGGTGGGGTCGTAGTTCAGCTGGTTAGAACGCCTGCCTGTCACGCAGGAGGTCGCGGGTTCGAGTCCCGTCGGCCCCGCCATCGTTATCGCGCCAGGATGACCTTCCCAATGAGCACCGTCCCCGCCGACTCGAGCCTGGCGAAGTTCCGCCACCCGGCCGACTCCGTCTGAAAACGGGTCGATTCCCGGGGCGATCCGTTGCAGTATTCGCCCGTGCCATCCCGACGAGCACGCAGGGTACCGCCGCAGGCGACCCCGGCCAGGCGCTTCGCCTGGTGGGTGCCGCTCCTCATCGCCCTGGTCACGGTCGCCGCCTTCTGGCCCGTGCTGCACCTGGGCTTCACCGACTGGGATGATCCTTTCTACGCCACCGATCAGCCCCTGATCCGGGATTTCACGCCCGCGGGCCTGGGCGCGATCTTCAGCACGTTCGTGGAGGGGAACTACCACCCCCTGACCATGGCTTCCCTCGCGGTCGACTATCACCTCTGGCGGCTGGACCCTCGAGGCTGGCACATCGTGAACCTCGCCCTCCACGTCCTCGTCACGCTCGCGGTTTTCGCGTTCCTTCTCCTCCTGTCGGGCTCGCCATGGGTGGCCGCGATCGCGGCGCTCTTCTTCGGGATTCATCCCATGCACGTGGAATCGGTCGCCTGGGTCTCGGGGCGGAAGGACATGCTCTACGCGCTCTTTTACATCGGGGGCTCGATCACCTACGTCCTGTGGGCGCGGGCCCGGAAGCACCGGGTGGCTCTGTACCTCGCGACGGTCGTCCTCTTCGTCCTCTCGCTCCTCGCGAAAGGGATGGCCGCGACGTTCCCGCTCTCGCTCCTCGCCGTCGATTTCTACCTGAAGCGGAAGGCGGGGGTGAAGACGCTGCTCCTCGAGAAGACTCCCTTCTTCGCGATCGCCGCGATGTTCGGAATCATCGCCATCACCGCGCAGTCCCGGCAGGGCGCCGTCCAGGCCTTCGGCTCGTTCGCGCTCGGCGAGCGGATGCTCTTCGCGTGCTACGGAATCTGCGCCTATGTCGCGCGCGCCGTCGCCCCGGTCCACCTCTCCGCCCTCTATCCGTATCCGCTCCGGACCGCGGGCGGGGGTCTCCCACTCGTGTACTACCTGGCGCCGGTCGGCGTGCTTGTCCTGACCGCGGGGGTCCTGCTCAGCTCTCGCCGGGGCCGGGAGGTCGCCTTCGGCGCGCTCTTCTTCCTCTCGGGCCTCGTGATGGTCCTCCAGATCCTTCCGGTCGGGAGCGCGGTGATCGCGGATCGCTACACGTATCTCCCCTATGTGGGGATCGGATTCATCCTCGCGAGCCTGGTCCGCCCGCTCCTGGCGGGCCCCCGCGCGCGACCCGCTATCCGGGGCGCGACCGTGGCCGCGCTGGTCCTCGCCGGCGCGGGCGCCCTCTACGCCACGCGGGCCCGGTGCGCGGTCTGGAAGGACAACGTCACCCTCTGGAACGACGTGCTGCGGCGCTACCCCAACCTGCCTCTCGGCTACACGATGCGGGCCCGCTCCTACATGCAGCAGGGCCGAAACGATCTGGCCATGGCCGATGCCCAGAGCGCCCTGTCGCTGGACCCGAAGCAGCCCCGGGCCCTCACGATGCGGGGAACCCTCCGGTACATGAATCGGGACATGGACGGGGCCCTGACCGATCTCGAGGAGGCCGTCCGCCTCGAGCCCAAGGAGGCGGTCCCCTGGAACAGCCTGGGGGCGGTGCACTTGAGCAGGGGCCGGAACGATCTGGCGCTGGGGGACTTCACCAAGGCCATCCAGCTGAAGAGCGACTACGCGGAGGCGTACCTGAACCGGGCCCTGACGCTCATCGGCCTGAACCAGACCGCCCGGGCCCTGCCGGACTTCGACCGCTCGATCCTGCTCGAGCCCCGGAAGCCGAACGCGTACCTGTGGCGGGGCGAGGCAAGGCATATGCTCGGGGACTTGCCGGGCGCCGTTTCGGACTACGGGCGATCCATGGCCCTCGATCCCTCCTCCGGGGCGGCTTACTACGCGCGGGCCAAGGCGAACGAGCAGCTCAGGCGCTACGGGGACGCGCTCGCGGACGCGTCGCGGGCCAAGGATCTGGGCTATCCTGTCCCGCCGGGTTATCTCGACCGGATGAAGAAAGGGATCCCGTAACCCCGCGCGCAGCCGCCATTCGCGGGGAAAGAGCGGGTCTCGTTCTTTCTCGCTTGCCACACGCAATCGCGCGGACCATGCTTTTTCCGGATGTTGCCGGTCGTGGCGTTGTCCACCTAGCTTGTGAGGATCTCGAAATGAAACGCAAAGGCTCCAGGCCGGAGCGCGAAATCGGCGGCGCGCACCACCGCTCGGAGGAGTGGGAAGAAGATCCTGCCGGCCGCATGTACGGTGACGACGAGGAAGAAGAAGCGCTCGACGACGAGGAAGAGGAAGTGGAAGAAGAGGAAGACGAGGACGATCTCGACGACGACGAGGATGAGGAGTTGGAAGAGGAAGAAGAGGAGGAGGAAGAAGACGACTTCTAAGCGCGCGCGAATCCCGGCTCCCGCACCGCGATTGTTTCTCGGCCTGAGCCCGGCTGAATGCACTCTCAGCCGGGCTCGTGTCGCGTTTGTCCCCGCGCCGTTCGATCAGACCACGAGCTACATGCCCGGGACGCGGTTCGGGCCGCGGGCCATCCTCGAGGCTTCACGCCAGGTCGAGTTCTACGACGAGGAGCTGGACTTGGAGCCGTTCCGGATCGGAACCGCCACCCTGGGCGAGATCGAGATCGATCCCCTCGATCCCGCGGCCGCCCTCCAGCGGCTCGAGGCGATCACGGCGACGCTCGTGGAGCAGGGGATCATCCCCTTCACGCTGGGCGGCGAGCACTCGCTCACCATCGCGCCGGTGCGCGCCCTCCGGCAGCGCTACCCCGAGCTCTCGGTGCTCCAGCTGGACGCCCACCTCGACCTCCGCGACGAGTACCAGGGGACGAAGATGAGCCACGCCAGCGTCATGCGCCGCGTGCGCGAGCTGGGCGTGCCCACCGTCGCGGTGGGCATCCGGAGCGTCTCCCGCGAGGAGGCGGACTACGTGCACCGCGAGAAGGCCAGGGTATTCCTCGCGCGCGAGATCCGCGAGAAGGGCCTTCCCATCGACGCAATCCTGTCCTCGCTCCGAAACCCCGTGTACGTCACGGTGGACCTGGATTTCTTCGATCCCGCGTACGTGCCCGCCGTGGGCACGCCGGAGCCGGGCGGGGCGACCTGGGAGGAAGGGCTGAAGCTCCTCCGCGCGGTCTGCGAGCGGCGGCAAGTCGTGGGCTGCGACCTGGTCGAGCTTTGCCCCATCCCGGGTCAGCCCGCCTCCGACTTCTTCGCCGCCAAGCTCGCGAACAAGATGCTCGGCTACCTGGGGCTCTCCTCGACCGAGCCGCCCGCCAAGCCGCGCCGGGGCTCCCATCGCTGAGGCGTTGATGGCGGCGGTCCGCCTCGCGAAGAACCAGGAGCGCCGCCTGCGCTCCGGCCATCCCTGGGTCTTCAGCAACGAGATCGAGTCCGCGGATCAGGGCTTGGCACCCGGCGACGAGGTCGTCGTCCTGGATCACCGGGGCCAGCCGATCGGCGTCGGCCTCTACAATCCCCACTCGCTCATCGCGGTCCGCCTCTACGCGCGGCACGTCCGGCCCATCGACGCGAATCTCGTGCGCGACCGCGTGGAGGTGGCCCTGGGGCTCCGGAAGCGGGTTCTGCCCGTCGAGTCCGCCTATCGCCTCATCCACGGCGAGGGGGACCAGCTTCCGGGCCTCGTGGTCGACCGGTACGGGGATTATCTCGGGGTTCAGAGCCTGAGCGCGGGGATCGAGCGGCGGATCGAATGGATCCTCGAGGCGCTCCAGGAAACGCTGCATCCCCGGGGGATCCTCTGCCGCAGAGATTCGCAATCCCGGCTCCTCGAGGGTCTGCCGCTCCTCGAGCCCCTCGAGCGCGGGGAGGTGCCGGACCTGGTCGACGTGCCCTACGAGGGCATGGTGCTTCAAGTCGACCTGCGCCACGGTCAGAAGACGGGAGAGTTCCTGGACCAGCGCGAGAATCGAAAGCGCGTGGCGCGCGAATCCCAGGGCCGTCGCGTCCTGGATCTCTACTGCTACACGGGCCTCTTCTCCCTCCACTGCTGCCTGGCGGGGGCGGAGTCGGTGCTCGGAATCGACAGCTCGGCCCCCGCGATCGACCGCGCCCGGGCGAATGCCGGGCGGAACGCGCCGGGGCGGGAGCTCCGGTTCGAGGTGGAGGACGTGGATCGCGCCCTCGACCGGCTCGCGCAGGAGGAGCCCCGCTTTGATATGATCATCCTCGACCCGCCGGCGCTCGTCCGGAGCCGGAAGGCCCTGGCGGACGGCGCGCGGAAGTACGTGGCGATCAATTCGGCCGCGCTCCAGGTCCTCAAGCCCGGCGGAACGCTGGCCACCGCCACGTGCTCGCATCACGTGGATTCCGAGGCGTTCCTCGAGATCCTGCGCGCCGCCGCGAAGCACGCGCGCACGGAGCTGCGCCTGGTGGATGTGCTGGGGCAGAGCCGCGATCATCCGGTGCTGCTCGCGGCGCGCGAGACCTCCTACCTGACCATGGTGATCGCGGAGCGGATCCGATGACGAGCGAGACGAACGAAGGAGCGCCGAACCCCGAGGCCCCGCTTCCCGAGCGGGAGCTCTTCATCGGGCTCGTGCAGTCGTTTC
Source organism: Binatia bacterium (assembly GCA_035635355.1). Taxonomy (GTDB): domain Bacteria; phylum Eisenbacteria; class RBG-16-71-46; order SZUA-252; family SZUA-252; genus WS-7. Next base: position 12,513 of record DASQBE010000140.1, on the reverse strand, counting down.
AGGCGGCCGCCATGCAGCAGATGGGCAAGGTCATGAACCCGTTCACCCAGAAGATCGAGCGGGACATGGCGCACGCCAAGCTCTCGATCGAGATGCTCGAGATGCTGCGCGCGCGGACCTCGGGGAATCTCACGGGTCAGGAGGCGCGCTTCTTGAACCACGTGCTCACCGAGCTCCGGCTGAATTTCGTGGCCGAGGCGGATCGCGACAAGACGGACGCCGCGAAGGCGCCGCCGGACGCCGCGAACGCTCCCGAGCCCCCCGGCTAGGCTCGCTCCTCGCGCTTCACCGCGTTCCAGAGCCGGTCCATCTCCGGCAATCCCGCCTTCTCCGGCGAGGACCCTTCCGCGCGTAGGAGCTCCACGACGCGGTCGAACCGCCGGCGAAACTTTACGACCGCCGCCCCCAGATGCGCCTCGGGGTCGGTCTTCACGAACCGGGCCACGTTCACCGCCGCGAAGAGCAGGTCGCCGATCTCCTCGCTCACGCGCTCCCGATCGCCCGATCGGATCGCCTGCTCGGTCTCCTCGACCTCCTCGCGGAGCTTCGCCAGAACCCCCTCGACATTCTCCCAATCGAATCCCACCGAGGCGGCTTTCTCCTGGACGCGGTAGGCCTTGAGAAGGGCCGGCAGTCGGTCGGGGCTCTGGCCGAGCCGGGACTCGCGGCCGGTCTCGCGCCGTTTTCCCTCCTCCCACTGGCGGAGGACTCCCTGCGCATCCAGATCGCGCCGCTCTCCGAACACATGGGGATGCCGGGCGATCATCTTCGCGATGATTCTGCGGATCAGCTCGGCCGGTGGGGCGCCGTCCTCGCGCTCGAGAGTGGCCGCGAGGAAGACCACGAGGAAGAAGAGGTCCCCCAGCTCCTCGCGCGACGCCGCGCGGTCCTCCCGGGCGATGGCCTCTCCGATCTCGTGCGCCTCTTCCACGAGGTAGGGGCTCAAGCTTCGGGCGGTCTGCTCGCGATCCCACGGGCATCCATCAGGACCCGAGAGGTGGCGCACGAGGTCCAGAAGATCCGCGGCCGCGCGCGCGAATTCCTCTCGGTCGGGAGCGGGCCGGGGATTAGGATTCACAGGGGTCACGCGCGAAGTGTACGCTAGGAGCGTGAGCAGGCCATGACGGAATTCCCCACCTGGGCCGAAGTCGATCTGGATCGTCTGGGCCGGAACATCGCGGCCATCCAGACCGCGATCGGGACCGATTGCACGATCCTCCTCGTCGTCAAGGCCGACGCGTACGGCCACGGCGCCGTCGAGATCTCGCGCGCGGCCATGGACGCGGGCGTGGCGATGCTCGGCGTGGCCACCCTGCACGAGGGGATCGAGCTCCGGTCCGCGGGGCTGACCGCGCCGATCGTGATCCTGAGCCCCTCCCTCCGCTCCGAGATCGACGAGATCATCGAGCACCGGCTCACGCCGTGCGTCTCGAGTCTCGAGTTCGCCGAGCTCCTGTCCCGGCGCTGCGTGGCGCACGAGGTGATCTCGCGGATCCACGTGGAGGTGGACACCGGCATGGGACGCACGGGGATCTCCGACGGCGACGCCTTCGAATTCCTGTGCCGGGTCCAGGCCATGCCCAATCTCAAGCTGGATGGCGTCTTCACGCATTTCCCCGACGCCGATTCCGGGAACACCTTCTTCGCCGAGGAGCAGGTCCGCCGCTTCGAGGAGATCCTGGACGCGCTCGAGCGGAAGAAGATCGAGGTTCCCATACGCCACGCGGCGAACAGCGCCGGCATCCTGAGCCTTGCCACGTCGCGGCTCGACATGGTCCGCCCCGGGATCCTGGCCTATGGCTTCTACCCCAGCGGCCGGGTGCCGAGGGCGATCCCCGTGGAAGGGGTCATGTCCTTCAAGTCGCGCGTGGCCCAGCTCCGCTCGGTGCCCGCGGGGCGATTCATCAGCTACGGCCGCACCTACCAGACCAAGCGCACGACCCGCGTGGGCGTGCTCCCGGTGGGCTACGGCCACGGCTTGCCTTGGCTCCTCTCGAACCGCGGAGAGGTCTTGATCCGCGGGCGGAGGGCCCCGATGATCGGGCGCGTCACGATGGATCTCACGATGGTGGACGTGACCGAGATTCCCGACGTGGCCCTGGGCGACGAGGCCGTGCTCTGGGGCGAGCAGGGAGGCGCCCAGATCACCCTCGAGGAGGTGGCGGAGCGGGCGGAGACCATTCCCTACGAGATTCTGTGCAGCATGGGCAAGCGGGTGGTGCGGGTCTTCCTCCGCGACGGGCAGCCTGCGAAGATCCTCACCCTGATCGGGGAGCGGCAGGAATCGGAAGCCGGCGGCTCCGGGACGCGGCGCGCGCGCAAGGTGCAGTACAAGAACACGCGGGTACCGGGCTAGAGAGGCGACGGAGAGCCATGACGGATCACCGGGATTTTCAGGTGGGGGACCGGGTCCAGCATCCCGAGTTCGGGGACGGGCTCGTGCTGGAATCGAAGGGGAGCGGCGATCACGCCTCCCTCCTCGTTTCCTTCGACGACAAGGTGAAACGGAAGCTCGCGGTCCGGTTCGCAAAGCTCACGCTCCTGGCCCCCGCGCAGACGCAGAAGCCGCCGCGTGGCTAGCGCGGCCCCCTCGGCGGCCGCGCTCCTGGATCAGGCGCGCGCGCTCCTCCCGCGGAGCGCGGCGCCCTACTCGCGGTTCCGGGTCGCGGCCGTGCTCGAATCGGAGGACGGCGCCGCCCATCCCGGCGTCAACGTGGAGAGCGTGAGCTACGGCCTCTCGATCTGCGCCGAGCGGAGCGCGCTCTTCGGCGCGCTCGCCCGCGGCGCCACGCGGTTCACGAGGGTCGCTTTGGTGTCCGAGACCATGCGTCCCGTGCTCCCCTGCGGCGCCTGCCGCCAGGTGCTCCTGGAGCACGCGCCCGGCCTGATTCTCCTGGTCGAGCGCCCGGACGGCGCGCCCGAGGAGCTCCCGCTGGCCGGGCTCCTCCCGCGGGCCTTCACCGAATTCAAGGCCCGCCCCTGAAAGATCTGATCCGCATCAAGCGCGACGGCGGCGTTCTCTCCAAGGACGCGATCGGGGACTGGGTCCGTGGGGTCACGGACGGATCGATTCCCGACTACGAGTCGGCGGCCCTCCTCATGGCGATCACGATCCGCGGCATGGGGCGCGAGGAAATGGTCGCCCTGACCGACGCCATGCTCCACTCCGGGCGCGTCATCGCATGGAACGGGATCGGCCGTCCCACGGTGGACAAGCACTCGACCGGGGGCGTCGGGGACAAGATCTCGATCGCGCTGGCCCCGTGGGTGGCCGCGTGCGGCGCCGCGGTCCCCATGATCGTGGGACGCGGTCTGGGGCACACGGGCGGCACGCGCGACAAGCTGGAGGCCATTCCCGGGTTCCGCACCCGGCTCACGGCCGACGAGTTCGCCGCGCAGACGCGCAGGGTCGGGGTCGTGATCGCGGGGCAGAGCGAGGATCTGGCCCCCGCGGATGGAAGGCTCTACGCCCTTCGCGACGTCACGGCGACGGTGGAGAGCCGGCCCCTCATCGTGGCGAGCATCCTGAGCAAGAAGCTGGCGGCGGGGGCCTCGGGGATCCTCTTCGACGTGAAATGCGGGCGGGGCGCCATCATGGAAACGCGGGAGGAGGCCTCGGAGCTGGCCCGCGAGCTGGTGGACACCGCGCGCGAGCTGGGCCGGAACGCCCGGGCGCTCGTCACGGCCATGGATCAGCCGCTCGGGCTCGCGATCGGGAACGCGAACGAGACCGCCGAGGCGCTGGGCATATTACGCGGCGAGGGCCCGGCGGACGTGGCAGCCCTCACGCGCGTTCTGGGCTCGGCCATGCTCGTTCTGTGCGGCGTCGCCCGGGAGCGCCACGAGGCCGACGCCCGCATGGACAGCGCCCTCGAATCCGGGGCCGCCCTCCAGCGAGCGGAGGCCATGATCCAGGCGCAGGGGGGCGACCCGCGGGTCACCGTGGACGCCTCCATCCTGCCCCGCGCGCCGTCGGAGACCAAGGTGTGCGCCGACCGGCAGGGCTTCGTCTCCGAGATCGACGCGCGCGCCCTGGGGATGCTCCTGGTGGCGATGGGGGGAGGCAGGGAGCAGAAGGAGCAGGAGATCGACCACGCGGTCGGGATCCGGCTTCTCCGCAAGATGGGAGAGCCCGTGGTGGCGGGAGAAACGGTGGCCGTCATCCAAGCCCGGCGCGACGCCCCCGACTGGGCCGAGATCGCGAAGCGGGCCTACAGGATCACCGACCAGCCGCCCGCCCTCGAGCCGCTGGTGATCGAGGCCGCGGGGCGGTAGGCGCCCTATAGCCTGAGGCGCTCGTCGGGCGGGGCCTCGGTGTCGGTCTCGTGGAAGTCGGGCGTCTCGGCCGGGGGCTTGGCCGTCCCCGTGTGCACGTTGCAGTAGCCCGTGGGCTCGCTCCCCTCGCGGAAGAGCTCGATCTCGGTGCTGGGGCACGCTGGATTCGCCAGAAGGCCCGTCTCGGTGCAGATGAGCCGGCTCACGACCCCGCTCGGCACCGGGAAGTCCTGGGGCGGCCGATTCTTCGTCGCGGCGAGCATCACATCCACCCAGACAGGGAGGGCGGCGGCAGCGCCCGTCATGCCCGGGCCGATCTTCTGCTTGCGGTCGAATCCCACCCAGACGCCGGTGACCACCCCGGGCACGTACCCCACGAACCAGGCGTCGCTGTAGTCGTCCGTCGTGCCGGTCTTGCCGGCGGCCGGCAGCGTGAACCCCAGGGAGCGCGCCGAGGCCGCCGTGCCGTTCTCCAGGACGCTCTCCATCATGCTGGTCATGGTGAGGGCGGTCTCGGGGCTCAACACTTCCTCCGCGGTCGGGCGGTTCTCCTCGAGGATCTTCCCGTTCTTGTCCTCGACCTTGAGGATGTACACGGGCGGGACCCGCACCCCCTGGTTGGCGAAGACGCCGTAGGAGGAGACCAGCTCGAGCAGGTTCACCTCCGAGGTCCCGAGGGCGAGGGAGAGGTCGGGCGAGAGGCGGCTCTTGATCCCCATCCGCCGCGCGTAGGAGGTCACGACCGTGGTCCCCAGCTTCTGCAATAGCTTCGCGGCCGGGACGTTCACCGAATTCGCGAGCGCGTTGCGCAGGGTCACGGGCCCGCGGAATTTCTTGTCGTAGTTCTGCGGCGACCAATCCTGGCCGTTTCCGGCCCGGAAGGACACGGGCGTGTCCAGGATGATGTCGGTCGGGGAAAATCCATTGTCGATCGCGGCCGTGTAGATGAAGGGCTTGAAGGCCGAGCCCGGCTGCCGCGCCGCCTGCACCGCGCGATTGAAATTCGAATCGTTGAAGTCACGCCCGCCCACCAGGGCCAGGATCTGCCCGGTCGAGGGCTCGATGGAGACGATCGCCCCCTGGAGATACTCGGTCTGGTTCTTGTCCCGCGCTGGAGCGCCCCCCGCCTTGGCGAGGACGGCGCGCGTCTTCTTGTACTGATTCCGCTGCTCCAGGGCCGTGAGGCGGCGCTCGAGGGCCTCCTCGGCCGCGTGCTGGATGTCGATGTCCATCGAGATGTGGACCTTGAGCCCGCCCTCGTAGAGCTGGTTCGACCCGTATCGCTCGTCCAGGTACTGCCGCACCATCTCCACGTAGTAGGGCGCTTCCTGGGCGTTGTAGCGCGTCTTCGTCACGCCCAGCGGCGCCTCGCTCGCCTGCTCGTAGGCTCCGCGATTGATGAATTTCGCGGCGAGCATCTGCGAGAGCACGAGGTTCCGCCTGCGGAGCGCGCGATCCGGATCCCGGCGCGGGGAGTAGTCGCGCGGGTTCCGCGGCAGGCCCGCCAGGAGCGCGCACTCGGGGAGCGTCAGCTCCTGGACGCGCTTCCCGAAGTAGACCTTGGCGGCCGCGTCCACGCCGTAGGCGCCCTCGCCGAAGTAGATCTGGTTGAAGTACATCTCGAGGATCTCGTCCTTCGTGTAGGTCTGCTCGATCCGGATGGCCAGGACGATCTCCTTGAGCTTCCGGGTCATGGTCTTCTCGTGCGTGAGGAAGAGATTCCGCGCGAGCTGCTGCGTGATGGTGCTGCCGCCCTGCTGGGGGCTGTGGGTGATGATGTCGGTGATGAGCGCGCGGGCCAGGCGGATGGGGTCGATGCCCCAGTGCGAGTAGAAGCGCCGGTCCTCGATCGCGAGAATGGCCTGCACCAGCGGGCGCGGAATCTCGCGAAGCGGCACGATGGAGCGGTTCTCCTTGAAGAACTCGTGCACCAGCTTCTCGTTCCGGTCGTACACCAGCGTCTTGACCGGTGGCGCGATGGTCTGGAGGTTGGTGGGGGAAGGCAAATCCTTCCTCAGCCAGTTCGCGACCCCGATCCCGACGCCCACCACGCCGCAAAGAACCACGACCAGCACGGCGAAGAAGAATTTCGTGATGCGTCCCCAGCCTGGACTCACGATCGAGACCTCGTTCAAGGTGCGCTTCTCCCAACCGGCGCTACGCTAGGTACTGCCCCCGGGTGGGTCAAGTGCCAATTCCCGAAACGGCGCCCGAGGGCGCCGCACTTCCGCGCGGGCTTCAAACTTGATAGTCTGCCGCGGCCATGCCCGCGAAATCCAGGAGCGCCGAGACCGAGCGCCAGCTCGAGGTGATCCGTTCGGGAATCGAAGAGCTGATCCCCGAAGACGAGCTCGTCCGGAAGCTCGAGCGCTCGATCGCGACGGGAACGCCGCTCCGGGTCAAACAAGGTTTCGACCCGACGGCCCCCGATATTCATCTCGGACATACGATCGGCCTCCGAAAGCTGCGCCAGTTCCAGGAGCTGGGTCACCAGGTCGTCCTGATCGTGGGCAGCTACACGGCTTTGGTGGGGGATCCCAGCGGCCGCTCCCAGACCCGGCCCACCCTCACCGAGGAGGCGGTGAACGCGAACGCCCAGACCTACCTCGATCAGTTCTTCAAGGTCGTGGACAAGGCCCGGACCGAAGTGCGCTGGAACGGGGAATGGTTCAAGGCCATGAGCTTCGTCGACGTGCTCCGGCTCACCTCGCGGTTCACGGTGGCCCGGATCCTCGAGCGCGACGACTTCAGCATCCGGTTCAAGAGCGGCGAGCCGATCAGCGTTCATGAGCTCCTCTACCCTTTGATGCAGGCGTACGACTCCGTGGTCATCCGAGCGGATGTCGAGATCGGCGCCACGGAGCAGAAATTCAATCTCCTGGCCGGCCGGGACATCCAGGCCGCCTATGACGTCGAGCCACAAGTCATCCTCACGCTCCCCGTGCTCGAGGGGACGGACGGAGTGCGCCGGATGAGCAAGAGCCTCGGCAACTACATCGGAATCGCCGAGCCGCCCAAGGAGATCTATGGAAAAGTGATGAGCCTTCCCGACAAGCTCATCGTGCGCTACTTCCGGCTGGCGACCGATTCCACGCCGGAGGAGAACGAGGAAGTCGCGCAGGCTCTGCGGGGCGGCAACGCCAATCCCATGACGTGGAAGAAGGCGCTCGCCCATCGCATCGTCCGCATGTACCACGGGCCGACCGCCGCGGACTTCGCTCAAGGTGAATTTGAGAAG
>DASQBE010000139.1:0-13738 GCA_035635355.1 Binatia bacterium | reverse complement strand
TTGGAGGAATGCCGGTCCCGATGACGCCGCTCCTCTACGTGGCCGGGGTGATCGAGCTCGTGGGCGGCACGCTGATCTTGCTGGGGCTGTTCACGAGGCCGGTGGCGTTTCTCGCGTCCGGCGAGATGGCCTTCGCCTACTTCATGGGACACTTCCCGCACGGCTTCTGGCCGATCCAGAACCACGGCGAGCCGGCGGTCCTCTTCTGCTTCATCTACCTGTTTCTCTGGGGCAATGGAGCGGGGCCCATCAGCCTGGACCACATGATCCAGGCGCGTCGCCGTGCCGCGGGCTAGGCCGAGCCGAATCTCTGGGCGGCGCGCGCTCTGGCCTTGGCGGCTTCGGTCTCCCGGTCTTTCGCCGGCGCGTGGGTGATCAGGCTGTCGAGCAAGGCCCGCGCCGCCTGGGCCACCTCACCGACGGCCCGGTCGAAGGCGGGTTGGTTGGACTGCGAGGGTTTGGTGAACCCGCTGATCTTCCGCACGAACTGGAGCGACGCGGCGCGCACCTCCTCGTCCGTGGCGGTCGGGTCGAAGTTGAACAACGTCCGGATGTTTCGACACATGGGTCCTCTCCTGGTCAAGGGCCTTGTCGGGCCCCCATTGTAAGGGCTCTTCCGGCTGGCTCGATACGGCCAGGTTTTCCGGGGAGAAGCCCGTTGACTTCGGGGTAAAGAGTCGATAGCGTTCCCTGAGTTGAACCCCTTACCGACAAAGACACGAATGATCCCGCACCACCGCGTATTCCGGAATCAAGCCGCTCTCTGCGGCGTTATCGCATTTTTCCTCATGACGGGCCTCGCCCGGGCGGAATCCGCGCCGGCCAAGCCCGCGAAGACCCCCACGAAGTCGGCCCCTGGCAAGGTCCCGACCGCGACGGCCGCCGCGCCGGTCGTTTCGGTGGAAGAAGGCCTTCAGCTTGTGAAAAAGACGCCGAAAGATTCTGGTGCCTACCTGGCCCTCGGCGGCGCGTATCGCCGGGCCGGCCGCTACCAGGACGCGGCGGACACGTACAAGAAGCTGGTCGCCCTCGACCCGAGCAATTCAACGGGTCACGTGAGCCTGGGCGCCGTGTACATGGACCTCAAGCGTCCGGACGCGGCGGAGGTCGAGTTCCGGAAGGCGCTCAAGCTGAATCCCGCCGATCCCGCGGCTCACTACAACATGGGCAATTTCTATCTGGGGAAGGGGCGCCGGGACGACGCCCTGAGCGAGTTCCGCAAGTCCACCGAGCTGAAGCCGCCGCTGGCGGATGGATGGGTCAGCATGGCGCTGATCCAGGGGGAGCTGGGCAAGACGGACGACGCGGTCCAGGGCTACAAGAAGGCGCTCTCCATCGATTCGACCAATGTGCGCGCGCTCACGAACCTGGGCAACGCGCTGTACACGCAGAGCAAGATCCCGGAAGCGACGGACCTCTATCGCAAAGCGCTCCGGTATGACCCGCAGAACCAAGAAGCGAACTACAACATGGGGGTGGCATTCGCGGATGCTCAGATCTTCAAGCAGGCGCTGTCGTACTGGAAACGAGTCGTGGCGATCGATTCCACCACGACCGTTTCGGAGAGCGCCAAGAGCAGCATCCAGATCCTCGAGGATTTCCTCAGCTCTCAACAGGGAAAGGTGGCCCAGCAAGCTCCGGCCGGAAGCACGACCGAGAAGCATTAGTTTCCGCCGCTCCCAAGAACCAGGCCATGGCCTGTTCCCGAGGAGGCACGGACTCATGCTGAAACATCCCTTCCGCAGCGCCCACGCTCTCGCGATCTCGGCATTCCTGCTCGCAACCGGATGTGCTTCGCACGGACGCCCCCCCGCGGTTCCGGAGCCGCAGTCCTCGCAGGCGCCCGCGCCGCAGAAGACCCTCTCCCGCCAGCAGGAGGCGCGGCGGAACGTGGAGGCGGGGAACGATCTCATGAAGCGCGGCCAGTACGACGAGGCGGAGCACTCCTTCCGGCTCGCCCTCGAGGCCGAGCCCGGATCGCTCGAAGCGGTCGCGGGGCTTGGCCAGATCGACGTCCGGCGCGGACAGTATTCCGAGGCGCTGCCACTTCTGGAGAAGGCGACCCGGGTCTCGAGCCAGACCGTTTCGGCGTTCCAGGCGCTGGGGGACGCCTACGCCGCGACCGGGGACGTGGAGCGGGCCGCCGTGGCCTATCGGCAGGCGGTGGCGCTGGCGCCGGAGGATCTGGATTCGCGCCTCTCCCTGGCTCGGTCGCTGACCGAGATCGGGGAATACCAGGAGGCTGAGGACGTCTGCTCGCGCGCCATGCGGATCGCGCGCGATGATCCGGCCGGGCAATCCCGCGTCCATCAGACCCTGGGCGATCTCTACTCACGCCAGGGTCAGGGTCCGGCGGCCATGTCCGCCTATTACAAGGCGGCCGAGCTGAATCCGGGGGACGCCGAGGTGACCCGCGGGCTGGCGACCTGCGCCGTCCGGGCGGGACTCTATGCCGAAGCGGCTACGGCATATACGAGGCTATTGCAGCTGAAGCCGCTGGATTTGCCGGCGAAAAAGCAGCTCGCCTGGGTAAACTTCAAGTTGGAGCGCTACCCGCTCGCGATCAGCCACTACGAAGCCATTCGCGACTCCCTGGGGACGGTCGACCGCTACTACCTGGCGCAGGCCTACGCCAAGTCGAGCAACGTGGACCGCGCGGTCGAGCAGTTCCGCGAAGTGGTTCGGCTGGACAAGGAGAACTACAAAGGGGTTTACTGCGACATGGCGAACGCCTATTACGGGGCGAACCGCTACGACAGCGCGATCAAGATGGCCCACGAGGGGCTCCAGGAGGACAGCACCAGCGCGTGCCTGCACTTCTGCTGGGCCCAGGCGCTCGACAAGCTGGGCCGCCACAAGGACGCGATTCCGGTGTTCGAAGCGGCTCTCGATGACCCCGCATTCGCCGAGGCCGCGAAACGGGAGTTGGAACGGCAGCGCCGCATCGTGCGACTGCTTCAATCGAAGTAACCATGACCGAGGAGGATTCGATGTTTTCGAAGGGTATCCGATGTGCAGTGTTCGGTGCGGCCCTCAGCATGCTGGTGGCCGGAGCCGCGTTCGCGGACGACGCGATGTCCAAGCCGGCGGCCGCCAAGCCCGCGAAGACGACGGGAAAGGCGATGAAGGCCACCCCCAAGGGCGCGGACGAAGTGGCGGTCATGGAGACCTCGAAGGGACGCATGGTCGTCGAGTTCTGGGACAAGGACGCCCCGCTGACGGTCGCGAACTTCAAGAAGCTCTCGCGCCAGGGCTATTTCGACGGCACCGGCTTCCACCGGATCATCAAGGGATTCATGATCCAGGGCGGCGATCCCAAGTCCAAGAACCCTGCCGCGGCGGACCTGGGCACGGGTGGCCCCGGCTACACGATCACCGATGAGTTCAACGACCACCCGCACGTGAAGGGTGTCCTCTCGATGGCGAACACGGGCACGCCGAATTCGGCGGGCTCGCAGTTCTTCGTCATGCACGGCACCGCGCCCAGCCTGGACCACCATTACACCGGCTTCGGGCACCTGATCTACGGCATGGACGTGCTGGACAAGATCGCGAACTCGCCGACCGGTCCGAATCCGGGGATGCCCGGCGAGAACAGCAAGCCGATAGAGTGGACCACGCTCAAGAGCGTCAAGATCATGTCCAAGGCGGCGTACATGGCCAGCATGAAGAGCGGCGACAAGAAGGCCGAAGCCATGAAGCCGGCCTCCGGCAAGACCTCCGAGATGAAGTCGGGCATGGGCGGCGGCGCGGGGATGGACATGAAGGCGGGCGATTCCAAGTCCGCCGAGAGCGCCCCGGCGACCGAGTCGACGGGACACCCCGGCGCCGATACGGTCAACAAGGCCAAGGAGACCCAGAGCACGCCCTCGAACTCGGCGCCGAGCGGCGATCAGAGCCAGGGCGGGGACGAGACCGGCAAGTAGCGCCGCGGTAATTTCTTCTCGAGGGGCCGGGCGGCGGTTGCGCTCGGCCCCTCGGCTTTGCTAGCCTCAGCGGGTACGGAGGGCACCTCCTTTCCATGTCCCGCATCTACCTCGACCACAACGCCAGCACGCAGGTACGCCCGGAAGTCCTCGAGGCGATGCTCCCCTATTTCTCCGAGCATTTCGGCAACGCCTCGAGCGCCCACGCGTTCGGCCAGGAGGCCCGCGGCGGGATCGAGGACGCCCGCGTCCAGGTGGCGGCGCTCCTCAACGCCACGCCCGCCGAGATCGTGTTCACGAGCGGCGGGACCGAGGCGGACAATCTCGGGGTGATCGGCGGGGCGCGGGCGCTGCCCTTCAAGGGCCGCCACGTGATCGTGAGCGCTATCGAGCACGACGCGGTGCGCCACGCGGCCGACGCGCTGGAGCGGGAGGGCTACACGGTGACCCGCGTGGCCCCCGATTCGCAGGGAGTGGTTCACGCGGAGGGGGTGGCCGAGGCCATCCGCGCGGACACGGCGCTGGTGTCGGTCATGGCAGCGAACAACGAGACCGGCGTGGTGCAGCCGGTGGCCCAGATCGGCGCCGTCTGCGCCAAGCGCGGCGTGGCGTTCCACGTGGACGCGGTGCAGGCGGCGGGGAAGATGCCGATCGACGTGCAGGCGTGGCAGGCCACCCTGGCGACGATCGCCGGCCACAAGTTCTACGGGCCGAAGGGCGTGGGCGCGCTCTACGTGAAGCGCGGCTTCAAGCCGGTGCCCCTGCAGCACGGCGGCGACCACGAGAAGGGGAGGCGTCCCGGCACGGAGAACGTGCCCGCGATCGTCGGCCTCGGCAAGGCGGCGGAGCTGGCGCTCCGCGAGATGGCCGAGAGCGCCCCAAGGATCGCCCGGCTGCGCGACCGGCTCGAGGCCGGCATTCTCGAGCTGGTGCCGAACGTCATCCGCCACGGGGCCGGCGCTGCGCGCGTGCCCAACACCTCGCACCTCTCCTTCGTCGGCGCCGAGGGGGAGCACCTGATCCTCTCCCTCGACATGAAGGGGATCGCGGTCTCCAGCGGGGCGGCCTGCAAGGCGGGCTCGGCGCATCCATCGCACGTTCTTCTCGCCATGGGCGTGCCGCGGGAGGTGGCCCAGTCGGCCGTGCGCTTCAGCCTCGGCCGATGTAGCAGCGCGGAGGAAGTCGGGCGGGTGCTCGAGATCCTCCCCGCCGTCGTATCCAAGCTCCGCGCCGCATCGCCCGCCGCAGCGTCCTGATCCAACCCATGACGAACTTCATTCCGGAGACGCCCTCCACGATTCTGGTCGCCATGAGCGGCGGCGTCGACTCCTCGGTCGCGGCCGCCGTGCTCGCGGAGCGCGGCCATACCGTGATCGGCGTGACGATGAAGCTCTGGTGCTACGCCGAGGGGCCGAGCCCCAGCCGGGGCTGCTGCACGATCGAGGCCATCGACGACGCGCGCGCGGTGGCCCGGCGCATGGGGTTCGCCCACTACGTCCTGAATCTGGAGGAGGGCTTTCGCGAGCACGTGATCGAGGACTTCGTGGGCGAGTACCTCGCGGGGCGCACGCCGAACCCCTGCGTGCAGTGTAACAACTGGCTCAAGTTCGGGGAGCTGATGCGCCGCGCCGAGAGCTTCGGATGCCAGTACGTGGCGACCGGCCACTATGCGCAGCGCGGCTTCGACGAGGCCGGGGGCGCGACCCTGGTGCGCGCCGTGGACCACGCCAAGGACCAGTCGTACGTGCTCTGGGGGCTCACGCAGGACACGCTGCGCCGCGCCCTCTTCCCGCTGGGGCACCTCACCAAGGCGGAAGTGCGCGAGAAGGCCCGGGCGCTGTCCCTCGCGACCGCGGACAAGAGGGAGAGCCAGGACATCTGCTTCGTGGAGGGGAAGACCTACCTCGAGTTCCTGAATCAGCGGTTTCCCGAGCGGCTCCGGGCGTCCAAGCGCGGCGAGGTGCGCGATGGCTCGGGGAAGACCGTGGGGACGCACGAGGGCGTCCACTCCTTCACGATCGGACAGCGCCGGGGCCTCCATGTCTCGGTGGGGTCGCGCGTCTACGTGAGCGCCATCGACGCCACGAGCGGCACGGTGACCGTGGACCGCGAGGAGGCGCTGCTCAAGCGTCGCGCCCGCATCACGAGGGTGAACTACACCTCGGGCTCGCCTCCGGAAGGGCCGGTCCCGGTGCTGGGGAAGATCCGGTATCTCCACGCGCCCGCGCCGGCGACGCTCACCCCGGGCCCGGACGGCTCCGCCGTGGTGGCGTTCGGGGAGCCCCAGCGCGCCATGACCCCCGGACAGTCGCTCGTCCTCTACGATGGAGATCGGGTGGCCGCCGGAGGCGTCATCGAGGAAGTTGCCCCGGACTAGGCAGACTCCGTCCGGGCGCCGCGGGGCGCGGCCCGAGATTCTCGCCTCGGCGATCGCGCTCCTGGTCCTCGCCTCGGCGGCGCTCTTCCTGGCGCGCGAGTGGGCGATCGCCCACGTCTGGGGCTTTCCGCTCGACGATGCCTGGATTCACGCGCAGATCGCGCGGAACATCGCGAACGGGCAGGGCATGAGCTTCAACCCCGGGGAGCGGGTCGCGGGCTCCACGGGACCGCTCTACACCATCCTGCTGGCGCTTCTCTATCGGGGCACCGGCGAGTTCGTCTGGACGGCGAAGACCCTGGGCGTGCTCTGCCAGTGTGCTTCCGGCGTGCTCATCTTCTTCGCCATGCTCCGCTGGGATCCGAGAGGGAGGGTCAAGGCGCTCCTGGCCGCCCTCATCGTGGCCCTGTCGCCGGCCCTTCTCTGGGCTTCGCTCTCGGGGATGGAGATCTCCCTCTATCTGCTCTTCGTATGCGCGGGGATCTACTTCGACGCGAGGGGGCAACATCAGGGGGCGATCCTCGCCTGGGCCCTGGGCGTGTGGGTGCGGCCCGACGGGCTCTTCCTCCTCCTCCTGGGCCTCTGCTTCTTGCGGAGAGATCTCTGGAAGAGCGCGCTTCTCGCGTCGGCCGTCGTGCTTCCCTTCTTCCTCTTCAACCTCATGGTGGGCGGGACCCTGTTCCCTCAGACCGTCGGCGCCAAGGCCCACCTGGCGTTCGACCCGGTGCACCGGACGTGGAATCTGTTCCGGGAGTGGACGGCCCTCTGGGGGATTCCCTACCGTGCGACCGATGAAGTCGAGCACCCCGCGCTGGTCCTCGTCGCGCTGGCCGCGGGCGCCTATGCGCTGCGCCGAAAGAATCCGCTGCTCGCGATCTACGCGATCGGGCTGCCGCTCGTCCTCTCGCTCTTCCGGGAGCAATCCGGGTCCGGGAAGCGCTACATCCTCTACGTCATCCCGTTCGGGGCCATCCTGGCCGCGCACGGGTTCGAGTTCCTCTCGCGAAAGCTCCTCCGCGAGCGCGCGTTCCAGGGGCTGGTGCTCGCGGGCGCGATCACCATCGCGTGGCAGGGGGCCTACGTGGTCCACAAGGCTTCGCTCTACGGCTGGAACGTGCAGAATATCGACAGGATGCAGGGCTACATGGGGCGGTTGTCGCGGCTTCTCACGAAGCCCGGGGACCGGATCGCGACCAACGACATCGGGGCGATCGGGTACATGAGCGAGCGCCCGGTCGTGGATCTGATGGGGCTGGTGACGCCGTGGATGCCTCTGCCGCAGTCGCTCTCGCGGTACCGGCCCGAGCTCCTCATCATCTTTGTTGACTGGTTCAAGGACTACGCCGAGTATGAGCCGGGTCACAACACGTTCCTCTTCTACGACGCGGACTCGACCCACCAGTACGCGGTCGTCGCGGGCGTGGAGCTGGCCCACAACACCATCTCGGCCAAGGATCAGATGCTCCTCTTCAAGCGGTATCCTCGTGGCGCCCCGCTCCCCGAGCATCAATTGCTGAGGCGATTCTGAAACGCGCACGCGGCAAGACCGCCAAACCACCGGTGCCAAGGGGCGCGGCCGCGATCGCGGACTGCGTCACCGTGCTCGACTTCGAGGCGGTCGCCCGCGGGCGGATGAAGCGCGCGTTCTACGACTACTACGCCGGCGGCGCCGAGGACGAGACGACCCTCGCGGCCAACCGAGGCGCCTTCGCCGAGGTGTTCCTGCGTCCCCGGGTCCTCGTGGACGTGAGCCGGATCGACACCTCGACGTTCGTGCTGGGAAGCCCCGTCTCCATGCCCGTCCTCATCGCGCCGACCGCGTTCCACCGTCTCGGCCACCCGGACGGGGAGCTGGCCACCGCCCGGGCCGCGGGCCGGGCGCGCACGCTCATGACCGCGAGCACCAGCTCCACGTACACCCTCGAGGAGATCGCGAAGGCCGCGACAGGGCCCCTCTGGTACCAGCTCTATGTCTACCGGGATCATGCTCTGGCGCGAAACCTGATCCAACGCGCGGAAGCCGCCGGCTATCGGGCCCTCTGCCTCACGGTCGACACGCCGATCCTCGGGAGCCGCGAACGGGACCAACGGAACAAGCTCACGCTGCCGGCCGGGATCCGGATGCGAAATCTCGAGGCCGCGGGGCTGGACACGGCGACGACGGGCGCGAATTTCCTCGAATACGCCTTCCGGCAGCTCGACCCCTCGCTCACGTGGGACGCCGTCGAATGGCTCCGGGGGGAGACGCGGCTTCCCCTGATCCTGAAAGGAATCATCGCGCCCGAGGACGCCGTGCTGGCGGTGGAACGGGGGGTCGACGGCATCGTGGTGTCGAATCACGGGGGCCGCCAGCTCGACGGAGCCGAGGCGACGCTGCGCGCCCTTCCGCGGGTGGTGGACGCGGTCGCGGGCCGGGCGGAGGTGTTCGTGGACGGAGGCGTGCGGCGGGGGACCGACGTGGTGAAGGCGCTGGCCCTCGGGGCCCGGGCCGTGCTGATCGGCCGCCCGTGCCTCTGGGGTCTCGCCGCCGCGGGGGAGGAGGGCGTGGCGCGGGTGCTCGAGATGCTCCGCCAGGAGCTCTCGCTCGCGATGGCGCTCTGCGGCTGTCCCGGCGTGGGCGCGATCGACCGCTCGCTCATCGCGGGCGACTGAGCGGTGAGACCGTATGCCCCGGCCTGGTGCCTCCTGCTGCTCGTCCTCGCCGGGCCCGCCTCCGGGGGCGGAGCCCCATCGCCGTCCTCCGCGGTCCCGGACATCGTCCGGTATTTCGACACCTGGCTCTGGGTGAAGAGCGAGGGCGCCGTGGCGACCTCCACGCCCGAGACCCGCGGCGCCGCGAGGACCCTGATCCTGAATTCCGACCTCTCCTATGAATTCCACCAGCGCCTGGGCACCCGGGACAGCCTCCTCTGCCGCGGCAGGTACTTCTTCTCGGAAGAGTCCGGCGAGGGCCGCCTCGCCACGGATTTCCTGGATTTCGAGGGATGGTTCGAGCCCTACGAGCACCGCATGAGCACGGACTTCGTGGGCCGCGACACGTTGCTCCTGACGGGCGACCGCTGCGACAACTGTCCCGAGCACACGTTCGTCCGCGGGCGGACCGCCGCGTTCCAAGGGTCGGTCTCCCGCGGAAACCGCTTCCGGTACGCCCTATGGGACGGGCTCTCGCTCGAGCTGGACCCCATGGAGGGCGGTTGGAGGATCTGCGTCCGCGATTCCACGCGCCCCTCGGAGGACCTGGCCCGCTTCACCCCGCCGTTTCACTTCGTCCCCAACCCGCGTGACATCGAGGGCTGGCATTTCCGGAACCTGGCGAACACGGGACCCAACAAGGGCGACGTGAACGCACCCCAGGAGTCGCGTTGGTTCATCTTCTCGCGTGTGGTGGGGCGCAGCATCCAGCCGGCCGACTCATTGGAGGAAGCGGTCACCGAGGACCAGGTCGAGCGCGCGGAGCAGTGGGGCCGGGGCGCCCTGGACATCGAGGATTTGGTTCTCACGCCGCCGAAGCAGGGCGAGAAAGCGGCGATCCAGTCGATGCGGTTCCGGGTCGTGATCGAGGAGGTCCGCCCGAGCCGAGCCGGGGCCCGGTAGAGGGATCCCCCTAGCGCCCCTGCTGCTTCGCCTGGCGTGCCAGGTCCAGCATGTGGCGCGCGTCCGCGTGGCCTGGATTCAAGGAGAGCGCGGTCGTGAGCGCCGCGATGCCTTCATCGAGCCGGTTCAGCGCCAGGTAGATGGTGCCCCGCTTGTAGTTCAGCTCCGCCCGTTCCGTCAGGTCCTCGGCCTTCAGGGCATGCATCGCGAACGCCTTGTCGTTCATCCGGAGCGCGTCCTCGTACCGCCCCATCTTGTAGTAGACCGCCGTGAGGCCGTCCCAGGACGTGACGTTCGCCTGCCGCGCGCCCAGCGCGAAGAGGCGCTCGGCGTCCTCCCAGCGATTCTGCCCCATGCGCTCGCGGGCGAGGTTGTTGTAGGCGCGGAAATCGTTGCTCGCCTCGATCGTGTAGGACCACAGGCTCTCGGAGTCGGCCCAGATCTTCTCGTACCGCGCCGTGCGCACCGCGAAGAACGCGGCCACCGCGGCGGTGGCGAGAACGGCCGCCGCGATTCCGAGCGCCTTGGGCTTCACGCGGGCGCTGGCCCCGAGGAACGCGGCCCCGAGGAGCCAGCAGAATCCCAGGCTCGCCAGATAGAGATAGCGGTCGGCCAGGTAGGTCGGAACCGGGAAGAAGACCGCGGGAAGGAGCATCACGAAGATCCATCCCGCCCCGAGGGAGAGGACGGGGTCGCGGCGGCGGACGCCGAGCCAGACCAGCGCGGGCAGGAGGAGGAGCCCGGCCGCGCTGACCCCGATCGCGATGGGATCCAGGGGGATCGGGGGCGTGTCGTAGATGGGATTGAGGCGCGGGATTCCCGTGAGGTGCGCCAGATAGTCCCACGCGGTGCGCCCTTTCAGGATCAGATACCGGACGGGATCGCGCGCGTACGCGGCCCTGGTCTTCACCTCCACGATCCAGTTGATCACCGACACTCCCAAGCCGATCACGCCGTAGGGAACCTTGCTCCACACCACCTGGGCCCACCGCCGGCCGTCCCGGCGGGGCTCGAGGACCGTGACGTCGATGAGAACCAGGAAGAGCGGCGCCACGACGACGTTCACTTTCGAGAGAACCGCCAGGGTGAAGAAGAGGAGGGAGGCGAGATAGGGTTTCACGCGAAGCGAGCGCTGGCCGCGCGCGCTCAGGTAACAGAGGACGGCCGGGATCAGGAAGGCCGCCGAGAGGACGTCCTTCCGGGCCGACACCCAGGCGACGGATTCCACGTGCGCGGGGTGGAGCGCGAAGAGGAGCCCGGCCGCCACCGCGAGCCAGAAGCGCCCGAAGAGCCGTCGCACCAGCTCGAAGGCGAGCACCGAGTCGAGCGCGTGGAGAACGATCTGCTGGAGATGGTAGCCGGAGGGCCGGAGGCCCCAGAGGCCGAAGTCCAGCACGTAGGAGACGAGCTGGAGCGGCATGTAGCTCACGAAGTAGGGCTGGGTGAAGATGTGGGTCAGATTCCGGGAGGACCAGCCCCGGATCCACGGGTTCTGGATGACGTACATCGAGTCGTCCCAGCTCACGAACCCGAAGCGAAGCGTTGGGAGATAGAGGAGGAAGCCGGCTGCCGCGATCCCGGCCGCGGCCGCGATCCAGCGCGCGGCGCCCACGGGAGTCTCCTTGGGGCGCCGGGCCCGCGCTACCGCCGACGCCCGCCCGCGGTCACGGGCCACCCGGCCCCTTCCGGAGCTTGCCCCGGTCCACCTTGCCGAGATGGGTGCGCGGCAGCGCGTCCATGAAGACCACCTCGCGCGGGTGCTTGTAGGGGTCGAGCCGCTCGCGGACGAATGCCTTCAGCTCCTCGCCGAGGCCCTCCCGGGCGGAGCGCGACACCACGTAGGCTCGGGGCTTCACGAGCCCGCTTGGGTCCTCGATGCCCACGACGCACGCCTCGGCCACGGCGGGGTGCTGGAGAAGGCACCCCTCCACCTCCTGGGGGGCCAGCCATTTCCCCGAGACCTTGAGGAGCTCGTCCCCGCGGCCGCAGTAGGTGAAGGCGCCGTCCGAATCCCGGGAGACGAGGTCCCCCGAGACATACCACTCCCCGCGGAAGCTCCGCGCGGTCTTCTCCATGTCCTGCCAGTAGCCGATCGCGCGCGAGTCCCCGCGCACCCAGAGCCAGCCCGTCTCGCCGTCGGGCAGCTCGCGTCCCTCCTCGTCGCAGACCTTGACCTCGAAGCCGGGCACCGCCGTGCCCAGGGTCCCCGGCTTCACGCGGCCGATCCGGTTGGACAGGAAGATGTGCCACATCTCCGCGGTGCCCAGGCCGTCCAGGAGCTCGACCCCGAAGGTCTCCCTCCACTTCGCGTAGAGCTCCGCGGGAAGCGCTTCCCCCGCGGAGGTGCACACGCGTATCGAGGAGAGGTCCTGCTTCGAGGCCTCGGGATGCGACACCATCTTGTGGATCATCGTCGGCACGTTGATGAGGATCGTGGGCCGGAAGCGGCGGATCTTCTCGAACAGGAGGTCGGCGGTCACGGGCTCAGGGAAGAGGACCGAGGTCCCTCCCGCCGCGAAGGGAAAGAAGAGGTTCGAGCCGGTGGCGTAGCCGAAGTAGAGCTTGGGCACGGAGAGCGTGATGTCGCGCTCGGTGTAGCCGATCACGCCCTTCCCGTAGCATTCCGTGGTGTTCGCGAACGAGCGGTGCGTCTGGACCACGGCCTTCGGCCGCCCCGTGGTGCCGCCGGAGAAGAGCCAGATCGCGGGATCATCCCGGTGGGATGAAAAGGTGGGGAACTCGGGCCGTGTGTCCGCGAGGCGCCGATCGAGCGTCTCCTCACCCACGGCCCAGACCGGGCACGCCGCCGCGGCGCGGAAGGCCTCCGCCGTGTCGCGGTGGGTGATGACGACGCGGGCGCGAGCGTACCGGATCAGGTACTCGATCTCGGCGTGCGGAAGCCCCGGATTCACCATGACCACGACGGCGCCGAGCTTGAGCGCCCCGAAGAGCGCCCCCACGTACTCGGGGGAGTCGGGCAGGGCCAGGAGGACGCGTTGCTCCGGCTCCACGCCGTCCGCGGCGAGCAGCCGGGCGAAGCGGTTCGCAAGCGCCTGAACCTCGGCGTAGGTGTGGCCGCCCGCCTCGGTGAGAACCGCGCGGAGCGCGCCCCGGCCCTCGCGCACGCGCGCGTCGAGGAAGAGATCCGCGATGTTCCATCGTTCCGTAGGCGCTGTGGTCATGGTACGTTGGCCCTTGGGCCGCCCCCATGATGGATGCCCGCCGGTGGAACGGCAACCCACTAGATAAAGGGATTCAGGAGCGAGAATGGCGACCCGCGAGCTGGGGGAGATGACCTGGGAAGAGGTGCGGGACCTGGATCCCGCCCGGACCGTGGCGATCCTGCCCACCGGCGCGCTCGAGGCGCACGGACCCCACCTGCCGCTGGCCGCCGATGTCCTGATCGCGGGCGCGATGGCGCGGGCGGGGGCGCGGGCGCTGGCCTCGCGGGGGATCGAGACTTTGATCCTGCCGCCGCTCAGCTACACGGCGGCCTCCTTCGCGGCGGGATTTCCGGGCACGATCTCGGTCAGCGGCGGCACCGTGACCTCGCTCCTGCTCGAGATCGCGGGGGAGATGACCCGGCAGGGATTCCGGGCCCTCGCGCTGGCCAACGCGCACCTGGACCCGGCACACCTGAGATCGATCGCGGAGGCGGAGCGCCGCGCCCGCGAGGGAGGGCTGATCCCCTTGATTCACCCCGACATCACGAAGAAGCCCTGGGCGCTTCGGCTCACCGAGGAGTTCCAGAGCGGCGCCTGCCATGCCGGCCGTTACGAGAGCTCGATCGTGCTCGCGGAGCGTCCGGATCTCGTGCGCGAGCCGGTCCGGAAAGGCCTTC
>DASQBE010000138.1:0-7220 GCA_035635355.1 Binatia bacterium | reverse complement strand
CCCCGATGACGAGGTGGGTCCAGGGCAGGCCGGGCGGATCGGGCGCAAGATCGGCATCGTTCAGGCTCAGGAGTGCGGGCGTCGAGGACGCTCCCCCCTGGATCGCGAGCGGCCAGCCGGGGATGGTCTTCGCATCCTTGTCGAGCGCGACCAGGAGCCCGTTGTCGAGCGCCACGATCGCCTCCACGCGGCCGTCGCCGGTCACATCCGCCACCAGCGGCGAGCCCTCGCCACCCACGGCCTCGGGGCCATAGCGACCCGCCATCGAAACCGGCCAGCCGGTCGGCTCCACGCCATTTCGGTTGTAGCGATGCACGCGTCCTTCCTTGTCCATCGCGAAGATCTCCGGATATCCATCGCCGTCCAGATCCCCCGCGGCGATCGGCCCCCAGAGCGTCCCCTGGACATCGATGGGCCATCCGGGAAGCTCGGTTCCGTCGAGGCGGAAACAATGGATGAGGTCCTGCCTCGGGTCGGACACCACCAGCTCGAGGTTGCGGTCGGGCTTGCGGTCCATGTCCACACCCAGGAGGAACGGCTCGAAGTTCGTGTTCTGAACGCGGAAACGCACGTCGAGGCTGCCCGGCGCCTTGCTGACGGCGTCCACGATGCGAATCCATCCGTTTCGCAGGGCCCACGCCACCTGGTACCCGCCCGCCCCGGTGAACCGGCCCACGGCGAGATTGCCCGAGGCGGGCGAGGTCACGACCGTCGCGCCGACCCGAAGCGTGTCGGCGATCGGATCCTCCCGCGGCGCCACCGCGACGCTGTCGGAGGGAACGATGGCGAACACGCGCCCGTCGGATCCGCCGACGATCACCTGGCCGCCGGGATCGAGGGCGGGCGCCGTGGTGGCGAGCACGGTCGGAGAGGCGGCGTCCAGCGCGGGCGGCCAGCCGAAGAGCAGATCGGATGCGCCCGCGTCGCGCGCCCCCGCATGGAAGGCGTACACCCGGCCGTCCTCGGCGCTGGCCACGAGGGCCGCGTCGTGGCGCGCGAGCGGGTTTCGATGGAAGAGGCTATCGGCGAAGAGCACCGGGCCCACGATCTTCGCGGGAAGCGCCGCCACGACGCTGCTGTCGCCCGTGGTGTAGTAGGGCTCCCCGCGCGACGTGAACGCGAAGATCAGGCTGTCCACGGCGGTCACGACCTCGGTCAACCCGTCGTGGGCGAGCCTCCCATAGGTCGGCTTCCCCCCACGCTGGCTGGCCCCGGTGGAGACCGGCCAGCCGTCCAGCCTCCAGTCCCCTCGCACGGTCAGATTCATGTCCAGCCCGGGCGGGCTCGCCACGTCGATCGTGGTGTGGCTTTTGCCCCCGTCGTTCGTGTCCGAGTTCGGAACGGTCTCCGGGCCCAGCCGCGTGTGATTGCCCACGAAGTAGGGATCGAAGGGGCTTCCGAAGAGGAACGGTGAATTCGGGTTTCCCAGATCTTCGATCCCGTCCGCCTCCATGACCCGAACGCCCCGCCGCAGCGGGTTGGAATTGATCCCGAGATCGGGCGGAGTGTGCCGTCCATAGATCACCGAGTTGTCCACGTGCCAGACCAGCACCCCCTGCCCCGGCAGGAGAAAGTCGTATTCCTTGTCGCCGACCGTATCGATTCCGAGGCTGTCCGCCAGGCCGGGCCCCAGCAGCACGCCGGTGGAGTCCCGGTCCAGGAAGAGGGTGTTGTCCTGGTTCAAATCCGTTTCCCGGTTCTCGATCAGGTAGAACTCCTCCCCCCCGAGCGGGACGAAGATCGTGGTATCGGACAGCTCGGCGGCGCGAAGCGATCTGCTGAGCGATCGGCCCGGATCGACGTACTCGATGTTGTCGGGCCAGAGGAGGAATTTGGACCAGGGATCCAGGCTGACCGGCAGGATGCCGCTCGCGTCCACCGTCGCGCCCGTCTTCGCGTCCGTGACCGTGGTGCCCAGGAGGTATCCCGAGTCCATGTTGCTCCAGACACCGACGCCCGGGAGCAGGGTCTCGATGTCATAGAGGTCGAAGAGCCCCTGGGTGTGTCCGAACTCGTGCGCCAGGGTGCCGTTGATCGCGGCGTAATAGCCGTCCTGGGACTCCGTCTCCGGCATGACGAGCCCGCCCGTGATCCCGACCGCGCCGCCGTTCACGAAGGCCGTGTCGTTCAGGTTGATCTGGAACGTCGGGAAATCCCGCGGGCTGTCCCCCTTCAGATCGGTCTGAAAGTCGGAGCCCGCGTGGAAGAGCGCCACGACGTCGAATTGGCCGAAGGGAATCGAATCGGTCTGGTCCGCGGCGGTGACCGCGTCGTGGAAGAAACGCTCGGCGCTGTCGAAGGATTCCTGCCCCAGCGTCCAGGGCCCGTAGCGTCCGGTGTCGGCGAGACGGTAGGCGGAGGAATCCGCCTTGGGATAGACGTCGTACTCGATGACGAGGTGACCATAGGAGGCGAACTTCCAGTACCGCCGCAACGCCTCGAGGTGCGACATGAAGAACTTGCGGTCGTGCGGCGGGGGGTCGATCACGACCCCGAGCGAGCGGCCGTCCCTGAGATCGAACTTGCCGTCCGGGGTCGTGGTCTGGGACCCCAGCGAATCGGTGGCGAAGTCGATCTTCAAGCCGAGCACGCGGAGCGTCTCGGGTGCCCCCGTGAAGAACGACGTCCTCTCGAGCCGGCCCGCCTTCATCGCCAGGAGGGGTGGACGCCTTCCGGTCACGAAGGGGCGGCCCGAGGGGGCGCCGATTCGGTGCGGGAAGGAGTGCCAGCGCTCCAGACGGCGGGCCGCGAGCGCCTGCGCCTCGGGCATGCGCGCCGCTTCGGTTCTGGGCTGTGTCGCGGTGAGGCCGCGCACGGGGACGGGGCCCGCCCAAACAGAAGGAGCCAGGCCTTGGATCAGGACCTGGCTCCCGAGGGTTAGGACCGCCGCCGAACGGACGAGAGTTCGGGGGATCCGCACGTTTTTAGAAGTGGTAGCTGGCCGAGAACCGGTTCACGCGCGCCAGGAACTCCGACTGCGGCACCGAAGCGTAATCGATCCGGATGCCGCGATAGTTGAGCCCGAGTCCGTAGGTCAGATCCTTCACCGTCCCACGCGGATCGTAGACATAGCCCGCCCGGAGGGCGAGGAGGTGATTGAACTCGAACTCCCCGCCGCCGTTTTCGATCCAGGCGCCGTTGGGGAGAAGGGACTTGTTCACGTCGGCGACCAGGAGCACGCGATAGACTTCGGTCTCGAGCGGCGTCACGCCCACGCCCAGCTTGACGTTCCGGCCCAGCGGGTCCGATTGGTCCTGGTCGATGTAGGCGATATTCGGACCGAGATTCTGGATCGCGAGCCCGACCGAGCTCTTGATCGACGGGAGCTTGTAGAGGCCGCCGATGTCCGCGGCGAAGGTGGTGCCTCGTCCGGCCGCCCGATCCTGGGTCTTGTCGGCCGGCGCCAGGTCCACGCGGACGAGCTTCAGGGCGACGCCGAAGCCCATGTCCTTCATCAGCTCGGTGCCGTAGGCGAGCGTGGGAGCCAGCTCGTAGCTGGTGAACGTCCCCAGATCGTTCCCGTCCACGTCCGTCGCGATGCTCTTGCCGTAGCTCAGGTAGCCCAGGCTGAAGCCGATCCCACCCCAGCCTTCGACGTGCTGGGCGTAGGAGGTGTAGGAGAAGAAGACGTCGTCGGCCAAGTCCGGCACCAGCTTCGTGTACATGGAGCTGATATCGTGGCCCGTCGTGAACGCGAGCGCGCCGGGATTCCACCAGACGGCGTTCGCGTCGTTGGCTACCGCGACATAGGCACGGCCCATGCCGTCGGAGCGGGCCCCGGGAGCGATCAGGAGAGATTGGGCGCCTGCCTCAGCCTGGGCGTGCGCGGTACCCGCGTAAGCTCCCAGGATGCATAGAAGTCCAAGGCAGCCGGCGACAATACGACTCATCTGCAACCTCCTTAGAAAAAGATAGGGACGCGTGTGCGCCCCGGCCTAACGAACCATTCTAGCGGACTTAGGAGGCCGGGTCAAGCTTCCCCGGAGGCTCACCTCGCTCTCAAGGCTCGCCCGATCGCCGAAGCCCTTTTGCCTTCTTGTGATTCGGCGATTACTTTGAAGAGGTACACGCCGATGGCCACATTTTCTCCCTCAGAATCTCTGCCGTCCCACGGAAGGTAGTTCTCGCCCGCTCGGCCGCTGGACTGAAGCTCGCGAACCCGGCGCCCCGATACCGTCAGGACCTGCACCCGGATTGCGCCCGCCTGGTTCAAGCGAGCGTGGATGTAGGTCGTCCCCTCGAAGGGGTTGGGGTAATTGAAGACCTGGCTGAGCTGCATGGGGTCCCCGGGCAGCGCGGCCGTGTGAACGTCGATCACGAAGGTCCGGACGGCGATGTTTCCGAACGTGTCGGAGGCGTGAACCTCGATCGTATGGAGGCCCTCGGGCACCTGGGGCAGGGTGTACGCCACGGTGCCCCTCGTATAGCTTCCCGAGTCGTAGCTGAACCCGGTCGTCAGCTCGGCCGGCGTCCCGCGGTCATCGAGGATGGTGAAGATGGTGTGGGCGTTGTCGAGCCGCGTGAGATCGATCCCGCTCGAGTCCTGGATGGCGAACGTGAGGCGTTGGCCTGGTTGGAAGGTCGAGTCGGCCCCCGCCGTGTAGAGGAGCGTGATGGTGGGCGGGACGATGTCGGTCCGGGACGAGAGGCCCAGTCCGATCCGGAGCGAGTCGACCGCCAGCCCCACGCCGCGCCCTCCCGCCGCGCTGAGGAGCGCCCGGAGCTGGCCCGAGCCGCCCGCCACCCGCGGGTCCATCGGGACCACGAAGCGCGCCTCGAAGACGCCCCCCGCGAGGGTGACGTCGCCCCGGAAGAGAATCGGCCCCGGAATCTGATACGAAGCGATCCTGGGCGTGCTGCAACAGTCGGTGGCGATCTGCTTCCGGTCGAAGGGCTTTCCCTGGACCTGGATTCGCGCGGTGCCGGCGGAAAGGGTATCCGGGCTCGAGTCCGGGAGGAGGGCGTGCCCGCGAAGGATCGCGACGTCCCCGCGAAGGACCGAATCCAGCGGCGCCTTGTCCCAGACCCCGCGACCCCGCGGGAAAGGCGGGGTGAGGGCCGGATCCCCGAGAAGGACGTACTTCCTGACGATCCCGTTCACGTGGAGGTTCTTGGCGCGCTGGTAGGCCCGCCCGATGGTGATGGTGGAATCCGCCCGGGGCTCGAGCGGAAAGAGCTGGTCCACGAATTCGTCGTTCAACTCGGTGCTCTCGAAGGGAAAGACCAGCTCGGTCGAGGCCAGGGACGCCGCGGCGCCGCCGCCCGGAGACTTGAGCAGGAGCTCGGCCAGACCCTCCTGCCCCAGCGCGTCGAATTTCCCCACCGTGCAGCTGAAGAAGCCGAACAGGCCCGGGCGGGAAGCGTTCGTGAGCCGCCCGATGTCGGAGGACCGAAAGACCTGCTCGTCCGCGAGCACGAGGTCCGACCCGTGCCCGATGTAATCCACGAACCAGTTCCCCTGATTGATCCGCGCGACGAAGTCCTCCCGGGCCGCCGGCTTGGACTGGTGCAGCGTATCGGAGAAGGCGTAGTCGTTCAGGTAGACCTTGGAGCGCTCGATGGGATAGGCGAGGTGTTGATGGTCCTTCCGCTCCATCTCCACGACGTGGGTGTTCCCGAGGATGTCGGGGACATCCCGCTTCCAGACGTCGTCCGCGCAGAGAAGGGCCCGCGCTCGCCACGCGTCGAACTCGGTCGACCCCTCGTAGGCCTCGGTCTTTCCCCGCACCATGGTGGACGCCTCGAGGGGGCTCTTGGCCGGAAGGCGTCCGATCGCGACGTCCAGAATCTCGTCCCCCGGGCCGTCGAGGAAGCCATAGAAGTCGTCGGAGACGAATTGGATGAGCTGGAAGGCGTCGTAGTAATTGGAGTACGTGGGCACGAGATCGGGGCTGCCAAATCCCAGGTAGTTCTTGGGATCGAGCGAGGCATCCCCGAAGAGGCAGACGTAGGACGGCGGGGCCCCGGTCCAGTGGAGCCTCCCGTAGGCGATGAGGTTCCGGATCGCGACCGGATCGAGGTAGCCCGCGCCCAGCTGGGCCGCGATCGCGTCGGTGGTCGCGATCCCCACGCGCGGCGCCGCGAGCCCCGCCAGCCGCCCCGACCGGTAGGTCGCCAGCGATTCCGCCGCCGCCAGGAGGGACGCGTGCGTCACGATGAGGTAATCCACCCCGACGGAGGGATCGAGGAGGTCGCTGATCGTGTGGCCGCTCGAGGCGGGCAGGTAGCGCGCGATCGTGGCGGGACGCGCGGCCCGGGCCGTGGAGACGAGCGAGTAACGCTTCGGCGTCGCGGCCGCGACGCTGTCCTCCGCGGTCAGGGTGAACGGCGCCGCGGTACCGCTGAACGCGCCGTTCACATAGCGGATCGGGTTCTCGGGATCGGACCGCTCCAGGAGCCAGACCGCGGTCGTGTCCGTGATTCCGTCCACGACGTAATGGACGGGGCCGGTCAGGGTCGAGTCGGACGCGAACTGAAGGGTGTCGGCGATCGCCGAGAGGCGACGTGGATACGTGACCTCGAACCAGGCCAGCTCGCTCTGGTCGGAGCGGTTCACGTCGGAAGGATCCACCACCAGGGGCACCTGCACCTGGAGCGTGTCGGAGGCGTGGACGGCGAACCCCGAGGCGGTGAGGTCCTTGGGGGTGCTGAAATTCCAGGACGCGCTCGAGACGAGCGCGCCGTTCCAGTAGAGATTGGTGAAATGGTCCGCCACGGTGGCCCCCACCGAGATCCCTCGCCCCCACATTCTCAGGAACAGGGAGCCCGTGCCGCCGGGCTGCGCTCCAGGGAGCGTCAGCGGGAAGGCGATGCGGGATCCCTGCGTGAAGCGGAGGTAGAACCAGCGCTCCCATCTCGTGTTCGCGGCGAAGGAGTTGAAGTCGCGGATTCGGTTCTCCTCGTAATGCACTCGATGCGTCGCCGAGGTCACGGTGGGAGCCGGCGTCACCGGCGCCGCATCGCGCGTCGCCATCCGCCTCGGCGGCGCGGCCGAGGGGAGCGCTCCCCAGGTGAGCCACATCGATTCCTCATCGGAATCCTGCGCCTCCTGGTAGTTGACCGAGCCGCCGAGGGCCAGGTCGTAG
The DNA here is from genome assembly GCA_035635355.1 of Binatia bacterium. Taxonomy (GTDB): domain Bacteria; phylum Eisenbacteria; class RBG-16-71-46; order SZUA-252; family SZUA-252; genus WS-7. The sequence continues at coordinate 135 of DASQBE010000138.1, read as the reverse complement.
CCGAACCCGGTCTGGCCGGTGCCGTAGAAATAGAGTCGATCACCCGGGTTGAACACGCCGTCCCCTTCGCCCGTGACCACGATCGCGCACTCGCGGAGCGAATCGGGCCCGGCATCCACCGCCACGCTCTCCGGA
>DASQBE010000137.1:0-9066 GCA_035635355.1 Binatia bacterium | reverse complement strand
TACCAATTCCAAGGACCCGGTCTTGGGCTCCACCGCGCGCACGGTGCCCTGGATCGTTCGAGTTGCCGTCTGTGGCTGGCCGGCGGCCAAGACCGCGAGCGCGAGTATGGAAACGAGCGCTGCTCTCACGATACGCTTCATCGGAGACTCTCCTACGCGTCGACCCCCTGGCGAGTCTAACCTCGGCGTCGGAGTTCCGGGTCCACCTTAGTGCGCGCGCGCGCGGCGATGGCTGAATGGGGCCACCGCATGATAAAGACCCCGGCGGCATCCCTGCCGCCGGGGCCAGCGTTGACCAAACGGCCCTTCCAAAAGGCCCGGCACAACCGCTGCCGGATTACTTGATCTGCCCGCGGATCTCTCCGTTGGGGAAGTTCCCAGGTTTCAGGTCGAGCGGATTGGTTCCGCTATCGGTCCGAACCAAGACGAAGGCGTTGCCGGACTGCATGGCGTTGATCAACGCCGAGAGGGGTTGTCCTGCCAAGGACCCGCTCAAACTCGAAGCGGTGATCGTGCCCTGGGCCAGTGTCCCCGTCTTCTTCCCGCCTCCCGGCGCCACGGGTCCGTAAAGCGTGGCCACTACCTCTCCGTCAGCGCCGGCCGGGCCGAGGCGGATCTCGGTCGCGACGACGTTCTCGATGTTGGACACATTGACGCGGAAGCCAAGCTGGCTTCCATCCGGGGTCACGTTGAACTTGGCCTCCCCGACCGCGTTGGTGAGGCGCGCGGGATTCATCTGAGCTCCGGAGAGGTGTGCACTGAAGATCGAGGTCTTGGCGTGCGCCGCTAGCGGGACCAGGGTGAAAGCCACAGCGAACAGCGCGAATGTAAAGAGACGATTCCTTTTCATCTTGTCCTCCATGGACGTGTCTGGAGTTTCGCCGTTTGGCGGTAGAGAAGCGGGCCGTTGGCGTCCGCTAGGGGGAACGCTCGTGGCAGGTCACGTGCCACCGGGGCCTCGGGTCCGGCCGCGTGAGCAATCGCTTGCACTTAGTCACGTGGAGTGGACCAAGGTTCGTAGGACGGACAGGATCGAGGTCACTCGCCCCGTATGTTTTGGGACGATTCGCCGCGGTGATTGTTCCTGGATGGGTCATCAGAGCCCAAGAAGGCGCTCACGGCCCTCGAGAAACTGAAATCAGGACCTCGGGGGAATCGCCGGTGTTCCACTCAAGTTTGTCCCCGGTGCCACGAGCGCCGGACGGTGGAGGGAGCCTCCACCGGTTGACGTGGGTTGCGTTCACCGACGTTTTGCAGGGACTTGCGCGGACATTCGAGCAGGTGAACGGGTCGATGTCCTACGCGGATCGAGGGGCCAAGAGGCGGAGCCCCATTTCGTACGGCCGGCGCTACCGCGCCACGGCGGATCTCCGGAGCATCCACCCGTAGAGCCAGACGATCACCCCGACGAAGCCGAGCAATCCCAGCCACGGGGCGGGCGCGAAGGCCTCGGGAACGAGCCCGATCGGAGCGTCCCTCGAGAAGCCGACGATGAGGCCGGCGTTGATGACGCCCCACAGGCTCTCGCCGACGATCAATCCCGACGCCACGAGTGTGCCGAGGCGCTCCGCCCGCGCCGGGTTCGGCATCGAGCGGGCGCGCCGGTCATACCAGTGCGAGACCACCGCGCCGACGACGACGGCGAAGGTCGCGGACATCGGGAGATAGATCCCGATGCCGACCGCCAGCGGCGGGATGCGCAGCTTCTTCATCGCGCCCAGCGTGGTGTCGAGCAGGATGAGCCCGACCCCGACGAGCGCGCCGATGCCGAGCATCTTCCAGTCGAGGTTGCCGCCGATGACGCCCTGCGCGAGCGCGGAGATGAGCGTCGCCTGGGGCGCCGGGAGCGGATTCGGCGCGATCACCCCCACGTTCGGGGCCCCGGCGAAACCGTAGGCCTTGGCGAGCAGGTTCAGCACCGAAGGGATCACGGCGGCTCCGGCGGCCACCCCCACGATGAGGGCGATCTGCTGGCGCATCGGCGAGGCGCCCACGAGCTGGCCGGTCTTCAAGTCCTGTAAGTTGTCGTTCGAGATCGTCGCGCACGCGAAGACGATCGCCGTCACGAAGAGCGCGAACGCGACGAGCGCGGGCCGCGTCCCCGCGACCGGGGAGACGGCCAGGAGGATCGCCGAGGCGCAGAGCACGATCGAGAGGATGCCGACGCCCGAGATCGGGCTGTTCGAGGCCCCGATCAAGCCGGCCATGTAGCCGCAGATTCCTGCGATGAGGAATCCCCCGAGCAACACGAAGGGCACGGCGATCAGCGTGAGCGGCAGCGCGCTCGGGGCGAGCACGGTCGAGCGCGCGAAGGTGTACGCCAGCCACCCCGCGACGAGCAGGCACGCGGCCGTGAGGACGAGAATCCACCCGGGCGAGAGATCGCGGTCCCGATCGTCGCCCGAGGCCTTGGCCCGAGAGGCCGCCAGCGTGGCGACGAGCCCGCCGACCACCGGCTTCGCCAGGGTCGCGAGGGTGTAGATCGCGGCGATGGCGATCGCGCCGGCGCCGATGAACCGAACCTGCGTCCGCCAGATCGCGAGCGTGTGCGCGGCGAATGCCACGCCCGGGGCGGCGGGTTGCATGGAGGTCAGGATCGGCACGGCGATCACCCAGGCAATCACGAGGCCGACCAGCATCGCCATCCCCACCGACAGCCCGACCAGATGGCCCGCGCCGAGGAGCGCGAGCGACCAGGCCACGTCGTACCCGCTCGCGGCCAGGGCCCCCACACGGAAGAAGCCGGTCACCTCGGCGGCCGCGACGCGCGTCGCGGTCACGATGGCGAGCCCCGCCGAAGCGACCGAGCCGAGGATGACGGCGACAAGCCCCTCGCGCGCCTCGCCCGTATCGTCCTTCGTTTCGCCGCGCGTGCCGGATCCCACCCTCAGCACCTCGGCCGCGGCGACGCCCTCGGGGTAGGGCAGGTCGGACGTCGTCACCAACGCGCGTCGGAGCGGGATGGTGAACACCACACCCAGCACGCCGCCGCTCAGGCAGATGAGAAAGGATTGCCAGAACGGGAACCCCGTCCACCAGCCCACGATGACGAGCCCCGGGAGAACGAAGATGATGGCCGACAGGGTGCCCGCCGCGGAGGCGACGGTCTGGACGATGTTGTTCTCGAGGATCGAGGAGTCCTTCACGGCGCTCAGGATGGCCATCGAGATCACTGCGGCGGGAATCGACGAGGCGAAGGTGAGGCCGACCTTGAGGCCGAGGTAGATGTTGGCGGCCGTGAAGACCGTGGTGATGAGCGCCCCGAGGATGAGGCTGCGTATGGTGAGCTCTCTGGGTTTCACGCGGCGCCATGATACTCGCGGGGTGCGCGCGGGGCCACCGTGAAACATAGGGGCCCCGGCAATTCCGAGTCCCAGCCTTAGCCCGCCGCTCGAAAGGCCGCGACGATTCCGATGGCACACCCCAGCGCCACGACCACGAGAACCGCATAGAGCCCCATCCATCGAAAGCGCTGCATGGATCGTCCCCCTCGTCGAGCTCGAGCCTCAGAGCGAAAAATAGTCCGTGTGGATGCGGCCCAAGCTCACCCCGCTGCGCCGCAGCCCGCGGATCAGGGAAGCCGCCATGGGCGGCGGGCAGCACACGTAAAAGGCTTTGTCCCCGGCGCCCCCGCAAAGGGCGAGGAGCCGGTCGGCGTCGAGCATTCCGGTCTCCCCGGCCCAGGATGAGGGCGCCTCGGCGAGGACGTGAACGAGGTTCAGTACGGGGTACCCGCCGGCCTGCATCACCTCCAGCTCATCGGCGAACAGCACGTCCGCGGCGCTTCGGCTGGCGTATGCGAGCATCACCCGTCGTGGCTCGCGACGGTCCCTCATGTAGCGCAGCATGCTCATCAGAGGGGTGATCCCCACTCCGCCGGCGACGAAGACTAGATTCTCGTCGTCGGCGTGGAGGGTGTGCGAGAACCGGCCGAACGGCCCGTGAACCGTGGCGCGATCTCCAGGACGAACGCGGCCGATTCCGGCCGTGAAGTCGCCGCTCTCCTTGATGGTGACGGCGATCCGGTCCGGCCGCGCCGGGCTCGACGCGACGGTGAAGGGATGTTCCTCAGGGGGAATCTCGGCGCCGTGCAGACGCAGAAACTGGAATTGCCCCGGGGCGAAACGGAACGGTCGATTCCCCTGCGGCTCCAAGGTCAGCGTCCAGACGCGCGGCGCCTCCGGCTTCACCTCGACCACGCGAAACGCGTGGCGGAGCAGCAGCCTGGGCCGAACCACGCGGCTGTAGAGCAAGAACCCCAAGGCGACCGCCATCACCGAGGCCCACACGAAGAGCGCGGCGCCGTGCATGTCGTCGCCCGCCGCAAGGCTGTGGGCGAACCCCAGCATGAGAATGGCCAGGGCGATCGGGTTGTGCAGGCGCCGCCACTTCTCGTAAGGAAGACGGATGACGCGGCGCGACAGGCTCAGGATCACGTGAAGGAGCAGGACGGCGAGCGCCAGGCGGCCGACCCAGATGTACCAACGCTCGTGCCACCCGGTGAGGAGCGACCATCCCTCTCCCCACGCGACCAGAACGGGATGCACACAGAGCAGCACCGTGGCGACGAGCGCCATGGCCCTGTGGAACACCAGAAGCACGTCGAGGCCGAACGGTGCCTCCACCCAGGACAGGCGGGCGGTGATCACGAATTGGAGCGCGAGAATCGTGAGGCCCACCACGGCGCAATCGACGCCCACCTCGGCGACCCGCACGTGATCGGAGACAGGATTCAGCGTGACGAAGATCACGAGGGGCGCGGCGGCCAACAACGGGTAAAGGGTCACAAGAAACACCCCCCGCACCCAGACCGGTAGCCTCAGTCCCATGTCAGCCTCGCGGTCCAGCTGCCTTCAGCGTCCCGGCCTTCCCGCTCGACTTCTCCCAGTTCACGAAGAGGAAGCCTCCCGGCGCGTCGAACGGCGGCGTGTTGGGCGCCGAGGTGACCTGCAACTGGAGCTCCTCCACGGGCCGGTCGGAGCAATCCCAGCAATCGAGCGCCCAATCACTCGTGCGCCGCGTGCGCGAGAGGAGCATGACGTGGACCATGGCGTCGTCCGTGACCAGCCGGCCGTCCTTGTACAGGTGCGCGAACGCCCACAGCGCGAGCGAGCTCTGGATGGTGGGCACGAGCGGCGTGTGGACGCCGGAGGCGCCGTGATAGAAAAGGCCCATGACCACGCCGCCGAAGCGCGGGTTGAACGGGATGTCCTTGGTCTGCACGCGGTCCATGATCACCTTCCACCGCGCGCCGTCTTGCGCGGTGAACTCGGCCACGCCGGATACCGAGTCGCCGGAAGCGCCGCGGTCGATTGCCACGAGGGAGATGTTCCCCGCGATGTTCGCGACCTTGTTCGAGTAGGGACCCAAGCGGGCCTTCTTGGTGAGGTCCGCCTGCTGGTCCGCGGGGCGGTCCCGAATGACCACCATGGCGCTGTCGGCGAACGGGAAGGGGCCGGGGAGAATCTGGATCACCGGGCCGCCTCCCAGGACCTTCATCATCTTGGGCGCATCGCTACGCTCCGCCTCCTCGCCATGCCCCATGTCGTGCATGCCACCGTGGTCGTACTCTCCGTACTCGCCGCTTTCCGCGGATGTCGCCTTGGCGTCGGCGACCGAAAGGTGGTTCGTCATTCCCATCCTCTTGTGCGAGCCCCTGCCGATGGGGCAGTACGCCTCGTAGGTCCCGGGGCGAAGGTCCAGCGCCAGGGTCGCGCTGGCGCCGGGAAGGATCCGCGATGTACTCTTCTCGAGGCCGCGTCCCTCGATCTCCAGTGCGTGTGGAACCTTGCCAGAGTTGGTCACTTGAAACACGACGGGTCCGGGAGGGACTTCCTTGGGTGTGAGCGAAACTCTCCACTCGGTCAGACTCACTTGAACGGTGTTCGGCTTGGGTTTCTCCTCCGCGTTCGCCAGTGATGAAACGACCCACGGCAGGGCGAGGCCGAGGCAGAGCAGCAGGAATGCCGGGGTGCGGCGGGCGATACGGCCGATGCGGGATTCCGAGACAGCGCTCATGGGTTACCTCCGGGTCAAGGGTTGGGATTGTGTTTCGCTCCACCGACCCAGACCTGAGTAGAGACGAAGTTATTCCTGGGCTCAAAAAGCCCGGCAACCCGGGAATAAATCGCGCACGAGGCGAGTCTGTACGGGAGGAATACCGCGCGTGACTCACGAGAGGGAACCGGAGGCGGATGGCCCGCGGCGGTATCTTTCGCCGCGAGAGCTGGATCGCTTCAACGAGTGCGTCCTGCCGTATCTGGACGCCGCGCACAACTTGGCGCGCTACCTCCTTCGGGACGCGCAGGACGCGGAGGACGCGGTGCAGGACGCGTTCTTGCGTGCCATCCGACACTTCCACGGGTTTCGCGGGGCGGACGGGCGAGCCTGGCTCCTGAGCATCGTCCGGAACACCTGCTTCACCCGACTCAGCGGCCGGCCACCCAGCGGCCAGAACGTGGAATTCGACGAAGAGATCCACACCGTGGAGGAACGATCCCCGGGGCCCGATGTCGATCTGGAGCGCAGGGCCGCGGCGGAGTCGGTGCGAGAAGGGCTGGACCGGCTGGCGGTCGAGTTCCGCGAAGTGCTGGTGCTTCGTGAGCTGGAAGGCCTGTCGTACAAGGAAATCGCCCAGGTCTCCGGCGTGCCGATCGGCACGGTGATGTCGCGCCTCGCCCGCGGGCGCAAGCAGCTCTTACTCGCCCTGGCACCGGGCGGGCCGAAGGAGAACGGCTGATATGCAGTGCGAAGACGTGCTGGAGAGACTCTCGGCGTTCGTGGACGACGAGCTCGATCCCCTCGGGAGTCGAGAGATCCAGGAGCACCTGGACCGTTGCCCCACCTGCGCCGAAGCCCTCGGCGGCATGAGAGGACTCGGCGAGCGTCTGCGCGCGGAGGCGCCCTATTACCCCGCGCCGGATTCCCTTCGGGCCCGCGTGAGCCAGGCCGCGTGGAGGGAGGCGAGCCGCGGCCGGGGTGCGGATCGCCGTAGGAGCGTCGCGACCTGGGGCTGGCTGGGCGCCGCGGCGACTGTGGTCGTGGTTCTCGGCGGGGCGTGGCTCTTCACATCCCATCACGGGGTTGACGGTTTCGCCTCCATGGAAGGGGAAGTGGTATCGAGCCACGTCCGCTCCCTCATGGCCAGTCACCTGATGGACGTTGCCTCCACGGACCAGCACACGGTCAAACCCTGGTTCAACGGCAAGCTGGACTTCTCCCCTCCGGTCACGGACCTGGCGGCGTCCGGGTACCCGCTCATCGGCGGCCGGCTCGACTATCTGCGCGGTCGGGCGGTCGCCGCTCTCGTCTACCAGCGTCGCAAGCACTTCATCAATGTGTTCACGTGGCCGGACGAGGGGGCCGCGGATTCGGAAACTCCCCCGCGGACGCATCAGGGCTATCACGTCGTCCACGAGACTCATGGCGGGATGGCCTATTGGATCGTGTCGGACCTCAATCCGGAAGAGCTCTCCGCCTTCGCGCGAATGCTGGTGACGGGAAAATAAGGTGGCCCGCTCGATCCGAGGCGTTGCTGCAGCCTTCGTGCTGACCCTCGCCCTCACGCCCATCGCCAGCGCGCGAACTCTGGCAGGAGTCACCCTTCCCAATTCCGTTCGAGCCGGAGGGGCGAGGCTCGTCCTCAACGGGTCGGCGGTCTATCGGAAGTTCGGATTCAAAGTTCTGGTGGCCGGCCTCTACCTGCCCGCCAGGGAGCGTGACGCGCGACTCATCCTGGGCGCGAATCGATCACGGAGGTACGTGAGCCATTTCGTGCGCGACGTGAGCGCGAAGCAGATCCGGAACGCATGGCGGAAGGGCCTTCGGGAGAACACCCCCGGCGTGTCCGAAGAAGTCCAACGACAATACCAGGTGCTCTACAGCTGGCTGGTGGATATGAAGCCGGGTCAAGAGATCGTCTTCAGCTACCGACCCGGTTTCGGATCCTCGATCGAGATCGGCGGGCGCCCGGTGGGAAGGCTACCGGGGAAGGCGGTCGCGGACGCCTACTTCGCCATGGCCCTGGGGCCCAAGCCCGCGTGTGGGGAGTCGTTCAAGCGCCAGCTTCTCGGCCTGTGATCAACTCCGTACTTCACCGGATGACCCTTCGGTAGGCCGTATTTCCCCGTAGACGGACCCTCGATCCACGGGGCAAACTCAGAGATTCACCCGCATCCGTTCAGGGTCCGGCAAGCCGCGGCGGAGATCCTCCCAAGAAATGAGCGAGATGAACATTTCCTGTCGTGACCGAGTCATGGTGCTCGCGCCACACCCGGACGACGAGTCGGTCGCGACCGGGGGAGCGCTCCAGGCTGCCGTATCGGCTGGCTCCGAGGTCCGGGTCGTCTATGTGACCGACGGCGAGAACAACCCCTGGGCGCAGCGCGCCACCGAGCTCCGCTGGCGCATCTCGCAGCGCGATCGAATACGCTGGGGCGCGCGCCGGCGCAGGGAGGCGCTCGCGGCGCTGAAATGTCTGGGCGTTGCCTCCTCGAGAGCGCGATTCCTGGGATTCGCCGATCAGCGCGTCACCGAAGCCCTCCTGGGCGGGATGCACGCATCCGTCGACCGGCTCGCCGAGGAGCTTGCGGAATATCAGCCGACGGTTCTCTTCATGCCCTCCCTCGAGGATCGGCATCCCGATCATGGCGCCACGGCCATCCTGGCGCGGCTGGCCATGACTCGAGTTCGGTGGAACGCGAGGCCCCATGTCTTCGCGTACGTGGTGCACGGGCCGGCCGCGGCCGGTTTGGACCGGTGTCCCGCCGTATGCGAGCTATCGAGGCCGGAGCGCGAGGCGAAGCAGAAGGCCATTCTGGTGCATGGCTCGCAGTTGAGGCTTCGCAAGGGCTTTCTGCTTCGCTTTGCGGAGGAAACCGAGACGTTCGCGTCCGGACCGTTCGCGCCGACCGTGAGCGCGGGGCACCCTTTGCGCTTCGTTCGCGCCAGGGGCGATCAGTGGTCCTTTGCCTTTAGGCCGACGGCGCGCATGGCCCTCGACCGACCCACCCTCCTTCTGGTTTCTCAGGGCGACGGGGAGATGGGCTCACTTCGCGTCACGTTGCC
>DASQBE010000136.1:0-4435 GCA_035635355.1 Binatia bacterium | reverse complement strand
CCCAGTCGCTGGCCGCCCTGGGCCTGCGCTTCGACCGTTACGACGTGAACGCTCCGGACAACGCGATCGGGAACGCTCCCGGCGGCTCGCCGCCCGGCGATCCCATCCGGCACTGGCCGGCGGTCGCGGCTTCCACGCTGGGGGTCTATTCCGCCATCGTGTGGGACGTGGGGGACCGTTCCTCGTCCACGATCGCGGCCGAGGACCAGCAGCTCTTGCAGTCCTGGCTCGCGCTGCCCGGCGGGAACCGGGGTCTCCTCATCGCGGGGGACAATCTGGCCTACGATCTCTCCGTCAACGGGGCGGACATCGGCACGTTCCTGACGTGCGCCCTCGGAACCGCGTTCCTGCGCGACGTGTGGGAGGACGTGCCCCAGGATTCGCTCCTGCCCATCACGAAGGGCGCCGCGGGGACCCGCATCGCTCTGGAGCCCTTCCCGCTGGATGGCCAGTGCCCGAACCTGAACCGCTTCGACTCATTCCAGATTTCGTCCTGCGCCACGTCCAAGACCCGGTCCTGGATCACGTACCCCAACTCCACCCTCGCCTCGGTGGAGAAGCGCGACTCGGTGGGGGTCGTGGCGGACTCCTCGCGGTCGGTGCTGCTCGGCTTCAGCCTCTCGGAGATATCCGTCAACAGCCGTCGAAACCTCCTCCTCTACCGGACCCTCGTCAACGAATTCGAAGTGCCCGGCTGCTATGTCGCGACCGGCGTGGACGAGACCACCACCGCGGCCGAACCCCGGGCCCGGCTCTACAACGCGGCGCCGAATCCGTTCAACCCGTCCACGTCGATCCGATTCTCGCTGGGCCACCCGGCGAGGGTCCGTCTTCTGATCTTCGATGTCTCGGGGGCGCGCGTCCGGAGCCTTGCCGATCGCGCCATGCCCGCGGGGGAGTATCGCCTCACCTGGGACGGCACGAACGACCAGGGCCGGCCGCTGGCGAGCGGGGCCTATTTCTACCGCCTGGAGGCGGACGAGCAGGTGGAGGCCAAGAAGCTCATCCTCTTGCGCTGACGTTCGGTTCGGTCTACCATCCTCATCAACTGCAGACATCCTTCGGGGCGGGGTGAAAGTCCCCACCGGCGGTGAAAGCCCGCGAGCCAAGGGTCATGATCCCGCGGCAGATCCCGGTGAGATTCCGGAGCCGACAGTCATAGTCTGGATGGGAGAAGGATGATCACGTGAGTCGGAAGCGTCCGGCCTTTGGGCCGCGTGCGCCCCGCGGGTGTCTGCCTGCGGGGTTTTGCTTTTTATGAGCATGCGGATCACTTCGATCGGGAAGGCGGAGCCGGCGCGCGAGACGGCGCGTTCGGTCACGGCCGCCGAGGATCGCGCGATGCGTGAGGCCATCCGGCTCGCGCGGCGCGGAATCGGAACGACCCACCCCAATCCTCGCGTCGGCGCCGTGGTTCTCCGGAGCGGCGAGATCGTGGGGCGCGGCTACCACGCGCGCGCGGGTGAGTCGCACGCGGAGGTGCGCGCGCTCGAGGAGGCCGGGAAGCAGGCCCGGGGAGCGACGCTCGTCTCGACGCTGGAGCCGTGCGCGCACCAGGGCCGGACCCCTCCCTGTGTCGAGGCGATTCTGGCGTCGGGCATCCGGCGCGTGGTGCTCGGCATGCGGGATCCGAATCCCCTGGTGAACGGGCGAGGGATCGCAGCCCTCGGCCGCGCGGGGCTCACGATCGTCGAAGGCGTCCGCGGGGACGAGTGCCAAGAGCTGAACCCTCCCTACCTCAAGTTCCTGGCCACCGGGCTCCCGTGGGTGATGCTCAAGTCGATGGTGTCCCTCGACGGGCGCGTGGCGAGCGATCGCGGCGATTCGCGCGGGCTGGGCGGGGAAGCGCAGCAGAGGCTCTGCCACGGGCTTCGGGCCAGGAACGACGCCGTGCTCGTGGGCATCGGGACGGTGCTCTCGGACGATCCGGAGCTCACGGTCCGGCTCGCCCGGGGCAGAAGCCCGGTCCGCGTCGTGCTCGACTCGCACCTTCGCATCCCGGCGGGCTCGCGGCTGGTCGCCTCGGCGGGACGGGCGCCGCTCCTGGTCGCGACCGTCTCCCGGGACGAGGAGTCGGTGGAGGCGTTGAAGACGCGCGGCGTCTCCGTCCTGCGCTTCCCGCCCGACGCGCACGGGAGAGTGCCCCTTCCGACCCTTTTTCGCCAGCTCGCCGCGGACGGACGGCTCTCCATCCTCGTGGAGGGGGGGCCGACGGTCCACAGCGCCATCCTGCGCGAGGGGCTGGCCGATCGCGTGGCGATCGGGATCTCGCCCCGGATCCTCGGAGGCTCGAGCGCCCCGACCTGGACCCGGGATCTCGGGCTGGGCCGCCTGGACGAGGCCATCGAGCTCGATCAGCTTGTGACGCGCCGCGTGGGACGGGACCTCTGGATCGAGGGATCCCTTCGCGGGAGGCGCGATGTTTAGCGGGATCGTGGAGCGCCTCGGGCGCGTCGAAAGCATCGAGTGGGACGCTTCGGGCGGGGCCAGGCTTCAGATCCTGGCTTCGTTCGAGCCGCCCCCGGCCCCGGGCGCGAGCGTCGCGGTGAACGGCGTCTGCCTCACCGTGGAGCGGGCCGTGGAGGGCGTTTTCCACGCCAGCGCGGTGCCGGAGACGTTGCGCCGCACGACGCTCGGGGGGCTTGTCCCCGGGGAGCGGGTGAACCTGGAGCGGGCCCTGAGGCTCGGGGATGAGCTCGGCGGGCACTGGGTCCAAGGGCATGTGGACGCCGTGGCGCGGATCCAGTCGGTGCGCCGCACGGGCCGGGACGTTCTCGTGCGCGTGGAGATACCCGAGCCCCTCCGCCGCTATGTGGCCGGGAGGGGCTCCTTGGCCCTCGACGGCATCAGCCTCACGGTCGCCTCCTGGGAAGACCCCTGCGCGGCCGTGGCCCTCGTTCCCTACACGCTCGAGCACACCATCGCCTCGGAATACGAGGAAGGGAGAGACGTGAACCTGGAAGTGGACCTCATCGCACGATATCTGGAGAGGCTGGCGTGAGGGCGCGCCTCGGACGCGTTCCCAAGGGGGCGCGCTCCTTCGCCGACATCGAGACCGCGCTCCGGCAGATCCGCGCGGGGAAGATGGTGGTCGTCGTGGACGACGAGGACCGCGAGAACGAAGGCGACTTCGTCATGGCGGCCGAGCGGGCGACGGCCGAGGACGTGAACTTCATGGCGAGCGAAGGGCGCGGGCTGATCTGCGTTTCCATGCCCGCGAGCCGGCTGGAGTCGCTCGGGCTCTCGCTGATGGCGCCCATCAACACGGCGCGCTTCTCGACCCCGTTCACCGTCTCGGTGGATCTCCTGCGCGGCACCACCTCGGGCTCCTCCGCCCACGACCGCGCGCTCACCATCCGCGCGCTGGCGGACCGGAAGACGAAGCCGGAAGAGCTGGCCCGGCCCGGCCACGTCTTCCCGCTGCGCGCCGCGGACGAAGGCGTCCTCCGCCGCCCCGGGCACACCGAGGCCGCGCTCGACCTGGTTCGTCTCGCGGGGCTCCACCCCGCGGGCGTCCTCTGCGAGATTCTCTCGGCGGACGGAAGGATGGCGAACGGCCGGGAGCTGGAACGGCTCGCCCGACGCCACAAGCTGACCCTGATCACGATCCGGGACCTCATCCGATATCGCTACCTCCACGAGCGGCTCATCAAGCGGGTGGCCGTATCGAGGCTTCCGACTCGCTTCGGGACGTTCCGGGTCGTGGTGTACGAGAGCCTCGTGGACGGACACCATCACGTCGCGCTCGTCCAGGGCTCACCCGGCCGGGGCGCCCGGCTCGTTCGGGTGCACTCACAGTGCCTCACGGGGGACGTGTTCGGCTCCCAGCGCTGTGATTGCGGCGAGCAGCTCGAGGCCGCCCTCCAGCGGATCGACCGCGAGGGGGCGGGTGTCTTCCTGTACATGCGCCAGGAGGGGCGCGGCATCGGCCTCGCGAACAAGCTCCGCGCCTATGAATTGCAAGACCTGGGGCTCGACACCGTCGACGCGAATCTGAAGCTGGGCTTCGCGCCCGACCTCAGGGACTACGGCGTGGCGGCCCAGATCCTCCGCGATCTGGGCGATACCAGGATCCGGCTCCTGACCAACAATCCGCGCAAGATCGAAGCGCTGCGCGAGTACGGCGTCGATGTGGTCGCGCGCGAGCCTCTCGAGATCGTGCCGAATGCGGCGAATGCCCGCTACCTGGCCACCAAGCGGGAGCGCCTGGGGCACTTGCTCGAGCGGACCGCGACGGCCGGCGCGCCGCACGCGGGACGCGGGAACGGCAAGCGGGGGCTCCCGGCGTGAGCCCCTCGCGGGCCGCGCCGCGCGTGGTCGAGGGATCGCTCGAGGGCGCCGGCCTTCGGATCGCGGTCCTCCTGTCGCGATTCAACGAGATGATTGGAAATCGGCTCCTCGAGGGCGCGGTGTCGGCGCTGGGGCGCCGCGGGGT
>DASQBE010000135.1:0-4544 GCA_035635355.1 Binatia bacterium | reverse complement strand
GAGCGCCGCGGCCAGACGGAGTCCCTCGACGGCTCCCGGCGATTCCGCGCAGGTCCGGAGCGCCCTCAAGAGATTCTCGTGATCCGCGTCCAGACGCGCGAGCCAGGACGCCTGGTGCGGCCCGGTCAGCTCCGGCGCAGCCTTCTCGGCGACCGCGAGGAAATAATCCCGGTGACGCTGCCGGAGGTCGTCCGCGGTCGCGGCTAAAGCCAGCTTCTCCAGCGCATATTCCCGGATCGTCTCGAGGTAGCGGTGGCGCGGGGTTCCGTCCTCGGCCGTCTCGGCGACGAGCAGGGATTTGTCCAGGAGACGCGTGAAGAGATCCAGAACCACGAACTCGTCCCGCGCCCCGCCGCAGACCGACGCGGCCGACTCGAGCGTGAAGCCTCCTTCGAAGATGGAGAGGTCGGCGAAGAGATCCCGCTCGCCCGGGGTGAGCTGGTCGTAGCTCCACTCGATCGCGGCGCGCAGGGTCTGATGGCGCGCGGGCGCTTCCGGACGGTCGGTCGTGAGGAGCCGAAAGCGGTGATCGAGCTTGGCGCGGATCTCCTCCGCGGTGAGGACCGCGACGCGCGACGCGGCCAGCTCGATGGCCAGCGGGATTCCGTCCAGCCGGCGGCAAATGTCCGCGACCGCGGGAGCGTCCCGATCCGCGATGGTGAATCCGGGCTTCGCGCTCTCGGCGCGCGCGGCGAAGAGGCGCACCGATTCGACGGCCTCGATCGCCGCGGCCGTGACGTTCCCGTCCCGGGGCGGGACCTGGAGCGGCGGGACGAGGCACAGGTGCTCGCCGGAGATCCGCAGCGCCTCCCGGCTCGTGGCCAGAAGGCTGACCCCGGGGCAGGAGCGGAGAATCGCGTGCGCGAGATCGGAGCACGGGCCGAGGTGCCCGTCGCAATTGTCCAGGATCAGGAGCGTTCTCTTCTCACGAAGCGCGCCCGCGAGCGTGTCGATGAGCGCCCGCTGCGGCTCCTCGCTCACCCCGGACGCGGCCGCGACCGCCTGGAAGACGCGCGCGTCCTCGCGAATCGGAGCCAGGTCCGTGAACCAGACGCCGTCGGGAAAATCCGCGAGCACGCTCGTCCCGACCTCGACCGCAAGCCGCGTCTTCCCGCATCCGCCGGCGCCCGTCAAGGTGAGGAGACGGGTGCGCGACAGGAGACCCCGGCATTCCGCGACCTCCGCGCCGCGGCCGATGAAGCTCGTCCCCGAGGCGGGCAGGTTGTTCGGCGAAGGGGAGCGGGGCCGGGCGAAGCGGATCGGGATGTGTCGGCGGGTGCCCAGGAGCGCCTCGAGCTCCGACCGGGCCTCGCCGATGCGTGGAAGCCGCTTTTCCTGATCCTTCTCCAGGCAGCGCGCCAGGAGGCTTCGCAGGCCCGGAGGAACGCCGTCCGGCAGCGCCGACCACCGCGGCTCTCGGGTCAGGACCGCGACGATGACATCCTCCGCGGTCTCCCCCTCGTACGCACGCCGCCCCGCGAGGCACTCGAAGAGAACGCAGCCGAACGCGAACAGGTCCGTCCGGCTGTCCTGCGATAGCCCTCGGACCTGCTCCGGGCTCATGTAGCCCGGCGTTCCCATCGCCTGGCTCAAAGCCAGAGCCGCGACTCCGCCCCACGCCTCCTTGCCCTTTCTCGTCGTCGCCCGCGCGCCGCGACGCCGCGCGAGGCCGAAATCCAGCACCTTCACGAAGCCCGCGGCCGTGACCATGACGTTTCCCGGCTTCAGGTCCCGGTGGATGACCCCCTGCTCGTGGGCGAACTCGAGCGCCTCGGCGATCTGCGTCACGATCGCCAGGGCCTGGACGCCGGGGATCGCGCCGCCTCGGAGCTTCTCGGCCAGGGTCTCGCCGTGGATCAGCTCCATGACCAGGAAGTCCGCGTCCCCTCCTGAATCGAAGTCGTAGACCGTCGCGATGTTCGGGTGGTTGAGCGTCGAGAGCGCGAGCGCCTCCCGGCGGAAGCGATGGCGGGCGTCCGACCCCACGAGGGTGCCGGTGGCGAGGAGCTTGAGGGCGACGTCGCGCTCCAGCCGCGGGTCCCGCGCCTGGTAGACGACCCCCATCCCGCCTTCGCCGATTTTCCGGACGATCCGGTAGTGGGAGAGTTTTCGGCCGATGAGGTTGTCGATGGTCACGACGTTTCGTTCCCTCGCGAAGCGTAAGGCCGGAAACGATACGCGCGGCGGGAGGGGTCAGCCAGAGAAAGTCTGTCCGGTTCCACGCCTGCCCCCCGTTGTCCTGGGTAGAGCCCCCGCGCAGGCCGGCATCGAGAGCGGGGAAACCCAAAGGAGAACAGAACATGGACCCCCGCCCACGCAATGTGCTGCTCGCGATCGTCCTGGCGCTGGCACTCGCCGCGGTTCCTCCCGCCCACGGCGCCTGGCCGTCCTCGCGAAAGCTCGTGCTCTTGAAGTAAGAAGAGGGCCAGACCGAGGTCTATACTCCCCGGATGGCCCTCCTCACCCCACGACAACCTCGAGGCGTCCGCGCGGCGCGGCCCAATCCCCGTGATTGCCGCCTGGAGCTTCACGCGGAGCACTTGATCGAGGAGCACGAGCTCATCCCGCGCGACGCCGCGCTCCTGGTGGGCGTCTCGGGCGGCCCCGATTCGGTCTCGCTGCTGGATTTCCTCGTGGCGCGTCGCGAGCGGACCGGAGCGCCCGCCGAGATCGTCGTGGGGCACGTGAATCACGGGCTGCGGGGTGCGGAATCGGACGGAGATCAGGCCTTCGTCCAGGAGATGGCGGCCTTGCTTGGCGCCCGATGCCTGACCGCCCGCGTCGATCCGGGCGCTCGCGGAGAATCCGTGGAGGAATCCGCGCGGAAGCTGCGCTACGGGGCGCTTCGGCTCATGGCGGCGGATTCCGGCGCCGCGCGCGTCGCGGTGGCGCACACCTCCGATGACCAGGCCGAGACGGTGCTGCTCCGGCTCATCCGCGGAGCGGGCCTTCTGGGGCTCGGGGGCATGCGGCCGCTCCGGAAGCTTTCCGATCTGGAGCTGGTCCGGCCGCTCCTCACGACCACGCGCGAGCAGGTGATGGACTACGTGAAACGGCGGAACCTGGCCTTCCGAACGGATTCTTCCAATCAGACCACGGACCCCCGGCGCAATTTCGTGAGGCTGGAGGTTCTACCGCGCATCCAACGCATGAATCCGTCGATCCGGGAAACCCTCCTACGCGAGGCCTCCATGTTCCGGGAGGCCGATGCCCATTTGGCCGCGGAGGCGGGCCGTGCCTTGGCGGGGGTGGTTCTCGCGCGGGACGACGGGAAAATCGAGCTTGATGCGGAGGGGTTGCTCCTCTACCCTAAGCTCTTGCGGAAGTACGTATTGCGCTTCGCCTTGCAGGAGTTGAACGGGGACGCCCTCGATCTCTCGACGGCTCACATCGACGCCCTCCACGCACTTCTAACGTCACAACCCGGCCGTTCCGCAGACATCCCGATGGGGATTCAGGCGCGGCGCGATCGCGGAGCCGTCGTTCTGAGCAAGCGGAAAAGGGAACCGAAGCGCGCCGAACAGCGATCCAATACTTGAGTATTCGGGCGTTCGCGCCGATATCTGGCCGAAGCCCCGCACCTACACCGGGATCCCATCATGAAGCGACTCGATAAAGAAAAAACCGCAACGATGCTTCGCAAGTCGTCGGGACCGGCTCCGCGAAAGAGCCGCCCGCCGCGGCTTCCCCAGCGCAAGTCGGCGCCGTTCGGTCCGGCGCGGCCGATCCGGACCGCGCTCCTCTGGCTCATCCTCGTGCTCGGCGTCATCCTCTTCGTGCAGATCTACGGGGAGATCAAGGCCAAGACCCACGAGATTCCCTACTCCGAGTTCCTCGCGGAGCTGGACACCGGCAACATCAAGGCCGTGACGATCGTGGAGCGCGAGGTGGTCGGCGAGCTCAAGACGAGCGCGCTGACGCACGAGGAGGGACGGCCGGCTTCCTACGTCTTCTTCAAGGTCTACCTGCCCGCCGAGGACAAGGATCTGGGACGCGCCATTCTCGCGAAGAGCCCGGACGCGATCGTGAACTCCAAGCCCCCCGGGATGAACTGGTGGAGCCTGGTGCTCTCGTATCTTCCGTTCGTCGCCCTGCTCGTGCTCTGGATGTTCATGATTCGCCAGATCCAATCGGGCGGCGCGAACGCCATGAAATTCGGGAAGAGCCGGCCCAAGGTGCTTATGGAGAACAGCCCGAAGGTCACCTTCAAGGACGTCGCAGGCGCCGACGAAGCGAAGCAGGAGCTGGAGGAGATCATCGAGTTCCTCCGCGATCCCAAGAAATTCCAGCGTCTCGGCGGCCGGATTCCGAAGGGCGCCCTTCTGCTGGGGCCTCCGGGCACCGGGAAGACGCTCCTCGCGAAGGCCGTGGCCGGCGAGGCGGGCGTGCCCTTCTTCTCGCTCTCGGGATCGGACTTCGTGGAGATGTTCGTCGGCGTGGGCGCGTCGCGCGTGCGCGACCTCTTCCGCCAGGCGAAGGAGAACTCCCCCTGCATCATCTTCCTGGACGAGATCGACGCCGTCGGGCGGCGCCGCGGCACCGGC